>CAMUPC010000243.1 GCA_947090545.1 uncultured Eubacterium sp. | reverse complement strand
TACATTTTGGAATCGGAACCGGAAGCAAGCCCCGCTCCCCTTCCTCCAGCGTCCCACAAACAAAAACCCTACCGCAGCACCATCATTCCACCTTCCCCCAAAGATCAAACCGCTGGCCACCCCAATACAGCCAAGCCGTCACAAGTGCCACCGCCAGGCAAATCCCCCCGTGATAAACCCCTGCATACGCACCACCCACTACTGCCGCCCCTGCCGCACTGAAAACCGCAATTACAAACCCACCCAAACCGCCCAGTATCGAAGAAGCACTCTGCTTAACTACGCTGACCTCATGTTCCCATTGCAGCACTGGAACATGCAGATTAACCACAATGCCATATACACTGGAAAAGACAATCAGAACCGCCGGAACAAGCACCAGCCAGGCAAGCTCCCAGCCGACAGGCTTTAACGCAAGGATCAAAAGCACTTCTGCCACTGCATAAAACGGAAGTACCAGCAGCAGATGCATCACGATCTTTGCATCTAACACCTGTTTTGCCGACAGCGGCAGGCTTTTGGCAATCCACCAGTTTTTTCCTTCCATAGAAATCGAAACCGCTGTTGTCGTCATCATACAAAAGGCGCCTGCCAGCGCATATGGAATCAGCGACCTAACAGGAAACGAAACTGGCAGAAGGCGTTCGAGTGAATCTGTGCCTGTGACAAATACCGCGCCCGCAAGCACACATCCCATCACCGGCCCAATGATCGTATTCGTCACATATACGCTCGATGAAAAATACCGCCGAAACTCACGCTTTACAAGCGCCGCCATCACAGATCCTGCTTTCAGCCCGCCAAGATGATACGAATGCGCCGCGAAGCTGCCGCAAAGCCGCTGACAGATGTTTGGAAAGCAAACGACAACGCCCGCAGATACTGCTGCAAAGACAGCTACAGACACGCCCACGCCCAAAAGCCCCTGTGCCAGATCCGCATGTACAGCCGCCATGCCAAGCCATACAGCAGGCGGATATACCTTTTTTAACACGCCTGTGACCACAGCCGATAGGTTTTTCATCATTTCAGCATCTATACTGCCTTCCATCACAGACAGCCGGGAAGTAAGCAAGAGCATCACAAGCACGGCTAACACCGACAGTACAGAAGCAGCCAGGCTCTTATGGCGCATACGGGAGGAAATCCCGGTAACGAGCGCCCCGGCAAGCACGGCTACAGCCATTGGAAGCATTGGCGCCGCCCAGATCTCCAAAAATACCGCCAGATAAAAGCTGGCGCCCGGACGCAGCTCCCAGGCGTATACCGCACAGCCAGGCAGCAGCACGAAAACCGTCAGCAGCAAGTTTTCCGCATACATCCGCAGCAGGCGGCTTACCGCAAGCACGCCGGCAGGAAACGGCATCGCACACAGCACCTCATAGCCTTCCCTGCGAAATATCATGCTTCCCGCTTTCAGCATTCCAAATACGAAAATCATCAGGCTGGAAATGGTAAGCAAATAAGCAGGAACCACTTCCCCCAATCCGAGTGAAATCAGCCCATAGGACAAGCCGCCCAGATAACCTGCAAGCATCACAAGCAGCAGGCACCAGAGCGCCAGCAGGCACAAATACTTCCTTTTCACCCTGCGGTCTTTGGTAAACCGAAAGACATTGATGCCGTACAGATTGCACAGCTCCAGCTTTGTCATGTTTTTAATCTGCCGTACCATCTTTTGTTACCTCCATAAACACAGACTCCAAAGACTGCCCTTGTTTTAATACCGCTTCCATCTCTCCGGCGGACACAAGCGTCCCGTCCTTAATGATCGCTACTTTGTTGCACAGCTTTTCCGCCACATCCAAAACATGGGTAGAAAAGAAAATCGCACCGCCCCTGGCGCAAATGCCGCGCATCAGGTCTTTTAAAATTACCGACGCCTTCGGGTCAAGCCCCACAAAAGGCTCATCCAAAATCAAAAGCCGAGGCTCATGCACCAGCGCGGACAGCAAAGCCAGCTTCTGCTTCATGCCATGCGAATAAGCGGAAATCAAATCTCCCAAGGATGCTGTAATTTCAAACAAATCACCATACGTTTGAATCCTCTGTTCCCGCTCCTTAGCCCCAACGCCAAAGACGTCCGCCAGAAAGCTTACATACTGAATCCCGGTCAGATATTCATACAAATCCGGGTTATCCGGGATATACGCAAACTGCCGCTTGCACCAGACAGGATCTTTGCGGATATCCTTCCCGCAAATTTGAATTGATCCCGCGTCAAACGGCTGGATGCCTGTCACACATTTTAATGTCGTCGTCTTGCCTGCGCCGTTATGTCCGATAAATGCATACAGATCTCCGGGCGCGATATGCAGGCTTAAGTCTGTGACCCCTTTTTTGCTCCCTTTATAATGCTTCGTCAAATGTTCTATCTTTAACATGAAAACTCCTCCTGAAATCTGCTTATTGTTCAAGCAGGCTGCGCATTAGCCGTTGAAATTCCTGCTGGCCCCGGATGCTGTCAAACGCCGGGTGCGCCATGCCCTCCCGCACGCTCGTTATAATAAAGCTCCTGTCCCTGGGCGCCATGCTTCCAAGCGGCAGCCGTTCCATCCACGTATCCAGCAAATCAAAATAGCCGTCTCCATGAAGCTTTACCTCCTCTGCACGCAAAAGCCTGCCCACACACTTTTCAAAGCAGAGGAGCGCTTCCAACGCTTCCTCTTTCTTCCCCCGCGCAGCAAAAAAGACTGCGGACTGGTAATGAAACTGCGCCGACAGGTTCGGATGAAGCTCTTCAAGCTGGTACAGCTCTAGCATTCCCCGCACACGCCGAACCGTCTCCCTACACGCCGCTTCCTTCTCCTCATACAGCGAAAGGTACAGCACCGCATCCCCGACCAGATTGACCAGGTCCAGATAATACTTCACCTGCACGTAACGCTTCGCCTTCTCAGCTTCTCCCGCCATCTGGTAAGCCTGCACCAAAATACTCCCGTTCTGCCCCGCAATACGGCACGGGTCTGCCGCAGGCTCCAACGCCTCTACCACCTCCGCCGCCTTCCCAAGCTGCAAATTCAGCCCCGCCTTTAACGCAAACGCATCACTGCACAGTCCGACATCACTGCTGTTTTGCAAAATCCGCTCACACCAGCCCACCGCCTCCTGTAAAAGCTGCATTCCCTCCTCCTTCTCTGCGGCAAGCATATAGTGGTTCCAGTATAAAATGCCAAGCTGCAACAAAAACGGATAACACGCATAATACCGATGGGCAAGCGCCCTCGTTTCCTCCACCGCCTCCGCAAACGGCAGGCTGGCAAAGTCCCTGCACAGCTTTGCATACGTACAGCGGATCTGCTCTGCGCTAAGCTGCGCCTCATACCCGATCAGCGCATCGACCGTTACCCCATAAAACGCCGCAAGCTGCGGCAGCAGCAGCAAATCCGGCGTATTCTGCCCCTTTTCCCACTTGGAAACCGAAGCCTTCGTAACCCCCATAAAATCCGCCAGCTCTTCCTGCGTCAGCTTTTTCTGATGCCGCAGCCGGACAAGGTTTTCTGATAAATTCAGTTTATTCATTGTAAATTCTCCTAAAATTTTTCTGTTTCTTTTGTATTGATTATAACAGGAAGATCCGAAAACATGCAATCGACCAGTGCGATATTTCAGTAAACAAAATTAACCAATAGGAAACTTTAACTAAAAAAAGCAGCCTTGATTTCTCAAAGCCGCTTCCTGTCGTCTGATACAGCAAAGCTGTCAAACATCATCTTCCTCTTCCATAAAAACGCTGCTCATTTTTTTATCAAAAATCGCCTCTTCAATCACTCTAATACACTCATCCGTATGTTTCTTGATATCGTTTCCCCAAAACCGAATGACCGTCCATCCCAGATACGAAAGCAGTTTGTTCGTCTCTTCGTCCCGCTCACGGTTGCGCGATATCTTTTTCACCCAGTAGTCTCCATTATTCCCCTGTGCCAAGACCGGTTTTCTCACTTCCCAATCCTTGCCATGAAAAAACTCCCCATCACAAAAAATAACAATTTTATATTTTGTCAAAACAATATCCGGTTTTCCAGGAAGCTGCGCATCATTTTTCCGAAACCGATACCCTCTCTTCCATAATTCCTTCCGAAGTATCGTTTCGATGCTCGTATCATTGGATTTGAGTTTTTTCATTGTCTTGTGTGTATGTTGAGAGATATTTTTAAATTCATACATAAGCCGCATACCGCCTCAATCTTTTGTAGCTTATTCAATAAACGTTTTCCAGCGCCTTTTTAATCGCTGCTGCAATTTCATATGCCAGATTGACAGGAACCGCATTGCCAATCATTTTATATGCATTATTTGTTTCCTTGTATATAAAATTGAAATCATCTGGAAATCCCTGCACACGTGCCACCTCCCGAATCGTCATTCTCCTGTAAAGGTGTTCCTTTCCCTCTACAAAGCGACAATCATTTTTGTCGAACTTGACCATCTTAGGCGCCTGTGGATGCAACTGGCACTGCCTTCCCGATGCCTGGACGGTAAACGCCTGCTCATCCCACGCTTTTACCCGGTTTCTGCTCATAAAAATTGGCGAAAACGCACCTGTAAAATACTCGTTATGATTGACTGCTTCTGGATTATGATGGTTTTTGGGGCCTGACGGAACAGCCGTATCCTGCAAATCCCAAATAACGTCTCTTAGTGTGATTTTCTTTTTATCATCTTCGGTTGAGCCCTTTGGAAATTCAAACGCGATCTTTAAGTCCTTGCGAAAGCCGATGTAAAACACTCTTTTGCGTTCTTCTGCCACACCATAATTTTTCGCATTCACCATCGTCAAGGAAACATCATATCCAGCCTCAGCAAACAAGGATAAAATATTTTGAACAGCTTCTGAATGCCGGTTCGCAAGCATCCCACTCACATTTTCTGCCAGAAAAAATTTCGGCATAAACTCTTTTAAGATTCTGATATAATCAAAAAAAAGCTGTCCCCTGGCATCTTCAATTCCTCTCAAAGCGCCAGCCTCAGACCATGACTGGCAAGGCGGCCCTCCAATGATGCCAGCCACCTCTCCCTCTAGGTACTGTTTGAAATCTTCCTTTGCAACGTTTCTTATATCCCCCTCGATCAAATGGCTGTTCGGATGATTTGCCTTATACGTTTCCCAAATCGTTTTATCGTATTCATTGGCAACAGGGATCTCAAATCCCGCTTTTTCAAATCCCAGATCCAAACCTCCGCATCCTGAAAACAAGCTGATTACGTTCATCTTTTTCCTTATCTTTGAACATCCATTCACATAACTCATGTCAGCGTTATCAGAACTAATATCATCGGTTGTCTCTATCCCCAAATATTCCATACATCGAAGCAGCCTTTCCGCCATTTCCTTTCCATTCAGCTCAAGCGGGCTGTCAAATATAAGTTCTGAAACCAGCTTCTCGCCGTCTATGCTCCAATTAACCTGAACCGCTAAAGGCCTGTCTCCATCAAATTTTTTAGCAAATGTCCTATAATTCAGCGCCTTACACGCAAAGTAAATATGAGGGTTTCTCTGTACATATTCCCCTATCGGGGTCATTTGATCTATTACATCCTGTGCACAATGCACACGATCAGACACCAAAATATAATTCGCGATACCTGAATCATGAACAGTTCTCCCATTTACAAATGCATCGCGTTTTTCAGCAGAAAGATTTGTTCCTGTGTAAACATCATAAATCTGATCCTGTGACAATGCCATAATCCCTGACAATTCTCCGCTGAGCTTATTCATGAATTCAAATTTCCATCCTAAAGTTATTGCGCCTTTCTCTGTTTTGTCAGCTTTTTCCTTATAAATGCGCATTCGTCTTTCAAACCGATCTCTAATACCAATCGTTGATTTTTCTATTATCAATCGCCAATCAGGGCCTAATAACTGCTCTGCCCTTTCTGCATTCGTTTTATTTTCAAGAAAATCTGCATTTTCTTTTTTATATGAAATCTTAATTTCTTCAAAACTCTTATCATCAGATGCCAGAACATAAATATCTGTCTTTGGTTCTCCCTGGGGGCAAGTTGGTTTCCCAACTTCTTTTACTACAAATTCTTTTCCATTATGAAATATCGTCATACCCCGTTTAAAATAACTAAGGATTCGTTTTTCAGCATCACCAAAGTCCATTTTCCAAGCGCCTCCTTCGTTCTTTTCATTGCTTCAGATTACAGTCCTGTTGTATTTTATCATATTGCCTGCCCCATTTTCAAGGCCATTCCATTCTCCCGCCAGAATAGACGCATGAACAGATCGAAGAAATAAGTGTTGCATTTTTGCGCTTACAGGGACGCTGGAGGAAGGGGCGAGGGGCTTGCTTCCTGTTCCGGTTCCAAAATGTAAGGAGCCCTAAGCATCCTGCGT
>CAMUPC010000242.1 GCA_947090545.1 uncultured Eubacterium sp. | reverse complement strand
CTGGCTGCAAGCCAGGGCGAACTAGGTGCCGCGCCCGGACGGGGTCACAGCGTAAACGCAGGATGCTTAGGGCTTCTTAATCTTCTGGAACGAACGCAGCCAGAGCGTGCCAATCCCCTCTCCCAGCGTCCGTTCTTGAAAAATACTACAGATGCAAATACCTAATATTTCATCCTATCATAAATCGCATCTGCAAGCACCGCAAACTGTCCAAGCGTCAAAGCCTCTCCTCTAACCGCTTCAGGCAGCCCCATCACCTCAATCTGTTCCTGAATCTGCTCCTTCGATAGCGGAATCCCTGGAAAATGATGCAGCCCGTTTACAAGCGTCTTTCTCCTTTGATTAAAAGAAGCCCTGATGATCTCAAACATCAGCTTTTCGTCTTTCACCGAAACGGGCGGCTTTTGATGGCACTTTAAGCAGATCACTGCACTTCCGACCTTCGGTCTTGGCATAAAGCAGTTGGGCGGTACATTTGCTACAATCTCTGGCTGGGCATAATATTGTACGGCTAGGGAAAGTGCCCCGTAATCTTTGGTGCCAGGCTTTGCCTTCATCCGCTGTGCGACCTCTTTTTGCACCATTACTGTAACGCTCTCTAATGGCACGTGGCTTTCAAAGAGTCCCATAATAATCGGCGTCGTAATGTAATATGGCAGGTTTGCCACGACTTTGATCGGCTTGCTGTCGTTTTTTTCCTTTGCCAATCGCCCGATATCGACTTTTAATATATCGTCGTTGATCACCATGACATTGTGGTAAGCGCTTAATGTATCGTTTAAAACAGGGATCAGATTCTGGTCAATCTCCACTGCTGCCACAAACCTTGCATGTTCGCACAAAAACTGTGTCATCGTACCAATTCCTGGACCGATTTCCAGAATAAACGTATCCTTTGTGATCGCAGAAGAAGCCAGGATCTTGTCCATCACATGTGCGTCAATTAAAAAATTCTGTCCGAACTTTTTTTGAAAGTGAAAATTATATTTTTTTAAAATCTCTATTGTTTTCTGCGGATGAATTAAGTCTCCCATAGATTCCTTTCCTCAGATTATTCCAATGCGTTTTCCGGCTGCTTACGCCTTATACGGTAGATATCAAACGCATTTTGCTCTGTCACTGCAATCACTTCTTCTGCTGTGCATCCTTTGATCTCGGCAATTTTTTCTGCGATATAAGGAAGATACAGTGAACTGTTTCTCTTGCCGCGGTAAGGTTCCGGCGCCATGTATGGGCAGTCTGTTTCCAGAAGCAGAGACTGCAAGGGAACGCTGCTTACAACCTCTTTCAGCTTTTTCGCATTTTTAAATGTAACAACGCCGCCGACGCCAATATAATATCCCATCCTTACATATTCCTGCGCCAGCTCTGCTGAATACGAAAAGCAATGAATGATGCCGGGAATCTGCATCTGATACGCTTCTTTCATAATCGCCAGTGTATCCTCCGCTGCATCCCTGGAATGGATAATTACCGGAAGCTGTACGTCCTTTGCCAAGGCAAGCTGCCTGCGAAACCAATCCTTCTGCTTTTCGCGCACAGCCGGATCTTTCTCCCAGTAATAATCCAGCCCGATTTCTCCGATCGCTGCGACTTTTGGATGCTTCGCCTGGTTTGCCAAAAGCTCCATGCCTGTTTCGTCCAGACATGCAATCTCACTTGGATGCACGCCGACTGCTGCATAGGCCATATCATACTGTTCTGCCAGCTCGATGCTTTTTATGGAAGTTTCGATTGTTGAGCCTACGTTGACAATGTGCCCGATTCCGTATTTTCGCATGGAAGCAAGTAAGGTATGCCTGTCCTCGTCAAATTTTTCATCTTCGTAGTGTGCGTGTGTTTCAAAAATCATACTGTTGTTCCACCTGGTTTCTATAGATTCATTCGCATAATTTTACACCAATATGCTCACAAATTGGTTCAAAATCTTTTTTATTGGTTGTACATACTTTTTTTCCATCCGTCTGTAAAGCTTCCAACGCAATAATGCAATCCCCCATACGCTTACATATATTTCCTTTAAGTGGCTCTTCTCCATTCAGCACCTTACATAAAATCGTCTTAAAATCTTTCTGTAAACTGTCTTTATATTCCAGTCCAGATATAAAATGCTTATACTTCTCCCAAAAATTGCATGAATTGCAGAAATTATCTTTTTTAGAACATTCTACTCCCTGGATCAATGCATTTTCTGATGTAAATATTACCTGTGCTTTTGCCCTGTGACAATCTGTCTCATTCATCAGCGGGGATTTTAACCCATAATAAAAACGCCTTTCTAAACGCTTAGGATAAAAGCTTAACTCTTCCTTAATCAATTCATAATCATCGTTATACAGTTTGCATAAATCATTAAAAATATAATAGATTCTTTGAAAAGAGCGATGAAAAACCGTATCATTAATATGATCCCTTACACCTGCAAGATCCTCTTCAATCTGCATAATATTATACAAAGTGACAAAATCCTTTACGATACTTCTTTTAAATTCTCCAAGGACATAAGTAGATGAACCGCAATTATTACTTGTAATGGTTTTCTCTATCTCAGCCTTTCTTTTTCTTTTAAAAATACGTTCAATCTGAACAGTTGTATCCAGTAAAATCTCCACGGCTACTCCTCCTCTGGAAATACATCCAGACCATAATGATACAATTGTTCATCAAACTGCCAATATATTTCTTCTTCCACATACAATGTTTTCGTTGCCATCAACATATTCAGCATAAGCGCAAGCTGCTCCTTTGTAAATAACTGCTTCGCATAATTACGCTTGATTGCCTGATAAAATAAATGCCATAATTTTCTGCAATAATTATCCTTTTGCTTTACACCATATCGATTTAAAAGTTGTAACATTTTATTGCATATATACGCACAATGTGATATTTGATCGCAAAAATCTTCGATCTTTTCTAACTTCTGCACGGATTCAATTATTTCGTGCAAAAGATCCGTCTGTTTATCATTTTGTACAAATGAAACTCCATCTGCTTCAGTTACGGATTCTGGTATAACAACATTTTGTTCGATCAAACAGGCAATCTCTTCCAAAAGCACATACTGAAAATATTGAAAATCTACGCCTGGATACTTTTCTGCAAACTGAGGTTCATTCAGATGCAATTGAAATTTTACTTTCTTTTCACAGCCTATCAATAGAATTATTTGGCCATTTTCTAGCAACTCATTGGTAATATCGACACATTTCTTGAAATCATTGAATGCAGACCTGAATCTACCATTTTTTCTTGTTATAGTATTTATAAATTCATCTCCCTTCTGCACCTACCTGTATCCATACCATCCGTATCATTATTATTTTTTAAAGATTTACAGCCGATCGGATTAGTCTCATCCCATCGGCTGCAAATAGATGTCCGAATATTCGTACATTTACCGTTATTATTTCCATTCGATCCTAACAAATCTCAGCCCCGGCAGGCATTTCCTTATCCGGTGTCATCAGCGCAAGCTCTCCGTTTTCATCCTCTGCACACAGCAGCATCCCTTCTGACAATACGCCCGCAAGCTTCGCCGGTTTTAAATTCACCAGCACCATCACTTTCTTGCCGACCATTTCTTCCGGCGTATAATGCTTACGAATACCAGATACAATCTGCTTGACCTGGCTGCCAATCTTCACCTGGGAGCACAGCAGCTTTTTGGATTTTTCCACTGCCTTGCATTCGATAATCTCGCCAACCTGAAACTGCATTTTTTCAAAATCATCAAACGTAATCTCCGCCTTCGGCTCCATATCAATCACCGTACCGCTTCCCGCCTCAGCAGGCGCCTGTTCCTCTACCGGCGGATGCAGTGCATTGACACGCTCCATGACCTCCTTGATATCCAGGCGGGCAAATAAAATTTCTGGCTTCTCCGTTACTTTCGTACCGCTTTCATAATTTCCAAACGTATCCAGCTTGTCAAACGGCACTTCCTTTGCATGTAACTGTCCAAAAATCTTGTCCGCAGTATCCGGCATAAAGCTTTTCAGCAGGGAAGCTCCGATTGTAATGCTCTCTACCAGGTTATACATTACCTCAGACAGGCGAGGTTTCTTTGCTTCCTCCTTTGCCAGAATCCAAGGCGTCGTTTCATCGATATATTTGTTGCAGCGCTTAAACAGGTTAAAGATCTCTGTGATCGCATCCGCTACGCGAAGCTCTGACATTTTCGCACATACTTTCCCTGCTGTCCCTGTAACGACTGCTTTCAAGTCTGCGTCCACCTCTTCGGTTACTCCCGTAGCTGCCACAACGCCGTCAAAGTATTTATTGCTCATCGATATCGTACGGTTAACCAGGTTTCCAAGTGTATTCGCCAGCTCCGAATTGAGCCGCTCCACGATTAACTCCCACGAAATCAGCCCGTCATTATCGAACGGCATCTCGTGCAGTACAAAAAAGCGTACCGCGTCCACTCCAAAGAAATCCGCAAGCTCATCCGCATATAACACATTCCCTTTGGATTTGCTCATTTTTCCATCGCTTTGAATCAGCCACGGATGGCCAAAAATCTGCTTCGGCAGCGGAAGCTCCAGCGCCATCAAAAAGATCGGCCAGTAAATCGTATGAAAACGGATAATATCTTTTCCGATCAAATGCAGGTCTGCCGGCCAGTGTTTCTGAAATAACTCGCCAGACGCACCGTCACAATCATAACCGATTCCTGTAATATAGTTCGTCAGCGCATCCAGCCATACATAGACTACATGCTTATCGTCAAAGTCAACGGGAACCCCCCAGTCAAAGGACGTTCTTGACACACACAGATCCTGAAGCCCCGGCAGCAGAAAATTGTTCATCATCTCATTTTTCCTGGAAACCGGCTGGATAAACTCAGGATGCTCGTTCATATGCGCAATCAGGCGGTCCGCATACTTGCTCATTTTAAAGAAATACGCCTCTTCCTTCGCAGGCTTTACGTCTCTGCCGCAGTCCGGGCATTTTCCATCCACAAGCTGAGACTCTGTCCAAAATGATTCACAAGGCGTACAATACATCCCCTCATAAGAGCTTTTATAAATATCGCCCTTGTCATACAGCTTCTTAAAGATCTTCTGCACCTGCTTCTCATGCCCCTCGTCCGTCGTGCGGATAAAATAATCATAAGAACAATTCATCAAATCCCAGATCTTTTGAATCTCACCCGCTACACGATCTACATACTCTTTTGGCGTAATGCCTGCTTCCTGTGCCTTCTGTTCGATTTTCTGCCCATGCTCATCCGTTCCGGTCTGGAAATATACCTCATAACCTTCCTGCCTTTTAAAACGCGCAATCGCATCTGCAAGCACAATCTCATAAGTATTGCCGATATGCGGCTTGCCGGATGCATAGGCGATCGCCGTTGTGATATAATATTTGCCTTTGCTGTTCATATCTGATTCCCTGTAACCTTTCCTTCGCATGTAGTCTGTTCTATCTATTTTTTATAGCATATGATATCTTCATTTCTGATATCTTTGTTTCTAATATCTTTGTTTCTGATATCTTTGTTCTAATATCTCCGTTTCTTACACTTCTATTTTGTTTCTTCAATCACAATTTCTTTTTCTTCTGAGACAGCTTCTGCTTCCTGCATCACAGCATCCGCCTGCATATCAACTGCTGCCTCCTGCACCGCTTCCTCTGCCGCGTCCGCGCCTGCTTCTTCTGTATCTGCTTCCCCTGCCTCTTCAGCCTCAAATATATCCTCTGTTTCTTCTTTTTTCGGCTTTACAAGCTTTGTGCCGCACTTGGAACAATAGTCAGCATCCAACGGCATTTCCTGCCCGCATTCCGCACACGTAACCATTCCCTTGATCTGCCCCAACTGCTGCTTGAGTTCTTCAATCACTTCCAGAGCATCTTTTACTAACAGCATCTGCTCTTTAAATTCTTTTTCTTCGTCATCCTTATGCGCATCGTAATAGATCTTGCCGATTTCCAAAAACAGCTTATTCAAATAATCCTGTTTTGCACGCAGCTCCATACGGATTCTTGCCAGCTCCGAAATATCCTTTGCTTTTTGTGTTGCGTCTTTTGATACGGATACAATTGTATCTCCTAATTTATCGAACAGTTCCATTCTATCCATCCTTTCTGCATTTCATTCGTGGAAATGCTACGCTGACACGGCTTTACATATAAGCCATTATAATATGTGCATTCATTTTTTGCAATATGAATTTGCGGTAGATATACTCCTCCTTTTATTATTTAATATCCAATATTATATATTATATAATATTATTTGTCAACCGCTTAAATGGATGATTCATTAATATATGCATTATGATCGGGAAGGGACGCTGGAGGAAGGGGAGCGGGGCTGGATTCCTGTTCCGATTCCAAAATGTAAGGAGCCCTAAGCATCCTGCGGTTACGCTGT
>CAMUPC010000241.1 GCA_947090545.1 uncultured Eubacterium sp. | reverse complement strand
GAACTAGGTGCCGCGCCCGGACGGTGCCACAGCTTCCCGCAGGATGCTTAGGGCTTCTTAACCTTCTGGAACGGACGCAGCCAGGACGTGCCAATCCCCTCTCCCAGCGTCCCCCATCCGCAAAACTCCCTCCAATCCCCTCTCCCAGCATCCCCCATCCGCAAAACTCCCTCTCCTACCCCATCCTCTCCAAAATATGCTCCACCGACAATTCCGGCGCCACCGCAAGCGGAGACTCCAAATTAATACTCGCCGCCGCCTGCGTCAGCCTTCCAACCTTTTCAAGCGAAATATCACTCCCATACGCAAACCGCGACCACACAATCGTCGCCATCGTCGTATCCCCGGCTCCATTTGTACTTACAATCTTCTTCGCAAGCGGCCGCGCAACAATGCTTTCCGTGTCTTTTGCACACAAAATCCCCTGTTCGCCCAGCGAGATAAACACATGCTTCACACCCATTTCATTCAGCTTTTCCGCTGCCTTTCGAGCGCTGTCCACATCGGTCACCTCGATGCCTGTCAGCAGCGCGGACTCATACCCATTCGGCTTTAACGTATCGATCTTATCCAAAATCCCGGCGATCCTGTCTGTCTTTGCCACCGATACCGGGTCTACAAAAATAGGCGCCGTTACATTCTGCCCGATCCACTCGATCGTTTCTTTTGGCAGGTTGCAGTCCAGGACAACGATTTTCGCCTCGTTGATAAAAGCAAGCCTTGGCTCTAAAAACGCGGGCGTCATATTAGTTAAGATTCCCATATCGTTAATTGCCGTCACAAGGTCGCCGTTATGATCATTGATATACAGATAAATGGAGCTTTTCTCTCCTGCAAGCTTTTGTGCGTGTGTTAAAAGCACCTTGTTTTTCTCACATTCTTCTTCTACAATCCTGCCCCAATAGTCATCCCCGTATACGGTCACCAGATAGGTTGGCACGCCCAGCTTTGCCAGGTTGTGCGCGATATTCTGCCCGACGCCCCCTACGTTCATGCCTACTTTCCCGATGTTGGAGTCCCGTTCTCTGTAAACCGGCCCGGACAGCCCGGCGATATCCAGGTTCATCCCTCCAACTACAACAACATATTCCTCATTTGCTGCCATCTTTTACCTCCTCTTTCCTTACTTTCCTTCGTTGATCGATACCTGCATTATACAAAAAAGATTGACAGAAATCAAACATATCTTTACAATATAATCAAATGTTTATACTTTGGTTTTTCATGATCTACACAAGGAGAAGCTTTATGACAGAACGAGAACTCGAAATACTGGAAATCTTAAAAAACGACCCGCTGATTTCTCAGGAAAGCCTGGCGCAGAAGCTGGTCATTACCCGCTCGGGCGTTGCCGCGCATATCCATAACTTAATGAAAAAAGGCTATATCAAAGGAAAGGGCTATATATTAAACGATATCAAGTTTGTGACCGTAATCGGCGGCAATAATATCGATATTTTGGGCACCCCAAATGAAAAGCTGATTGTGCAAAATTCCAACCCCGGCAAAATTTCCTATTCCTATGGCGGCGCCGGGCGCAATATCGCCTATGCGCTTACCAAATACGATGTTTCCAATTATTTTATCTCGGTCTACGGAAACGATTTAAACGGCGAACGATTGATCAACCATTGCAGGGAGCATAAAATTGACATTCAGTGCTGCGAGAAAATCCACGGCGCGCATACGTCCTCGTTTATGTATCTTGACGATTCCAACGGTGTCAAATTTATCGGCATCAACGATATGGATATTTATAAAAAAATGACGCCCGCTTTTTTGTCCAAATATTTAGACCGGATCAACGCTTCCCAGTACTGCGTCGCCGACACGAATATTCCCGCGGAATCCTTTCAGTATCTGTATGACAATGTCACCGTGCCGTTTCTGGTCAAAACGACCTCGATCCAGAAAAACGACCGGATGATCCAGGATAACCAAAAGGTGTTCGTGCTCATTACCAATCCGCTGGAAGTCAAAGAGCTGCTTGGCTATTATAAAGAACCCTATACCGATATTGAACAGGCTGTGCGCTTTTTGCAGACGAAAAACATCGCAAACATTGTCGTATTTTCTGTGGGCGAGGGGCTCTATTTTCATGGAAAAACACAGGAAATCCGCATCAAAAAGCAGCTCCCCGGAACGGTCAATACCGCAGGCGCCACCGCGGTTCTTACAAGCACGATCATCTGGGGGCTGCAAAATTCCTTATCGTGGAAGCGTATCCTCCGGTACGGCTATGCCGCGATCAGCATTACGCTGCAAAGCCGCCAGCCAGTCAACCCGCAGCTTAGCGTGTCCGCGGTGTTAGAACAAGAACGGCTGCTGTTTGACGCGGAATCATGATTCCTATTGGCTGCGGGCAGCATATGATGTTAAACATTCGTTTAGAAATAAGAGATTTCTTTGCAAATAAAAAGAAAATCGTTTATTGTATGGATTGTGGTTACGTGCTGCATGTTTGACAACTTTTATTTTATGAAAACAGCGAGGTTTTATATGTACAAAACGATTTTATTTGATATCGACGGCACATTATTAGACAGCGAAAAAAATCTGCTTACCGCATTTCAGAGCGCCCTGCGCGATGTGCTGCATCTTTCCCGCAGTTTGACAGAGCTTGAAGCAGTGATCGGGCTTCATGAGATCAAAGCAGCGGCTTTATTTACAAAAAATCCCGAAGAACAAAACCGTATCATTCGGCTATGGACAGAGTATGTGAAAAACAGCCCGGCGCCGCCGCTTTTTCCGCAGGCTGTACAGACGCTGCTGGAGCTTCGGGACAGGCAGGTTGTGACAGGCATCGTCACCTCAAAGACAGCGGAGCATATGAAGCATGACTTTAACAAGCATCAGATCAACGATTTGTTTGACGTTTTGATTACCTCAGACCAAACCAGCCATCCAAAGCCCCACCCGGAGCCGCTGGAGCTTGCGCTGCAAAAAACCGGCAGTTCCAAAGACGCCTGCCTGTATGTCGGAGACACTTACTCTGACCTGCTGTGCGCGAAAAACTGCGGCGTTTCGTTTGCGCTTGCCCTATGGGGCGCGAAGGATGACCCAAGGCTTGGGGACGCGGACTATAAGCTGCGGCAGTTTTCGGACTTGCTGGCTTTTGTGTCATAACTGAAAAATCCGGCAAAATACACAACTACTGTATTTTGCCGGATTGCATGTTCTTACCTTTTTTGATTATACAGCCGAAAACTGGTCTTTGCCTACCGCGCATAACGGGCATTCAAAATCCTGCGGCACATCTTCCCACTTTGTCCCAGGTGCAATTCCGCCTTCTGGATATCCCTTTTCTTCATCGTATTCCCAACCGCATACATCACAAATATATTTCATTGTTCTTCCTTTCCATTCTGCTCGTTGTTATTCCGCTTTCCAAAGGCTGTGCAGGTTGCAGTAAGCATACACCGCTGTCACCTCGTCGCCTTCGCACAGGGCAAAGCATACCTCAGGCTTCCCGCCCGGCTGCAACGCTTTGCGCTGGTTGCCCTGCTTTGTCTGTAGGGATACCCATTCAATATAATGCTCCGGCATCATTGGATGCTCGGTAGAGCCTACCGTTACCTTTACCAGATTTCCTTCTACGGTATAAACCGGGAGATGCTTTTCCACTGCCGCATCGGTCGTGCCTGGAACGATTTCTTTCATCTTCTGCCCGCAGCACATTACCGGAACCCCTGCATCCTTTACCATCGCAACAATATTCCCGCAATGCTCGCAAATATAAAATTTCTGCTCCATCGTTTTCATACCTCTCTTTCCAACCATGTTTTCTTCCAACGTGATGACTCCATTATAAGATAGTCCTTTTTAAAAATCAAGCGAAAATAACATTTTGGAAGAAGAAACAAATACACAGGGCTACCTGCTCTCTTTTAGGATTTCCCAAGTATCCGGCAGCTTATCCAAATCCTTCCCGATGAGCGTATATTCCGAAGCCTCTTTCGGGCGCACCCTCGGATCTCTTACAGAATCGCTTGCTTCCACTTTCGCAAGCCCCACAAGCTCATACTGGCGCAGTACCGGCTGTCCCGCATCCGACGCATTTTTAAGCTCTTCCACACAGGCTTCCAAAATCCCCTTGCTGTACAGCTCCGCGATAATTGACGTATTACCAAATACGTCGCCGGAAAGTTCGATGTCGTTCAAATGGCTTCCGCCCGCAGTTTCATAACAGAACTGCAGCGTCTCACCGCGCTGATACTCTTCCTTTAATTTATCTGACAAACTGCTGTAGCCGACCGTAAAGTCCACCTTGCCGCCTGTCTCTGCCTGATCCTTCCATTTTGACTGGACCATCCACATAAATTTTCCTCCCGGCAGGGTGTCAGGAATGTCCATACCCGTTGGGATTTCAATATGACAATACAAAGCCCCCTCTGACTTTACCGTAACATCCGCAACACTGGAACCGCTGATGACAATGGATAATTTTGCAGCATTCAGGTCCAGCTTCTCCAGCACGTCCGCCGAAGTAATATCTGGAATCAGCGGCCCGTCGCCCGTCCATTGCGGCAGCTCTGTAAGCTCCTCATAAAACGCGGACGGATCTGACAGCTTTGCCTCGTCATAGGCCATCCTCATTTGGCCCTCCTTCACGACCGTAAACGGAGGCTTCATCTGGATACAGAATGGCTGTCCCTGCTGTTCCGCAGCCCGGTGGTTCAGATAATATTCCACATACTGGCGGACGACATCTTCCTCCCACATATAAAACTCTACCACAAACTCCTCGCCAACATTTCCCTCCTGATCGGCAAAACGAAGCCGGTCACTGATATTGAACACCTTCCTCGTGCTGCCTGTCAGCTTGAAGCTATAATGGGAATTGATCACTGAATTAGACATTTTTCCATCGTATCCATCCACCCAGTCCTGCTTATCAAAACGATAAGACTGTAGCTTATACTCCGGCTGGCTTTCCTCTTCGTCCTCACTCCCTGGCTCATAATGCGGAAATATCCCCGCATCCCAGTATACTTTTGCATCTTCGATCGTCGTCCCTTTGACCACGACTATAGCTTTTGATCCCTTCCCCTTGAGCACATCTTCCATCGTAGGCACTGGAATGTCAGAGGGATCTTTGGTATCCGAACCAGAGCCGGAGCCTGTGCCGGAACCGGAACCTGTGCCTGTACCAGAACCTGTGCCGGAGCCTGAGCTTGTGCCGGAACCTGAGCCTGTACCTGTGCCAGTCCAGCCTGTGCCTGTATTCTGCGCCTGCCCTGAGGATACCTGCACATCTTTTTTGCCCGCCTGCACGCCTGACGTCGTTCCATCCGGCTGTTTTACGGAAATCAGCTTTGACGTCAGATTACTGATGATCGCTTTGATGCCTTTTGACGCAAGCTTTATCATACTTCCTTCCGCGCCTTTTTCAAACGTTACCGACGCTGCTGCATGAAGCGATATATCCAGCAGTGTGGATGATACGATCTGCGTATCCGACGCCGTCTGGCTTACGGTTACAGGCAGCTCTGCCTGCGGCGTACCGGATATGGACAGCTTCATTTTAGACTGGATATGGATATGGTCCGCTTTCCCGTTTACTTCCAGCTTCACATCGGCATCTGCCTGCGGAAGCGTGATTTCTTTTACCTGCGCACCCGGACGGACAATCACCCTTGCCGCTTTTGCCGTAATGCGCATTACATTTCCAACCGCCTTTTCAATCCATGTATCCGGCTTTACTGCACGGATTTCGATGGACTGGAACACGCCGCTGTTTTCAAGGTCTGCGGCAGGAGCATCCACAACCAGGCTGACGTTTTCATACGTACCTGCCGGGATGACAAACGTTGCCGCATCGTTTGTCGCAATCGTAAGCTTTTTCAGGCTGCTTAGGAAAAGCGCTTCTTCCAGCTCCGCCTGTGTGGAAACCTCCGCTTCCGTAACCGGCGCCTGCGGCTCCTGTGCGGTTCCCGTATCTGCCGGCTCAACTACATGGATTCTGCACCGTACGGTTTTAGATGTATGTTTTTTTCTGGACGTTGTTTTCAATACCGCTTTTACGGTCGTCCTTCCGGCTGCTACCGCCTGAATCTGAAAGCTCTCCTGCTTCCTGCCGGACACTGCTGCGATCGTTTTGTCATTGGTAGAGATCTTTTGAATCTTCCATCCGGCTGTATTGTTTTTCAGCGTCATACGGTTTTTCTGCCCGACCCGCAGTGTCTTAAACGTGGTGCGCAGGCTTACATACTGCTTTGGCGCGGCTTTTGCATCCGTCCTGTTTTCAGGCAGAAAAGAAGCTGTCAAAGCAATAGACAAAGAAACGGCGAGCGCTTTTTTGCACAGGCTCCTCCCACCCCTGCCTGTGCACATGTTCCATGCACGGCGTAAACCTCCCTGGTTCATATTGATTCCTCCTAGTATAATAATGATATAGCCACAAGAGCTATATAGTTAATAAGTTACAA
>CAMUPC010000240.1 GCA_947090545.1 uncultured Eubacterium sp. | reverse complement strand
GCTTCCGCCAGCAGCTAAAGGTGCCGCTTGGCTTCGCCCCTGTGTTATCGAGCAGAATACTAAGGGCTCCTAACATTCTTCCAAAGGAGCAGGAACCCAGCCCCGCACCCCTCCCTCCGGCTGGTTTTCGCAAGCTCTACAAAAAATGAAGTGAACATTATTGCAAATGGGCTGCTAAAAATGAAGTTCAAAGAATGAGCTGTATAGAACAGAGTACAAAAATGAATGCAACGTACATAGACCAAAAATAGAATATCAGACACAAAATAGATCAAAAATCCAACACACCAACCCCAAAACCTCTCAGGCACTGTGTAGCAAAAGCCGCTGTAACACTTGGGAAAACCAGCCGGGAAAGGGGATTGGCGCGTCCGGCAGGTGGCCTTGGAAGAATATTTAGAAGCCCTTGGCATTCTGTGAACAACCTAGGGGCGAAGCCAAGCGGCACCTTTAGCTGCTGGCGGAAGCCAGGGCGAACTAGGTGCCGCGCCCGGACGGTGCCTCAGCGTAGCATCAGAATGCCTAGGGCTTCTTAATATTCTGGAACGGACACCTGCCGGACGCGCCAATCCCCTTTCCCAGCGTCCCCTTCCCCAGTGTGTCCCTTTAAATAATCCCCAACTCCTGTATCCTCCCATACACCCTCTCAAACACATACCTCAACTCCCTATACGGACTACTATCCGCCAGCTTTAAAAAAGCTTCCTCATCAAACCTAAGATCCGTATATTCAATATACTGAAAAGCCAGCTCCCGAATCGTTTCCTTCGTATTAAACATCTGACTAAGCGTATCCCCCGCCTCAATCTTAAAATAATCCGCCACAAGCGCACAATTCAAATCAAACATCGGCGCAACCGCCTCCAAATTTCCTGTCTGATTATTCATCATAAACCCGTAGTTCTGCGTATGCCTGTCCGTATTGATAATAATATAGTCAAGCACCGGAATACATGCGAACTTGCTTCCCCACCGTTCCAGGCATAGCTGCCTGAAGTCAATCTTGCGCCGTTTGCAGTAATCCATAACCTCCCACGCTTCTATAAAAGAATGCTCTTCCTGTACGAAGTTCTGGCAGATCGATACATACGCTGTGCCGCGTGCGGTTTCTTTAATGTCGCTGAGGTATACAATACTGTCCAGGCGGTTGTGGAAGCATTCTAAGATCTCAGAGGCAAGCACTTCCATCCTCGTATTGACATATTCATTCGTCTTGTCTGATTTCAGCAGATACAGGCTGTCCCCCAGATAAACCCAGCCTTTGCGGAACAGCCCCTTTGTCGTCAGCTCCGGGCAGATCGGGTTCGTCGTAATCGTGGGGGAGAATCCGCTCAGGGACAGGTCTAAAATATCGCTGAGCTGATTTTGGCGGATATTGATTTTTTCCCAATCCGCCTGTTCGTTGTCCTCTTTGACCCAATAGCTGTCTACGATCGACACCCCTTTGCACTTGATACAAATATTGACCCTGTTGTCTGTCGAGTCTACCTGCGGGATCTGGAATGCCGCATAGATCTGCTTCGCGTTGTCTCTGGATAACGACAGTACCCTGCTGCTTAAATATGCCTTTACTTCCTGTATATTATGTAAGATATCCTTCATCTTTGTCGAAAATCTGATATTGGACCGCAGACAATACGGGAGCAGGTCATTGCGGATCACCTCTACTACAAAATCTTCCAGATCAAAATATAACACTTCTGTATTTTTTAACATCAAATACATGACAATTTCATCTACCTTCTATTCATTCTAACTATATCGCTGTCTATTTCTTTTTCTTAGATTCTTCCTTCCCCTTTTTGCCTTTGATTCCTTCTTCCTCTTTTTTTGCCTTTTTCGCTTTTTTATAACCGTTAATATCGTATTTTTCTTCATACTCTTCAAAATAAATGGCGTAGTCTGAATTTTTGCGCTCCCTGACGCTTTTTACATAGCCATGAATATCAAACTCGGAATAGCCAAGCTCAATCATGGCAACCGCGACATTCGAGCAGTGCGCCCCGATACGTTCTAAATTCGCCAGCAGGTCGTTAAAGGCAAATCCCTGCTTTAGCTCACACTTTCCATGTTGCAGCCGTTTGATATGCCTTAATTTGAGCTCGTCGCATAAAATACCGATCAGCTCGCGCAGCGGCTCCACGCGGTATGCTGTTTCCTGGTCATCCTCCATAAACGCATTGACTGTCAGGTCAACGATTTCTGATACCGCGGATTCCAGGACGCCCAGTTCATACATGCCTTCTTTGGAAAAGGCTGTCTTTTTTTCGTATAATTCGTTCGCCACCTTTGAGATATTGCTCGCATGGTCGCCCAGACGCTCAAAATCGCTGAGCGTATGCAAAAACTTGGACACCTCGCTGTTTTGTGCAATCGTCATCTCCCGTCCGGTAAGCTGCATCAGGTACGTTCCCAGCTTATCCTCATATTTATCGATCAGGTTTTCCTTTTCCTGTATTTTATGATACTGTTCTTCAGAATATTCAGCCAGCAGCCCAAGCGAAGCACCGATATTTTTCTTGACCTTTTTTGCCATCCCGTTCATCGCCTGATGGCTCTGCGCTATCGCAAGCGGCGGATATGCCAAAAAACGCTCCTCCAGCAAATCAAAATCCGCCTGGTCCTCCTTATCCTCCTGCGTATCGCGCACCAGGAAAAACACCAACCTTTCAATCCCCCTAATAAACGGGCTCAGCACTAAAATCGTCGCCATACGGAACACCGTATTCAGCAAAGCAATCCGAACCGGGCTCATAACCAGGTCCATAAATGAAAAATGAACAATCGCATTCACCGTATAAAATACCGTCGACCACAGCAGCATACCAAACAAATCATTAATCAGGTAAATGAGCGCCGTCCGTTTTCCGTTTTTATTCGTGCCAATCGACGACAGCAGCACCGGACATGCCGCGCCGACGCCAATCCCCATCGTTATCGGCAGCGCAGCCGCAAACGTGATCCCGCCTGTCACCGACAGCGCCTGCATAATACCGACCGAAGCAGACGCGCTTTGCAGCACCGCCGTAAACAAAATACCGACCAGGATGCCCATAAACGGATTTTTAAACATCGTCAGCGCGTTGACAAAATGCTCGTTGCTCTTAAGCGGCGACACAGCCTCGCTCATCGTCTGCATCCCCACCATCAGGATCGAAAATCCAAGCATAATATCCCCGACATTATGATACGACGCTTTTTTCATAAACATCTTAAAAATAATACCGATCACAGCAACAACCGCAGAAATCGTCGCGGTCGACAACAACTGCGCAATCCCGCCCGTCCCTTCGATATAAGACAGGCACAAAATCCATCCGGTAATACTCGTCCCGATATTGGCGCCCATAATAATGCCGATCGCCTGGGACACCTTCATCATTCCCGCATTGACAAAGCCTACGACCATCACCGTCGTTGCCGAGGACGACTGAATAATCGCGGTCACAGCCGTTCCCAGCAAAATGCCTTTGAGCGGCGTATTCGTCAGCCTGTACAAAATAAGCTCCAGCTTTTCCCCCGCTGCCTTCTTTAACCCGTCCCCCATCAGAGACATTCCAAATAAAAACAGCGCTACTCCGCTCAGCAGAGATAAGATCAGTGTAAATCCTTCCATATAATTGTTTTCCTCTTCATCTGTAACAATTTCTTCATTAATAGATTACATATCTTTTACACATATTTTACATTCTATCATATTTATTTGTAAAATGGAAGAAAAAGACGAATCATGAGGCTTTATTTTATTCTTTCCAATGCCTGCCCTGGTTCCCAGACAGGAATTTCTGATTTCCTAAAATCATCAGGATTCCTTGTGATAATTCCATTAATCTGGCTGAAACGTGCAGCAGAATACTGTACCGCATCTTCAAAGTCATCCCACTCAAGTATAAGCGCATTTTGTATTTCCTGCTCCGATACTCCTGCAACGCTTACCACTGTAAACAACTCTTTTAATATAGATTTTGCCAGATCTTTGTTTTTTAGCTGCCGCTGTGCCAGATAATAAATATCTGTTACCGCTGAGGCAGATATATATTCCTGAATATCTTCTTTCTTAGACAATGCAAGTACTTCAAATGAACGTGCAAAAAACGGTTCTCTTTTTAAGATTACATCTAAAACTACGTTGGTATCAATCAATAGCTTCATATTTTTTCAGCCTTTCTTCACGAAGCTCCTCTACGGACAATTCTGTATACGGCACAGCCCCTGCCAATGCGCTTAACGCCCGGTCGATTTCGGCGCTCTCAGTAGCTGTTTTTTCTTTTTCCGGTTCCTCTACTGGCAGCACAATGACTTCCAGCCTGCGATTATGGAATGCTTCTGGGAGAGCCATAATTGACATTAAACTTTTTGCGTCCATATATTTTCGCACAACTTCCATATGTTTCACCTCCTGCTTCTGATCCATACTGCGTCAATATAGTAAAAACAGGCTGTCAGAATAACACACTTCCTAACAGCCCGCTGTCCTATCAAAAGAAACGCTTTACTTATCTCTCCAGATAATCCGTCCCTTTGTCAGATCATATGGTGACATCTCAATCGTCACTTTATCGCCCGGCAGAATACGGATAAAGTTCATCCGCAGCTTGCCGCTGATATGCGCCAGAATCTGGTGCCCGTTTTCCAGCTCCACCTGAAACATTGCGTTCGGCAGCTTTTCCACTACCTTTCCTTCTACTTCAATTACATCTGCTTTAGACATTTTCATTCCTCCATCAAATATACATTTTGCTTTTTGGTACCGTCCGGTATTGAAGGCTGTGCCTGTTCTATACCGCAAGGTACATATGATTCAGATACTCCTCTTCTTCCTCTGTGACCGACAACAGCTCTGGCGCGCCGCGCGTAATCAGTATCGTATTTTCATAATGCGCAGACAGCGAACCATCCGCTGTCGTAACCGTCCAGCCATTTGGCGACCAGTTGACCTGCCATGTCCCGGCATTGATCATCGGCTCAACCGCAAGCGTCATGCCAGGGCGCAGCCGCATCCCCCGAAACCGCTGCCTGAAATTCGGGACCTCGGGCGGCTCATGCATATTCCTGCCGATCCCGTGGCCGACTAAGTCTCTGACAACGCCATAGCCATAACGTTGGGCGCAGTCGCCGATTGCCCCTGATATATCAAAAAGCCGTCCCCCTGCTCTTGCATACTGCATACCTGCAAAAAAACAGAGCTTCGTCCTCTCAATCAGGTCAGCCGCCTGCTTTGATATCGTCCCAACGCCGACCGTGCGCGCGGCGTCCGACTGATACCCTTTATAAATGACTCCCGTATCCAGGCTGATAATGTCGCCCTCCCGGACGATCCGGTTTTTCGACGGAATGCCGTGCACGACTTCATCATTCACAGATACACAGACAGAAGCAGGAAATCCCTCATAGTTTAAAAACGAAGGAATGCATCCATAGCTCCGTATTAACTCCTCACAAATACGGTCAATGTCCAGGGTAGACATTCCGGGCACGATTTCCCGGGCAAGCTCCTTATGAACCCTGCCCAGGATTCTGCCCGCCGTCCGCATCAGTTCTATCTCTTTTGCAGATTTTATCGACACTGGCATCTCTTATGCTCCCAGAATCCCTATAATCGCATCAAAGACAGCTTCCATCGGCTGCGTGCCGTCTACGGACTTTAATATGCCCTGCTTCTTATAATACTCAATTAACGGCTGTGTCTGGTCATGATATACGGTCAGGCGCTTCTGTACAGTCTCCGGCTTGTCATCATCTCTTAATACCGTCTGTGCGCCGCAGGCATCGCAGATCCCCTCTGCCTTTGTCGGATTAAACTCTACATGATACGTAGCCCCGCAGCTTAAACATGCCCGGCGTCCGCCCATACGGTTCACGATATTCTCGTCCGGCACGTCGACATCAATCGCATAGTCCATTTTCTGCCCGATTTTATTTAACGCTTCATCCAAAGCTTCAGCCTGCGGAATCGTACGCGGAAAACCGTCCAGTACAAATCCGTTTTTGCAGTCGTCCTGCTGAATACGGTCCATAACAAGGTCGCAGGTCAGCTCATCCGGCACTAATGCTCCCTGATCCATGTACTCTTTTGCCTTTTTGCCCAGCTCGGTGCCGTTTTTAATATTGGCACGGAAAATATCGCCGGTGGAAATGTGCGGGATTGTGTACTTTGCTGCAATCCGTTTTGCCTGGGTGCCTTTGCCTGCGCCTGGGGCGCCTAACATGATGATTTTCATAAATAAAAAACCTCCTGATTTGATTTTATTACAGTATATTCATCTTTTTTGTGAATACCGCACTGTTTATAACAACCATATCATAAATTGGGACTTTTTTCTACTGTAAAGTTGTTGTTTTTACGGAAGAAGAGGGAGGGGGATCTTGTGGTGGGTTTTTTGCGGATAGGACGCTGGGAGAGGGGATGGGCACGCCCTGGCTGCGTCCGTTCCAGAAGGTTAAGAATCCCTAAGCATCCTGCGGAGCGCTGAGGCACCGTCCGGGCGCGGCACCTAGTTCGCCCTGGC
>CAMUPC010000239.1 GCA_947090545.1 uncultured Eubacterium sp. | reverse complement strand
GCGCTTCTTAACCTTCTGGAACGGACGCAGCCAGGGCGTGCCAATCCCCTCTCCCAGCGTCCCTTCCGCCAAAAACCCAAAAAAAACCACTGCCCAGAAAAAAAGTCCCTCATCCCCTTTATGCCCATTCAAGCTCAAGCACTTATTCCATTTATTTCAAGAAAAATCCCCCAACCATATCAACAGTTTATAAAAACTTCATAAATTATTTCAAAGAAATTGCAAAAACATGTTGACAAAGAAAATCCATAGTGTTATCTTAGTCATATCGATATTAGCACTCTAATTAACTGAGTGCTAACAACAACCAATCAAACCCGATACGGGCAGCGGAAGCAGACAGGCGAGCAAAATACAACAAGCGTACTGCTTCGCAGGAATAAACGTAAGAAAGGCTGTGAGTGTACTTTATTATGGAGGGACTTGATGAAAGAAAGACCAAGATCTTAAAAGCCATTATAAAGAATTATCTGGATACAGGGGAACCGGTCGGTTCGAGGACGATTTCCAAGTACACAGACCTGCATTTAAGTTCCGCGACAATCCGCAATGAAATGTCCGATCTGGAGGAGCTTGGCTATATTCTCCAGCCGCATACGTCGGCGGGGCGGATTCCTTCGGATAAGGGCTACCGGTTTTATGTGGATAACCTGATTACAGAAAAGAATCAGGAGATCAGCGATATGCAGAGCTTTGTGATCGAGCATACCGAAAAGATGGAGCGGGTATTAAAAAATGTAGCGAAGCTGCTTGCCAACAATACCGAATATGCGGCAATGATTACCGGGCCGCGCTACCACCGCAACAAGTTAAAGTTTATCCAGTTGTCCAAAGTGGATGAACGCCAGCTTCTGTGCGTGATTGTGCTGGAAGGCAATATTGTAAAAAATAAGATGCTTGGGTTAGATGAAGAGTTAAACGACGAGCAGATGCTAAAGCTGAATATCCTGCTGAATACGAGCTTAAACGGGCTGTCGATTGAGCAGATTAATCTCGGCACGATTACCGCATTAAAAGACCAGGCTGGCAGCCACAGCAGAATTGTCGGAGACGTGCTGGACGCTGTGGCAGAGGCGATTGGAGATGACGAGGACTTACAGATCTATACGAGCGGCGCGACCAATATTTTTAAATACCCGGAGCTTAGCAATTCCGAGAAAGCAAGCGAGTTTATTTCCGCATTTGAAGAAAAGCAGCTCCTTGCAAATATGATTACCGATAAGCTGGGAGAACGGGAAACCGGGACAGGGATTCAGGTATATATTGGTGATGAAAGCCCGATTAAGACGATGAAGGATTGCAGCGTGGTAACAGCGACGTATGAGTTGGGAGAGGGCGTTACCGGAACGATCGGCATTATCGGCCCCAAGCGCATGGATTATGAAAAGGTGCTGAATAATTTGAAAAATTTAAAAAAGCAGTTAGATGTCATTTATCATAAAGAAGAATAGAAAAACGTCAGCCGCCTGTCTCGGGTTTTGGATGAAAAGCCGGGCAGATGGTTAAAATAGAAAGGAGCAGGACGCGTGGAAAACAATCAGGATCAAATCAAACAGGATATCCCGCAGGGGACAAACGAGGATGCGGCAGAAGAATTAGAAGGGGAAGAAGGCTTGCAGGCAAAAGACGCGTCGCCTGAGATACCGGACGAGGTGGAAGATGAGGCGTGCGGGGATGAGGCGGCTGCATCAGACGAAGAGGAAGCCCAGGATGAGATGGAAGGCGCTGAAGCGAATCCGTCAGGCTCCAAAAAAGGATTTTTTAAGAAAAACAAGAAAAAAGACAAAAAAGATGAAAAAATAGAAGAGCTGACCGACCAGGTAAAGCGCCAGATGGCGGAATTTGATAATTTCCGCAAGCGTACCGAAAAGGAAAAGACCCAGATGTACGAGATTGGCGCCAAGAGCATTATTGAAAAGGTGCTTCCGGTCGTGGACAATTTTGAACGCGGGCTTGCGGCAGTGCCGGAAGAGAGCAAGGAAGATGCGTTTGTAGACGGTATGAATAAGATCTATAAGCAGCTTCTGACGATGCTTGAGGAAGCGGACGTTAAGCCGATCGAAGCAGTCGGCAAGGAATTTGACCCGAACCTGCACAATGCGGTGATGCAGACGGAAAGCGATGAATATGAGTCCGGTATTGTCGCTCAGGAGTTGCAAAAGGGCTACACATACCGGGACAGCGTGGTAAGGCACAGTATGGTGGCAGTGGTAAGCTGACAGCATACAGGCGGACTAAGGATAGCTGGATCAATTTGCGGCAGTTATTTATTAATATTTAGTATAGATGATTTATAGATATCACAGATCAAAAATCAGGAGGAATCGATCATGAGTAAGATTATAGGTATTGACTTAGGAACAACAAATAGCTGTGTAGCAGTTATGGAAGGCGGCAAGCCAACCGTTATCGCCAACCAGGAAGGGGCAAGGACGACACCTTCCATCGTAGCTTTTACCAAAACAGGAGAACGTTTAGTCGGTGAGCCGGCAAAGCGCCAGGCGGTTACCAATGCGGAAAAGACCATTATTTCTATTAAAAGGGATATGGGGACTGACCATGGCAGGACGATTGAGGATAAAAAATATTCTCCGCAGCAGATCTCAGCGATGATTCTGCAAAAGCTGAAAGCGGACGCCGAAAGCTATCTGGGAGAAAAAGTAACCGACGCGGTGATTACAGTACCGGCATACTTTAACGACGCACAAAGACAGGCGACCAAGGACGCCGGCAAGATTGCGGGCCTTGAGGTAAAACGTATTATCAACGAGCCGACCGCGGCAGCGCTTGCATACGGGCTGGATAACGAGAGCGAGCAGAAGATCATGGTTTATGACCTTGGCGGCGGTACGTTCGACGTATCCATTATTGAGATTGGCGACGGCGTTATCGAAGTATTGTCTACCAACGGCGATACAAGGCTTGGCGGCGACGATTTTGACCAGAAAGTAACAGACTGGATGATCGCGGAGTTTAAAAAGGCAGAAGGCGTAGACTTATCTACCGACAAGATGGCGCTGCAAAGATTAAAGGAAGCGGCAGAAAAGGCGAAAAAGGAATTGTCCTCTGCGACGACGACAAATATCAATCTGCCGTTTATTACAGCTACGGCTGACGGCCCGAAGCATTTTGACATGAACCTGACAAGGGCAAAATTTGACGAACTGACAAGGGACCTCGTAGAGCGTACCGCAATCCCGGTACAGAACGCGTTAAAAGACGCTGGGCTTACTAACGGGGATATTACAAAAGTACTGCTTGTCGGCGGTTCTACCCGTATCCCTGCCGTACAGGATAAAGTAAAACAGTTGACGGGCAAAGAGCCGAACAAGAGCCTGAACCCGGATGAGTGTGTGGCAATCGGCGCGTCTATCCAGGGCGGCAAGCTTGCCGGCGACGCAGGCGCAGGAGAAATCCTTCTGCTTGACGTTACACCGCTTTCCCTTTCAATTGAAACGATGGGCGGCGTAGCAACAAGGCTGATCGAGCGTAATACGACGATCCCGACAAAGAAGAGCCAGATCTTCTCGACCGCGGCAGACAACCAGACGGCTGTGGATATCAACGTCGTACAGGGTGAAAGACAGTTTGCAAGAGACAATAAATCACTCGGGCAGTTCCGCTTGGACGGCATTCCGCCAGCACGCCGCGGCGTACCGCAGATCGAGGTTACGTTTGATATCGATGCAAACGGCATTGTAAACGTATCCGCAAAAGACTTGGGCACAGGCAAGGAGCAGCATATCACAATTACCGCAGGCTCCAATATGTCGGACGACGAGATCGACCGCGCAGTGAAGGAAGCGGCAGAATACGAAGCACAAGACCGCAAGCGCAAGGAAGCAATCGACGCAAGAAATGACGCGGACGCATTTGTATTCCAGACCGAGAAAGCACTCGAAGAAGTAGGCGCAAGCCTGGATGCGGCTGACAAGGCGTCCGTAGAAGCAGACTTAAATGCGTTAAAAGCATTGTTAGAGGCAAATCCGCAGGCAGAAAGCATGACAGACGCTCAGGTTGACGAGATCAAGGCAGCAAAAGAAAAGCTGACAGAGAGCGCGCAGAAGGTATTTGCAAAAATGTATGAAAACGCACAGGCAGCACAGGGCGCAGGCGCAGGCCCGAACCCGTCTGATTTTGCAGGCGCTGCAAACAATGCAGGTGCTGCGGACGATGATGTTGTAGATGCGGATTTTAAAGAAGTGTAAAAAAGTGTAGGATAGATTTGGTGCAGGCAGAGGAAAAGTTATGGCAGAGCAGAAAAGAGATTATTACGAGGTTCTAGGGGTAGCAAAAAATGCCGGGGACGGGGAGATTAAAAAAGCGTACCGCGTCCTCGCAAAGAAATACCACCCGGATATGAATCCTGGTGATAAAGAAGCAGAGAAAAAGTTCAAGGAAGCTTCCGAAGCCTACGCGATCTTAAGTGATCCTGAAAAACGCAGGCAGTACGACCAGTTTGGCCACGCAGCCTTTGAAGGCGGCGGTGCAGGCGGCGGAGGATTTGATTTCTCCGGGATGGACTTTGGCGATATATTCGGCGATATATTCGGCGACTTTTTCGGCGGAGGCAGCAGGCGCAGCAGCAACGGCCCGATGAAGGGGGCGAATGTGCGCGCCAGCGTGCGGATCACTTTTGAAGAAGCGGTTTTTGGATGCGAAAAGGAATTAGAGCTGGTATTAAAGGACGATTGCCCAGAATGCCACGGAAGCGGTGCAAAGCCGGGTACGACGCCTGAGACCTGCTCCAAGTGCGGCGGCAAGGGCAAGGTCATTATGACGCAGCAGTCTTTATTCGGCATGGTGCAGAACGTACAGACCTGCCCGGACTGCCGCGGCACCGGCAAGATCGTCAAGGAAAAATGTCCGCACTGCCACGGCAACGGATATGTTTCCAATAAAAAGAAAATCTCCGTCAGCATTCCGGCAGGAATCGACAACGGACAGAGCGTGCGTATTCGCGAAAAGGGGGAACCGGGCGTCAACGGCGGGCCAAGAGGCGACCTGCTCGTAGAAGTGCTGATCACAAGCCATCCGATTTTCCAGCGGCAGGATATGAACATCTATTCCACCGCGCCGATTTCGTTTGCACAGGCGGCGCTCGGCGGGGAAATACGGATCAGTACGATCGATGGGGATGTGCTGTATACCGTAAAGCCAGGCACACAGACCGATACAAGAATCCGGCTCAAAGGAAAAGGCGTGCCGTCGCTTCGGAACAAAAATATCCGGGGCGACCAGTATGTAACGCTTGTTGTCCAGGTGCCGACGAGCTTAAGCGCAGAGGCGAAGGAAGCGCTGCGCAGATACGATGAAATAAATGGCAATTCCCTAAAGAGCCAAAATGGTGCGGCACAGGGCACCACAAAAAAATCAGGGCGCAAGTCCTTTATGGATAAAGTGAAGGACGCGTTTGAGGATATTTAATTTCCAGTAGTCATTTTGAGGGCATTACACACCGGATGTATGTTTTTTGACGGCTGTTTTTCGTCAAAAGGTACATAAGATGCTGTGGTTTTGCCCTCTTTTTTGCTATTGCTTACGAAAAAGCAGGAGGGAGAGCCTTTGATTGTTGTGAAATATGTAGAAAAATTAAATTTCATAACAGAAACACTTGTATTTTGATCCGATATTAGAGAAAATAAATGACAGGATCAAAAATCGTTCATCAGAATTAAAGGAATGAGTATGTGCAGAAGAGAGAATGGAGTAGCAAAGCCCAATTTGATACATACAGGCGCGGCGCAGATGCCTGCCGTGGGAGTGACACCAAAACAGGTACATACGCAGGGCCCGGCTTTTTTAGACGTGCACCAAAAGCAGGCGAAGGCAAAATCGTCTGGAAGCAGTTCCAAGGACCGGGCAGCGGAAGAAATCATAAAAAAGCAGCATGAATTTGAGATGTGGCGGATGCAGGAAACAGAACGCCTGGAATCAAAAAAGCAGAGCCTTCGCAGGCAGACGCACCAGATCGAACAGGAACGCATTCAGCTCAATATTGATAAGGCACATTTTAGCCGCCAGCAGGAGTTCCAGGAGACAAAGAAGAAGCATGAAGAGCATTTGCTGGAGATGAAGCGGCAGATTTTAGAAGGGGAATTGTACAAGCTTGCCGAGGAGAAGAAGCAGTTTGAGCAGAAAAAGAGTTTTTATGACCAGGTGGAGGCTTATCAAAAAGAGGATATCCGCACGAAGCCGGCGTCGATTCAGGGGGCGATGTTTTTTGCGGGGGTGAATAGCCAGAGTTCTTTGAAAAAGAGGTATAAGGATTTGCTGAAGATTTATCATCCTGATAATAAATGTGGGGATACGGATGCGATTCAGGAGATTAATAAGGAGTATCAGAGGTTGCTGGCTAGGTTGCAGGGGTAGTTTTTTTGGTTTTCCTGGGAGGACGCTGGAGGAAGGGGAGCGGGGCTTCCTTCCTGTTCCGATTCCAGAATGTAAGGAGCCCTAAGCATTCTGCGCAGCGCTGTGGCACCGTCCGGGCGCGGCACCTAGTTCGCCCTGGC
>CAMUPC010000238.1 GCA_947090545.1 uncultured Eubacterium sp. | reverse complement strand
GCACCTTTAGCTGCTGGCGCAAGCCAGGGCGAACTAGGTGCCGCGCCCGGACGGTACCACAACGTAACCGCAGGATGCTTAGGGCTTCTTAACCTTCTGGAACGGACGCAGCCAGGGCGTGCCAATCCCCTCTCCCAGCGTCCTATCCCGACAAAAAAATCCCCCCAAACACCCCCATCAATCCTCATCCAGCTTCAGCACACTCATAAACGCTTCCTGCGGAATCTCTACATTCCCAACCTGCCGCATCCTCTTTTTACCTTCCTTCTGCTTTTCCAGCAGCTTCTTCTTACGCGTAATATCCCCGCCATAACACTTCGCCAGCACATCCTTGCGCATCGCCCGCACAGTCTCCCTCGCAATCACCCGGCTGCCTACCGCTGCCTGGATCGGGATTTCAAACAAATGCCTTGGAATTTCTTCCTTTAAGCGCTCACACATCCTACGCCCGCGCTCATATGCCGTACCTGAAAATACAATAAAAGACAGCGCGTCGACTTCCTCTTTGTTAATCAGTATATCCAGCTTAACCAGATCCGATTTCTGATACCCTTTCATCTCATAATCAAACGACGCATACCCTCTGGAACGGGATTTTAAAGCATCAAAGAAATCATAGATAATCTCATTTAACGGGATCGTATATTTCAGCCGCGCCCTCGTCTCTTCGAGATATTCCATGCTGATATAGATCCCCCTGCGCTGCTGGCACAAGTCCATAATCTGCCCAATATACTCGCTGGATACCATAATCTCGGCATCTACAACCGGTTCCTCCATATAGTCGATCTCCGCAGGCTCCGGCAGATTGGACGGGTTGGTCAGCTCGATCATGGTACCGTCCGTTTTATGAACGCGGTAAACAACACCAGGCGCCGTCGTTACTAAATCCAGATGAAACTCCCGTTCCAGACGCTCCTGAATAATCTCCAGGTGAAGCAGCCCCAAAAAGCCGCAGCGGAAGCCAAAACCGAGCGCAATGGAAGTCTCTGCTTCATACTGGAGTGCCGCATCGTTTAACTGAAGCTTTTCCAGCGCATCCCGAAGGTCAGGGTATTTCGTGCTGTCTGCGGGATACAGCCCGCAGTATACCATCGGATTGACCTTTTTATAGCCTGGCAGCGGCTGTGCGCAGGGGCGGTCTGCCTGTGTAATCGTATCGCCGACACGGGTATCCTTAACATTTTTTAAGCTCGCCGTCAGATAGCCGACCATCCCGGCGCTTAGTTCCTCACATGGCACAAACTGTCCGGCGCCAAAATAGCCGACCTCTACCACCTCCGCTGTCGCTCCGGTAGCCATCATTTTAATTTTTGTCCCGGGACGCACGTTTCCTTCCCTGATTCTGCAAAATACAATCACGCCTTTATAAGAATCATACTTGGAATCAAAAATCAGAGCCTTTAACGGCGCTGTCTCATCGCCCGTTGGGGCAGGGATCTTTTCTACAATTGCTTCCAATACCTGCTCCACATTGACTCCTGTCTTTGCCGAGATCAAAGGGGCATCTGAAGCATCCAGCCCGATAATGTCCTCGATTTCTTCTTTGACGCGTTCCGGTTCTGCGCTTGGCAGGTCTATTTTATTGATGACCGGAAACACCTCCAGATCATGGTCGAGCGCCAGATAGACGTTGGCAAGTGTCTGCGCTTCGATGCCCTGTGCCGCGTCCACGACTAATACGGCGCCGTCACATGCCGCCAGGCTTCTGGATACCTCATACGTAAAATCCACATGCCCCGGCGTGTCGATCAGGTTGAAAATATATTCTTCTCCGTCCTTTGCCTTGTAGATAATACGGACTGCCTGCGATTTAATCGTAATGCCGCGTTCGCGCTCCAGGTCCATATTGTCAAGCACCTGCGCCTGCATCTCGCGTTCTGTCAGCAGCCCGGTCTTTTCGATAATACGGTCTGCCAGTGTTGATTTTCCATGGTCGATATGCGCCACGATACAAAAATTTCTGATTTTGCTCTGGTCGACTGCCATAATTTCCTCCATTTCCTATAACTTCTTTCCGCATTCCGGGCATCGTTCCTGATCCGCGCAGACACATCCGCACCGGCTGCAAACGGCTGCGTCACTGCCCTGCATCGCGATACTGGCTAGGGAGCCTGCCGCTTTTCTCTTTTGCAGATACCGGACAAACTTGCCAAGCAGTTCTGCCCATGCTTGCAGCTCGCCCTCTCCAACCGCATATGGGAGCTTATGCTTGACGCCGTTTCGCTCTTCCGCCACAAGCGACCTGTTTTTTAACAAGCCTGATGTGACACGGATTGACTGGATCGCATGTACTGGTATCCGGTAGCCGTTCATCCTTGTGCTGTAAAACAGATGCTCTGCTGTCAGCAGCATTCCGTCCCTGCCGTTTGAATCCTTAGAAACATCTACCATAAAAATCGGGTGCTCAAACGTTCCCCGTTTTTGTGCATAAGCCGCAGCCGCACTGTCGATCAGCCTTGTATCCTCAGGCTGAACCGTTTTTTGCATTATTTTTTCCGCCGGATAAAAATAGTGCCTTGGATTTTTTCGGATCACGCTGTCCATCGTTTTTTGAAACACACGTACAAGCATCGCGCATTCAGCCATGCTGATTTCCTCCAGGCGCCTGGCAACAACCGCAAGCGCCTTCGCCCGCAGCGCCGGCAGAAAGCTCTCCTGCTCGATCATGGCATAAACGGAAGCCGCCGTTTCCAGATCCATGGACGGTACATTCGTCAGCAGGCTTTTCAGCCTCTTCTCATCCAGCTCACTCACCCAGTCTAAAATACGCTCAATATACGGCGCGGCATTTTCTTTTGCAAAATCCTGCTCTTCAATGCGGCGCAAAAGCGCCATATAGTCTTTGCGGTCATTTTTTTCCGCCTGCATCAGCATATTGCTGATTTCCTTAATCTCCAGCGTTTCGCGCATTTTTCTAAGCATTTCCTTATAAACGCCTAGGTCGATGCCTTCATACGGCGCCAGCTTTTCCATCAGCTCCTGGTATTCACTGCGTTCCACATGCTTGGGCACATGCTCCATAATCTGTTTGACTTCCTCGATCCCGTACTGCATCAGCAGGTCGTTCAGCCGATCCAGCAGGTCTTTTTTCGTCTTTTCAAACAGATCTTCCTCCTGGACTTTTTGGATCTCCTTTTTGATGAAGGCATAGCTTCTGTTTGCATCCTCTCTGATCGCCAGATCCAGCTCCTGCATCTTGACCTGGTATTCATAGTCCTGGATTGGAAAAATCAGCATTGCTTTTTCTTTTTCATTCAGCAGGCTGTCATTGCGAATATCCCGTACCAGCGTCTTTTTCTGCAAATCGGACAAACGGTCAAGCACGCCGATCCTGGCATGGTATTTTTCGATCCGCTCCTGCACCGCCTGGCTGTCTCTAACCGCCGCAGCAAAAGCTCCATGCCCTGACTGTCCGCCGCCAGTGCCTGCGTCCCCCGCTTCGCCTGATGACACTGCCGCATCTTGCCCTGCCGAAGCCGCCGCTGCAAAAAGCCCGCTGCCTGCCGCCTGTGCAAGCTGCTTTTCATAATCTTCAATCGGGAAATACAGCTCCTGTTTTTCTGCGTCATCTAACAGCTTGTCGTTGCGGATATCCCGCAGCAGGTCTTTGCGTTGCAGCTCGGACAAACGGTCAAGCACGCCGATTCTGGCATGGTATTTTTCGATCCGCTCCCGCACCGCTTCTATGTCCCTGTCCTGCCGTGCAAATGCCTGTTCCGCGGCTGACTGCGCTAACTGCCGTTCGTAATCCTCGATCGGAAAATACAGCTTTTGCTTTTCTGCGTCATCTAACAGCTTGTCGTTGCGGATATCCCGCAGCAGGTCTTTGCGCTGCAATTCCGACAGGCGGTCAAGCACGCTGATTCTGGCATGGTATTTTTCAATTCGCTCCCGCACCGCTTCCTCGTTCTGCAAAGCCGCCTGTTCCGCGGCAGCCCCCAAGCCTCCCGTAGCCCGGACATCCCTGGCTGGCTGGTTTCTTGCAAACGCCGGACTGCTGCCCGCAAAAGGCATTGCCGCAAGCTGATTTTCATAATCCTCGATTGGAAAATACAGCTCTTCTTTTTCCGTTTCGTTTAGCAGCCTGTCGTTACGGATATCTCTGACGAGCGTCTTTCTTTGCAGTTCGGATAAACGGTCAAGCACGCCGATCCTGGCATGGTATTTTTCGATCCGCTCCTGCACCGCTTCGCTGTCCCTTTCCGCCCCTTGGGACGGGCGTTCTTCTATGATAAGATCAGACAGATGCAGCACCGGCTCCTGCGCCTCGATATTCAGGTTTTCCTTTGCTTCTTTTTCATACGCAAGCACTGTCTCAAAAACATCCTCGTATGTAACCGGCATTCCTGCCTTTAAAAACTGCATACGGTCTTTGGTAAACTCCACTTCGATCTGATAAATACGCAGAATATCCCCAAAGATCTGGCGCAGCGCATCGATATCCTGCTCGGAACGCACCCCTTTTAAGGTTCCCCATTTTTCAAAGGCATATACCGCCATCGTAATCAGATCTTCCAGTCCTCTGTAGTCAGAGATCTCCAATTCTTCTTCCTCATCACCCAGCATCTCCGTCAGCCTGACTTCCGTCTGCTGAATATCAAAGTGAAAAATCAGGGAGCGTATAAACCCTTCCAGGATCAGGCGGTCACCCATAATGACAAACTGCCCCTTCCATACAACCTGTGCATCCATTTCCTGAATCAGCCTGTTAAAAACCTTTACCTGTTCCTGATTCGCATTTAAGACCAGCATTTTTTTCTCCTTATTCTTATGCTTAACGATACCTATTTGTTTGACAAAGCTATTGTACTCTAAATATATGGCGAAATCAACTGTTATTCCCCTGATTTTACAATCGTCCGCTTCCTGTCCTACCCAAACTGCTTGAGCTCTTCCAGCATTGCCCTCCTGTTTTTATACCGCACGCGCCAGTCTGCCACAATCTCTTGCACCTTTTCCTCTCCGCCTTCGATCTGCGTCATACTGCGCAGCAGCGCCGCCCACTCCTGATAGCGCCTGCGGTCCGCCGCGCGCGCCGCCATCTCATGCAGCTCCTTTTCGTATTTTGCAAGGATTTGCTTCGGATACTCCTTTTCCAGCACATTTCGATATTCCCGCATCGCATACAGCCCCTTTTCCTGCAAGACATACTCTAAAAGCCTGTCATACAGCCCTTCCTCCCGATACAACCGGTCAACCCGCGCATGAGAAGGAAGCGCCTGAAACACTTCTTCGCGCACGGACTCCCACTCCTTCTTCTCATAAAGGCTTTTAAGCTCCCGAAAGCTCTCCAGATTCCCCGCGTCAGTTTGTGTCACCAGCTTCCAGAGCTGTTTTTTATAATCCTCCTGTCTCCCGCTGATGCGGTACGCTTCCTTTAGCCTGGCGCTGAACTGGCGCACCAGCCCAGGCAGGCCCGCATCCATTTGAATGCTTTCCTGCAATGCCTCAATCGCTTCGTCATAGCTTTGCCGCTTCATGCACGCTTCGATATAGTATTCCCGAACTTTTGCATATTCCCAGTGCTCCCTGCAATACTTTAAAATCTCTTCCTGCCCCAAGCCCGCCTTTTCCATCAGACTGATATGATGCAGCGCCCATTTCTGCACATAGTATCCACTGTTCCAGCTATCCGCTTCTTTCCTTGTCTCCTCCGTTTTTTTCCTGGTATAATCCAGCAGCTCCTTCGTATAATCCTCCCCGTCTGAAAACTCCTCGATCAGCACCCGCTCCATAGATTCTTCCATATAATCCGTGACCCCGCTGTCCAGATGCGCGGCCAGCCATTCAAAAATCTCCCTGCGCACCTTACTGTCCGCATCCTCCAGGATTTCCCTCCAGATCTCCTCACACCGTTCCAAAAGTATTCCAAGCCCGCCGTCCGAATCATCGATCTCCACACTCCCAGCCTTTAAAAAGACATAGCACGACAGCCCAAACGCCTGCCCGTCATGCCCGTCGTCCAGCATCATGGAGACATTCGATTCCAATAGCTCTGTCATATCCTGGATAAAGCTGTTTGCTTCCCGATATGAAATAAATCCTTCCCTGCCCAGATAATCCCGAATCAGCGCATCTACTTGTTTTTCATACCGCTTTAGCTCTTTTGTGGAAGTGCCCTGGCTGACTGCCGACTGAAAGCGTTCAAACAGCTTTTCATCCTCCTGCAAGATCCTGGTCAAAAAGCTGCGGAGCTTTGTCTCGTCTGCTGCTGAGACGGCGGCGGCAATGTTGTCGTGCTGCTGTTGGATGGATTGTTTGTTTTTTTCTTTTGTTTTACGCATTTGTTTTCCTTTCTTTTTGAATTCGTGTTCTTTTGCCATTATAACCTGGGTGGATTTATTTCACAAGAAGCAATTTCATGGTGGGGAGCTGTTTGGTTGTGTGTTTTGTATTTTTGCGATGTGGGGGACGCTGGGAGAGGGGATGGGCACGCCCTGGCTGCGTCCGTTCCAGAAGTCTAAGAATCCCTAAGCATCCTGCGGGAACGCTGTGGCACCGTCCGGGCGCGGCACCTAGTTCG
>CAMUPC010000237.1 GCA_947090545.1 uncultured Eubacterium sp. | reverse complement strand
CTTCTGGAACGGACGCAGCCAGGGCGTGCCAATCCCCTCTCCCAGCGTCCCTCCCAGCCCCAAAAAGCCCAACTCTACCACCAGTTTACCCACAATTCCACCACCCGTCGGTTGCATCTTCCCCTCTAATTCCCTATAATAACCTTATCCCACAAAGACCCACTAAAAGGAGGCACTCTATGTTTGAAATCGACAAAGCAAAATTCGGCAGCTTCCTTGCCGCCCAAAGAAAAGAAAACGGCATGACGCAAAAAGAACTCGCCCAAAAGCTGTTTCTGTCCGATAAAGCAGTCAGCAAATGGGAACGCGGCTTAAGCCTGCCGGATGTCACCCTGCTCATGCCGTTAGCGGACCTGCTTGGCATTACCGTAACAGAATTGCTGGAAGGCAGGCGGATAGAACGCGGCGCCGGGCTGGATGCCACGCAAACGGAAAGCCTTGTAAAAAAAGCTCTCGTATACGCAAAAAAACAGCCTGAAAAACCAAAAGCGCTGAAAAGAAGGCACTGGCTGACCCTGGGATTTTGTGCGCTTGCCGTCTTTTTGGAATGGGGAGCCTTATACGTGGCTTTGGGCAGCTTTGCCGCCCTGCTGCAAAATGAACTTTTGATTGGCACTTTCGTTGTGCAGTTGTTAAGCCTTTGTTTTGGCGTGCACTTTTTTATCACCGCAAAGGAACAGCTTCCGGCTTATTATGATGAACATCCCATCAGCTTCTATTCCTCTGGTATGTTCGAGATGAATTTTCCAGGCATCTGCTTTAACAACCGCAACTGGCGCCAGATCCTGCGTGTCGGGCGGATCTGGACGGTGCTTGGGACAACGGCAGTTCCGGTATGCTCTGCGTGTGCCTGCATGATCGCGCCGGGCAACTGGGTGTGGAGCATGGTTCTAGGGCTTGTTTTTCCGCTTGCTTTTTGCTTGGGCGGACTTTTTATCCCAATGTACCATGTGGCTAGAAAATACGGTTAACGGCTTATGGGTTGCAGCTCCCGCATGGCTCATATCCGTTTCCGACCAACTGCTCCCTGTCTCCTGTAAAATTTTCTTTGTTTTCCTTCTGGATCTTTTCGGCACTGCTGCAAGACGGCAGATGGAATTTTTTGGTATTGGTGTTCAGGATGTAATTCACAGCATCTTCTTTGCTTACGATATCGTCCGCCTGGATTTCCTCGCTTTCGCCCGTCGCATAATCGATACGGATGCCAGGCTGCGCATTAAATACATATACGTTGTACGATACGCCTTCACCATGGTCTTCGACAGAATACGCTTCCATCTGCACGCCGTCTGCTAACAGGTTGTCGCCCTCAAATACAGGCGTTACGCGGTACATCACATGATTGCCTGTCTCGCGCACATAATCGCCGACCTCCTCTTCAAACGGCAGCATACCGGCAACATTCATATAGCGGGTTCCTGTAATCAGGTTTTTTTCGTTTGCATCTTCCCCTGCAAGCTGGTGTGCGATCAAATGGCAGCGGTTGTACAGGCTTTTTCCTTCTACAATGTCATACTGGATGCTGTGCCAGCCTGTCGGCTTTACTCTGCTGATATTGCCGCGTTTTTCCGTCGGCATCAGGTCTGTCCCGATACATGCCGTCGCCACGCCGCATCTGCCGAGCGCGTCCAGCTCTGAATAATGCTCAAACGATTCTGTCGTAATCTCATCCTCAGAAAATCCGGGCACGTTTTCATCTACCAGCATGTACGGGTCGCTGATATCGGTCACTTCGTTCTCATTGGTAAGGACGGTATGCATTTCCTGCTGGCTGCCCTGCTCAGGCGGCGTATCCTTTTGCACTATGGCACAGCCTGTCAGGGACATCGCAAGCACAAGCAGGATGCACAGTACATTTTGATAAAGCTTTCTCACGTTTTCTACCTTCTTTCTCTTTTTGTTCTTTTCCTTATTGGGTTTCTCAAATGCGTCTGCTGCGCAGCTTTCATCTACTCCGCGGCTTTAAAATTGTAGATTGGGGTGATTCTTTTTACAATATCAACTGTATCTGAGATATTGTTCACAATTGAATCCAGTCCCTTGTAAGCCATCGGGCATTCGTCCAGCGTCTCCTGGTTAATGGACGTGGAATAAATGCCGCTCATCTGCTTTTTAAATTCCGATACCGTAAAAGACTGCTTTGCCATCGACCGGCTCATCAGCCTCCCTGCCCCGTGCGGCGCCGACTCGTTCCAGTCCGCATTGCCTTTGCCAATACAAATCAAAGAACCGTCGCGCATATTAATAGGAATCAAGAGCTTTTCGCCTTTTTTTGCCGAAACAGCGCCTTTCCTTAAAATCATAGACTCAGTATCGATATAATTGTGCACCGTTGTAAACTGCTCCGTCACATGCAGCTTCATTCCCTTAACGATCTCCCGCATCATTGCCTTCCGATTTAGCTCGGCATACCGCTGGACGATCTTCATATCATGGATATACTGTTCAAACAGCTCGCCGGACACATAGGCAAGCGCCTTCGGAATGCTTGTCGAAACTGTGCTTTTACGCGCTTCGATCGTGCTTTGGATCTCGCTTTCCCTGCCCTCCGCTTTTAGCTGGGCAATCAACTGTTCGATATCCTTTTTTGCTGCCCCATTTAACGCCCGGTATCCTTCCTGCTGGTAATAATCCGCTACCTCAACGCCCAGATGCCTGCTCCCGGAATGCACGACCAGATAAATGGTGCCTTCCTCGTCCTTGTCCGCTTCAATAAAATGATTGCCTCCTCCAAGCGTCCCAATGCTCTTTTGCGCCCTGTCCGCATTGATATGCGCAAAACAGTACAGATCATGAAGCTCACTTTCGATCTCGTCAAAATATAGATGCGGCTTCTCCCGGATCTGGAAGCCAGACGGGATCTTTTCATAGATCAGCTTATCCAGCTTTTGAAGCTCCAGATGCTTTTCCTTTACCGCCACCGTCTCCATCCCGCAGCCGATGTCCACGCCTACGAGATTTGGCACTGCCTGATCGGTAATCGTCATCGTCGTCCCGATCGTACAGCCGGCTCCTGCATGAATGTCCGGCATCATGCGGATACGGCTCCCACTTACAAACTCCTGATCTAACAAGAGCTTGACCTGTGCCAGAGAAGGCTCGTCCACAGTGTCTGCAAAAATCTTTGCTTTGTTATACGTTCCCTGTAATTCGATCATACAGGCTCCTTTCCTGCTGTTTTCTACTATCATACCATCTGCACTTAGCCTGTGCAATAAAAATTTTGCAGAATAAAAAACCCCAGAGTATCTGCTCCGGGGTTTTCCTGTTCGCTACATGGAACGATCCATCTGCACGTTTTCAACCAGCGCCCTTTTTCCCATCTTCCTTTGTTCCTTCGCATCCTCCTTGCAGTGCTCCTGCACATACTGCTCCAGCGGCACCAGCGTTTCCTTCGACTCCTGTACAAAAGGATAATACAGGCGGTAGCCTTCCGTGTCCGTTTCCTGAAACTGCACCACGATCTGCCAGGGCACCCGCTGCGTCTCCTGATACTGCGGTTCCAGCTCCGCCAGCCATCCCTGGATATATTCGTCCGCAGCTTTCTTTTCCTTAGCCGTAGCAAGCCCGTCTCTCGCCTTATACATCCCCTGGATCATCGGATGATCCCCTGGCTTTCTGATTCCCGTCCAGTCTGCTTCAAATACTGCGCGCACCGTAACCTTACGCCCGTTTTTTTCCTCATCTAAAAATACCATCCTGCTGTTTTCTACCTTCTGGATACCCTGATACGTTTCCTGCTGCATCGTAAGGATTTTTTCATAAATCTCCCGCGCCATATCCTCAGAAAGATGCTCGCAGCCATCCTGAATCCGCCATCCTTCTGTCTTTAAATGACGATTATCCGCTGTGTTGGATTCTTCCCTGCCGCCTGTCTTTGTGATGTCTGCCTGCATCGTCCCGCATCCTGTCAAAACAAGCAGCAGACATACCGCAATCGCAGCCATCCTTCTGTTTTTCCTTTTCCCGCTTTTCACTTTTTCACCTTTCTAATCTCTCCCAAGCCGTTTTTCCTTGTCAAAACAAATGTCGCTTAAAATCAACCCAGTATTATATATTTTCCTCAATAAACGCCCTGCCGTCCTCTTTGCCTGCAAGCGGCTTTACACGGTCGTCCTCCCGAAACGGGATCAATGTTCCGTCCTCATGAAGATAAAACAGCTCATACGACAGCGCCCCGGTTTCTTCTCCCACCTGCGCTGCCGGCAGATGCACCTGATAGGAAAACCCGGTTTCCTCCGGCACCATATAATACTGCATCATTTCGTCTATATATTCCGTATACAGCTTTTGCGCCTCTTGTTTTTTTGCGGCGTCCGTGATCTGCCCGACTGCTTCCAGCATCCCCTGGGCATAAAGGCTCTCCTTCGGGTCACGGATGCTTGTCATATCTGCGCCCACCTCGATATCCAGTGAAAGCATGTCATCGGCAATCACTTCATTACAAAAAGAAAGCTTGTAATTTTCAAGATGGTAATACCCCTCATATTCCTTTTCCATATGCGCAATCACCGCCTGCGAAATATCGTCCGCCGCCTGGCTGCTGAGGTTTAAGCTGATGTTTGTGATTTTGCCGGCTGGCAGCGCATCCTCTCCTCCCGCGGACGATGATGTCGCAAACATCACTGCAAGCACACCTACAACTGCCGCCGCACCGACTCCTGCCGCTTTTGATCTTTTCCGAATCTTCATAATCGCTACAATCCTTTCCTGCAACACATTTTTGCAAAACCCGCTGCAAAGCGGCAGCGGCATCCTAAGCTGTTCTTCCGTTCCAATCAGGACGCGCGCATACTCCGCCCTTGCCGTTTCCCCAAAGGTACGCAAAACCGCTTCGTCACAGGACAGCTCCAGGTCACGGCTGCATACCGCATACATCAGCCACACAAATGGATTAAACCAATGAACAGCCAGTGCAGCCGCAAGCACCAGCTTTGCCGCTGCATCCATACGCCGGATATGGACAAATTCGTGCTCCAGCACATATAAAAGCCTTCTTTCATCTTCCCAGTCCGTATGTTCCGGCATCAGGATTATTGGGTGCAGCAGCCCGTATGTTAACGGCGTTTTTACATAACTGCACTGGCGGATCTGGATCTGCCGCCGGCACCGATGTTCTTTCAGCCAGCTTTCCACAAACTCATTTTTTACAACGGCAGAAACACGAAACCGTCGGATACAGACCGCATAAATCGCTGCAAACACAGCCAGACAGATCAAAAATCCAACTGCCCAAACTGCAAAAAGCACATCTTTTGCCAATCTCTGCCGGCTGGCATGACGTTTTCCTGCCGAAACCTGCCCTGATTCTTTTTCTATATCCACACCCGTCCTGCCGCCATCCTCCGCCGCCTTGTCAAGAACCCGCACGCTACCGGACACACTGCCTGTCTGCTGCATTGTCGCTTTTGGGGCAAAAGCCGATATCTTGGAATAAATGCTCAGGCTGGATGGGATTCTCACAGGCAGAAGCAGATGCACAAGCACCATTCCCCATAATACAAGAAACGTTTTCTTTGGCAGGCGGTTCACTGCGACCGTGCGGACTGCGAGAACTGCCAGGATAAATACAGAGCCTGAAAAGCTCATTTCCAGTAGGTTCATAACTGTCACTTCCTTTTTGCAAGCCATCTATTTGCTAACCACATAAGACTGTGGTAGTATTGATAATTACAGACTACCACAGTCTTATGGGAATGTCAAGATTCTGTCAGAAAAATGCAGGCAAATTTATCAACTGCTTTTCTGTAATAAATAGATATAGAACATATGAAATCTTTCACGATATGTGCTGGACAAAAATGAAAAACAAACTTGAACGTTTTGTGTCCGGTGAATAAACCTGATAATACTTTTTTGTCAGTATCTTCCTGAACTCCGTAATTGATAAGAAATTTTCTTTGTTCCGAACGTGATAGAATAACACTCATTTTCGGCAATGGAACTATAAACCATCTCATATGTATGAATAAATATACCAGACATTTGACAGACAAAAAATGCTATTGCAATCACAACCAAGATGTGCTATATTATAGGCATAAAAGGAGCAACCGCCCACAAAGTGGTTGACCTCCCTGGCAGTTATATAAACCTACCTAGACCGTCAAGTACAAGGTAGGTTTATTTATTTTCGCTTGTTTGTCCTATCAATATAGGCAAGCAGCGCAATCAGGAAATTTACTCTTTTGAGATTATAACATATCTTTTGACGCTTCACAATAATATTTCATCACATGCAAAATGAATGAACTAAACGGATACCCATTTCGGGATTATGTCGGATTCACATTGCTGTTCTTTTCACATAAAACTTCTATATTATCATGATAAAAACAGTAACGATTTGATGCAAATGCTTTGTGCTAGATTTTTAGTAACAGAAAGGCTATGGCAGCGGTTATCATTGCTTTCTTTGGCTTTTCGGTTTCCTATCGGGGCAATATAGCATATTTTTTTATTTGCGGCAATTGCGTTTTTTGAAAAGAGGACGCTGGGAGAGGGGATTGGCACGCCCTGGCTGCGTCCGTTCCAGAAGGTTAAGAAGCCCTAAGCATCCTGCGGGA
>CAMUPC010000236.1 GCA_947090545.1 uncultured Eubacterium sp. | reverse complement strand
GCTTAGGGCTCCTTACATTTTGGAACCGGAACAGGAAGCAAGCCCCGCTCCCCTTTCTCCAGCGTCCCTTCAATTTATTTCTTATGCGGATGATGCAGCAGATGCGAAGCAATATCTTTGCCCAAAAAGTACACCCGTCTGTAGTATGTAAACGTAGAAATCAATACAAACCCAATACTGATGCCAAGCAGCGTCAGCGCGCACGCTCTGGCATACGACCACATCTCGTTCGTTTCCTGCAATAAAAAATGAACGGCTGTATTGTAAATCAGGCTTCCGGGCGTGAGCGGGATAATCGCCGGATATAAAAATACGGTCGACGGCATTTTAAATTTCATCGCCATAATTTCTGCATATAAGGAAGCAAACATCGCGGCAAGCAGGGAGTAGATAAGCCTTGCGTCGATGAACTGCACGAGCAGCAGGTAGCAAAGCCGGGTCAGCGCGCCGCCGAGCCCTGCCCATACGAGATAGCGCCTCTGCATCTGGTATTTTAAGCCAAATCCAATCGAAGCGAGAAAAGATAGGAAAATCAGTTTTATACTTTCTGCCATTGTATCATTTGTCCTCCAAACAGATAGATGCTCAGGACAAGGCCGAGCACGATCGCCACAGATTCCAGCACAACCTTTAAAAATTCCAGAATGCCGTTCATTTCGTTGCCGCACAAAATATTTCGCACGGCGTTTACAAGCGAGATGCTTGGAATCATCATCAGGCTGTTTGTTATAATGATAATAAAAAAGTTTTCACCGATGCCAAGCTTTACAAACAAAAAGGTAAACGATCCCGCAGCCCACATGGAGATCGTATTGGCGACGATCTGGTTGATATTGCGCCTGTCAAAATATTCGGACAGACAGTGCAGGAGAAAGGTATTGATCATTACGGAGATAATATCTGCAAAGCTGCCGCCGTACATAGCGCAGAGCGTGGACATGGAGAGCAGGTGGCCAAGGACGATCCAGCCAGCCGGAGAGTCGGCGACGTTGTCTGCTTCGGCAAGCAGCCCGGCAAGTGATTCCGGTTCGGGCGTCTGCGCACATACTCTGCGGGAAAGCTGGTTAAAACGGTTCAGCTTTTCCAGGTGGGTGCTCGAAGAGTGAATGCTGATCTGCCGCATTCCTGAAACGTCGTCCTCAGATTTTGCGCCGAGCATAATCAGGCTGTTGAGTGAAAAAATACTGATCGAATTCAGGTGATAGCTGCGGCAGATACGGTACATCGTGTCATTTACGCGCTCCAGATTGGCTCCGACAGACAGCATTTTGCCGCCCAGGTTCGCAGCAAAGTCGAGAATATATTCTATATCAGTCATAAATTGGTCACCTCCGCAAATATCCCACTCATTATATACCATTTGGACGAGAGGGACAAGTGAAACTTTTGTGTGTGCGGGCAGGCTTTTTATGAATGGCTGTGATTTTGACGGGCTGTAGGCAAAAGCTGGTTCTGGTTTTATGGGCGGACATTCAGTGAACGCAGCAGCATAATATGATATTCCTCATCTACGATAATGCGGGAAAGGACTGCATTGACATTCTCATCCCGGATCATTTTTATATGCATCCGGTACTGGCTGATCGCTGCCTGCTCCGCCTCGATGTCAGCGGCGATCATCTGTCCGATCTGGTCAGGAAGCGTCAGGTATTCCGGCGTCCACAGGTGCATCCGTCCATTTGGCTGCTTTGCGGCAAAATCAACCCTGCCGCCAAGCAGACGGATCAGGTCGCCTAATTTTTGCAGGTGCATCATTTCAGCCATAGCAATGCCAAGCAGTGTCTTTGCAAGAGAACAATGCTCACAGGAAATGCGGTTTTCGTTGTTGATATATTGTGTAATTGCGGAAAGCTCTGAAACAGCGCCGCAGTAGTCGATGCTCAGCAGGCTGGCATAGACAGGATTTTTTTCTTTTACCTGGAGTGGCGGGTAAGGCAGGTCTGCCATTGCCGGGCGGATGCCGGAGAAACTGCATGAATTTGAAATTACGGTTGTTGGTTTTTCTGTCATAAATCTGCTCCCAAAACTGCCGCGCTTGCTTGCGGCAGTTCTTGATTCCTTTAACATCAATATATTGGGAAACCGTGGATCTGGTGCATGATTTTACAGATTTATTTCCGGGCGGCTGCGAAATGCTACTTGTTCATGCAGCAGTGCTTGTATTTTTTGCCGGAGCCGCACGGACAGGGATCGTTGCGCCCGATTTTTTTCTCAGAACGCCTGTATGGTTCATCCTGCGTGCCATCGTTCAGCAGGCTGCCCGCGGCGCGTACTTTTTCCTGCGGATACTGCTCGTAATAATGCCCGCACGAAAAATAGGGTTCCAGGCGATGGTAGTTTTTCAGCAGGCTGTCTTTTAAATAGTGCAGCTTGGAGCCGTTTTCAAGCTTTTGCAAAAAGTCTGCGATCCGTGCATATTCCTGCGGATGCTCCTGCTTTAAAATCTCCGCCTGCGCTAAGATGCTTTCCCGCTGTTCGATCATGCAAAGCTGTGCGTCTGCAATCGCGAATTTTTTGTAAATCTCATCCTCGTCGACATACACATCGGTATCAAAATCATGAAACAGCTCCAGATAAGAAAGCAGCGTTTCGTCGATTCTTGGATCTGAGAGCACACGCTGAAAATGGTACAGCTCAAGCGCAGTCTGGATAATCTTTTGTTCGGTGTCCTGCGTGCACGACCGCTGGATATAAGAAAAGATCTGTTCGACCTTGCGGTACTCCTCGGTCTGATAGGTGACGCTCATACATGCGTTGGCAAGCAGCAGGGATAATTCCGGCATATATTCTTTGACATAGACATTGTACTGCTCTAAAAACTGGTACAGGCTGTCCAAAATAACGGAAAGGTGGTGTTTTTTCGCGTATTGGTTCATGGCAAGTAGCCCCGTATACGCTTCGATCAGCTTTGGCGTCTGTTCTCTTGACCAGCGTGTATCCTGGCGGATGACGTCAAACAAAGCTTCGATGCCCTGGTCATACAGCAGGTTATCGTCGCAAAAGGAAGCATACATAATCAAAAAATCAATGTCCCGGCAGCCAAGCGCATAAGCTTTTTCACAGGCGGTCAGTGCCTTTTGCGTAAACCCGCGGTCTTTGTAGGAAAAGGCGAGCACCATCTGGAACCATTTGTTTTCAGGGTCCTTGCTTACCAAAAGCTCTGCGTTTTTTACCGCTTTGCCTGTATTTCCGCACCGCCGCTGCGCCATAATCAGCAGATATAAAAACTGGAGGTCCTGCGGGAAACGATTCCATGCCTCTTCGCAGGCATCCCGGTATAACGTGATGTTTTTTTCCTTGCGGTAAGCCTGGATCTGGCGCATCATCTGGACGGCAACTGGATCGCTGAGTGCGGGAAATACAGGCGCATCCGGCTTGCTGCGCGCATTTTTCAGATGTTCGTAAGCCTGGCGGATCATCTGAAATTGTTCCGGGTCAGATTCCGGCGAGTGCAGGCGTACCAGCTTAAAATATGCTTTTTTTATCTCTTCCGGCGAAGCGCCCTGCTCCAGTCCGAGTGTTTCGTAATCGGTATTCATTCAATCACTCCTCAGCTTCGTTTCCGTTACGACTCGTCAGACAGCTCGTCCAGCAGATACAGCAGATCGGATTCACAGACCTTGGCAAGATCCAGATCGTCCAAAATCAGCGCTTCCTTTAAATCATAAATAGCGCCTTCCAAGTCGTCGGATAAGAACTTGTCTTTTTGAATCCGCGGGTCTTTCAACAGCTTTTCCGCACGCCGGATAATCGTACGAAACTCCGCTGCGTGCGGGGCGTCTTTCCACTTGCTGACGTCGATCATTTCTTCCTGCGCGGCGTGTTCCTGCATCATATTGATCTCGATGGAAGCGTCCGCGCCGGTGCTTGGGATCGTCGCTTTGACACTTAGCATTCCGTTTAAGTTATAGGAAAACTCTACGTTCACGCGTTCCGCCCTTGCCTTTTTGGAAGGGATGCCGTGTATTTCAAAATCGCCTAAAAAGTGATTTCTGCTTACCGAGCGGCTTTCCCCCTGATAAACCTCGACATGGGCGACGGTCTGGTAATCCGTGCTTGTAAAATAAGTCTCGCTGCGCGTTACAGGGATCGTGACATTACGGGGAATCACAACCGCCATCCGGTCCATGGAAAAATCGTCTACGACACGGATACCGAGCGTATAAGGATTGACGTCGGTAATAATAATGCTGTCCTCCTGATGGATGCTGCCTTCGATAATGCCCGCCTGGATTGCCGCGCCTTCTGCTACGGCATAGTCAGGATTGACCGCCTGCGCAGGCTCCATATGCAGGTATTGTTCAATATCCTTTGCAACGAGCGGCATTCTTGTCGAGCCGCCGACCAAAATAACACGGTCGATATCCGCAGGAAGGATGCCGCTGTCTGCCAGAACGACGTCAATCGGCGGATGTGTGCGTTCGATCAGCTCTTTTGTCAGTTCTTCAAATGCTTCTGCCGTAATCGTTTCGTCCAAGGCAAGCGGTTCGCCGGATTTTTCAGCGATCATTGGGATCGAGATCTGGTAGGATAGGTCAGTGCTCAGTGCTTTTTTGCAGTTTTCTGCCGCTTCCTTTAATTTTACCATCGCAAATTTATCTTTGGTAAGGTCGATGCCGTGCTTGCTTTGGAATTCGCTGACCAGCCATTGAATGATCTTCTCGTCAAAATCCTTGCCGCCGAGCTGGTTGTCGCCGCTGCTTGCCTTGACCTCCAAAACGCCGTCGAACATCTCCAGCAGGGTAACGTCAAATGTACCGCCGCCCAGGTCATAAACGAGAATATGGCTCTCTTCCTCCATATGTTCCAAGCCGTAGCTTAAAGCGGCTGCTGTCGGCTCATTTAAAATACGCATTACTTCAAGCCCTGCTTTAGTCCCTGCCTCCACAGTTGCCTGGCGTTGCAGGTCGTCAAAATATGCCGGTACGGAGATTACCGCACGGGTAACGTCTGTCTTTAAATAGTCGGACGCGTAAGCCTTGACATATTCTAACAGCTTTGCAGAAAGCTCTACGGGCGTATAAGGCTTCTTATTTAAAGATATCTTTTCGTTTGTGCCAATTTTTCGTTTAACTTCTATGGCTGTATTTTCCGGTGATAATAAATATTGCGCGCGTGCTTTTTCGCCGACTACAAAATCGCCGCTCTCGTTAATCCCTACAGCGGACGGGGTAATAATCTCATGCTCCAGGTTAAAGATCATGAGAGGCTTTCCGTTTTGTATTACGGCTGCTTCTGTCGTGGATGTTCCAAGATCGATACCTATAACTGTACTCATTTTTTCTCCTGTTTCCGGCAGGGTGCCTGTTGGTAGCAACATGCCTTTTTATGGATTTTGATGAAATTTATTTTTTCGGCGGTTTTGCCTTTTTATCGGTTTTGTTTGTCTGATCCGGTTCTTTCTTTGAAAAACGGTAGGCGGACGCCTGCGCTTTTTTCCTGACCTTGCCTTTGTACAGATACCCGCAGCGGTAGATTTGTGCAATGGTCTTGTCCTGCGCAGGATCTTTCGTATCGACTGCTTCGATAATATCGTGCAGGGCATAATCAACACTGACGCCGCAGTCCTGGATCATGCTGATCGAACACGCGCGGCGGTATTGTTCCAGATTTTTTTCCATAAGTGTGATTTGGGAAGTCCATGTATCATCTTTGGAAGAGGCATAGTGCTTAAAATTCCAAAACTGCTCCTGATACGATTCAAACAGATGGAGCAAAAGCTGTTCGGCTTCGTCGGATTCTTTCAGCCGCAGCTTTACGCTTTCTTCCTCGGAGCTTTTTTCTTCCCACTCGTCGAGCAGGTTTTCGATCGCCATATCGTGTTTGTGAATTTCTGTATGAAGCTGCTGGAAGCGGCTTTCAAACGGATAAAAATTCTGCTGGAACTGCTGCGTTAGCTCGCCGCGGTTATGGTCAAACTGATGCCCCAGCTCACAGAGGTTTTCATTCAGCGCGGTTTCCAGCCGTTCAATCGACTGCACCGCAGTGTCCTGAAACTGCTGAAAGCGTTCCGCTAAACCGCTTAAGGCATCCAGCTTTTGGCTGACGTTTACGACATCACGCGTAAGCACCGCAAGCTGGTCGTCCAGCCCAGGATACATGGTATCCTGCTTTTTGCGTTTAAAAAACATGGGTTACTCCTGCCTTTCTTTGCCGGGGATGTAAAGGCTCCGGCTTGGATCGTGGCTGTTGTCTGATGCAGAATGCATGGGAACAGCACTGGCTGCCTCCTGATAGTTGACACAGGGTGTAAAATAGTGGATAATAGGCAGTGAAAACAGGCTGTTTTTACAGATTCTGCTATTCTATTAAAGAATAAAGGATGAGGGTATGGCTGTCAAGGGAAAAATAAAGATTCTTTAGGTGCTTGGGGATGATTTTTTGCGGAGATATGGTAAAATTATTGTGTTGTGCAACAAATTTGGGTGAGTGTTGCATTTTTGTACGTGTGAGGACGCTGGGAGAGGGGATGGGCACGCCCTGGCTGCGTCCGTTCCAGAAGGTTAAGAAGTCCTAAGCATCCTGCGGGAAGCTGTGGCACCGTCCGGGCGCGGCACCTAGTTCGCC
>CAMUPC010000235.1 GCA_947090545.1 uncultured Eubacterium sp. | reverse complement strand
GCACCTTTAGCTGCTGGCGGAACGCCAGGGCGAACTAGGTGCCGCGCCCGGATGGAGCCACTATGTAAAAACAGAATACTTAGGGCTCCTTACATTCTGGAATCGGAGCAGGAAGCCAACCCCGCTCCCCTCCCTCCAGCGTCCCCTTCCACACCACCCCCCCCGCCCCACCACTTTTTTGCGGAAAATTTTGGATACAATAGCATTTTCCCCCCATATTATGTTAAAATAAAAAAAACGAAACTAGAACAAAGAAGGTGCATATCATGAACCCCAAAAAAAACAGCAAAACAACCCGCCTGCTTTCATGGCTCTGTACAATAACCATTTTTGCCGCCACACTCACCCAAGCTGCATCCGCAAGCCATCTTACAGCATCTGCCGCAGGTACCGGCGGCATCAAGGGCAATATTTTACCAGCAGGCTATGTAACAGAACGCCAGATGAAGCTCGCAAACCCATGGACAGATGCAAACGAGTATCCTCTGTTTAATGTAATGCGAAAAGCCCAAAGCGGCCAAAAAGTGACAATTGCATTTATCGGAGGGTCAATTACAAAAGGCACAATGTCCCAGGGAACAAGGGACAGCAGCATGAACAAGAAGCTGACCTATGTCGACTACTTTACAAACTGGTGGTATAAAAAGTTTCCAAGGGCTGACCTGCGTTTTGTGAATGCCGGAATCAGCGCGACGGATTCTTATCTGGGCGTTCACCGGGTACAGAAGGACGTGCTGGATAAAGAGCCGGACCTCGTTGTCGTGGAGTTTGCTGTCAATGACAAAAAAACAGCGTACCATAAGCAGTCGTACGAAAACCTGATCCGCAAGATCCTGGATTCGCCGACGAAGCCGGCTGTGATGCTGCTGTTTATGGCAAAGCTCAATGGGTGGAGCTGCCAGTTGCAGCAGTCGCAGATCGGGAAGCATTACAAGCTGCCGATGTTAAGCTACGGCAATGTGATGATGGATATGATGAACCAGGGGATCTATACGATGGAGGAGCTGTCCGGCGATGCGATCCATCCGTCGGCGCTGGGCTATGCGGTCGTAGGCGAGATTCTTGTGCGTTATTTGGATTCTGTGCAGGAGAAGTCGCTTGGGCAGGTAGTTTCTAAGAAGGTGCCAACAAAGTATGTGACGTCCAAAAAGTACAGCAGCGCAAAGGTGTTAACGTGTAAGGATATTAAGATCCAGAAGAAGGGGACGTTTGAGGAGAGCAGCAAGAGCAGTATTTTTAAAAATAACCTGACGTCGGCAAGCGGGAACGGCGATCTGACGTTTACCGTGACTGGCAAAAATATCGGGCTGGTGTTTGCACAGCAGACCAACGGCAGGGGCGGGCAGTTTGACGTCTATGTGGACGGAAAAAAGACGGCACAGATCGATGCGGACAATTCCGGCGGCAGGCACAACAAGCCCGGCTCTGTGCCGTGTTATTCCTCTAATACGAAAAAGGCGCACACGATACGGATTGTGCGCAGCAAAAAATCGTCGGGACATGCGCTCACGCTCTATGCGGTGCTTGTTTCCAATTAATCGAAGCGTTTCCGCCCTTCCTGCATTGAATTGTGCAGAGAAATATGTTAGAATGCCAATTACGGAAAGTAAATTCAGGCAGTAGACGAATAGAGGGTTAATATGGCGAAAAATATGATATTGATCGCGGATCAGCAGGAAGAGAACCGGAAGGCTCTGGCAAAGATCCTGTACGGCAGGTATGAGCTGTTGGAAGCGTGCCACACACAAAAGACCCTGGAGCTGATGCACCAATACAAAGAGAGGCTTGCGGCGGTGATTCTCGACCTTGCCGGGGGCTCTGGGCTGGATGGGTTTGCAGTGTTAAAACAGTGGCATCGGGATAAAGAGATCCATGAGATACCTGTAGTGTCTGCGGCGGAACAGGAAAATATGCAGGGAGAAGCCGACAGTATGGGGCTGGGCGCATGGGACCATCTGCGCAGGCCGTATCTGGAGCCCGTCGTGCGGCTTCGGCTGGAAAATGTTATAGAACGCTGCGGGCTGCGTATCTTAAAACAGAAAAAGTACAAGCAAGAATATGATGACCTGACAGGCATCTATAATAAACAGACATTTTTGAAAAAAACAAAGGAAATGCTGCGCCGTTATCCGAAGGAGACATTTGCGTTTGTGCATTTTGACATCCATCAGTTTCATCTGGTCAACCAGTTTTACGGGATGGAGGAAGCAGACCGCCTGCTTTTGCATATCGCGGATGTGCTGATTCATCTGGCGCAGGGATTTGCGCATTTTACATACGGCAGGTACCAGGCGGATGTGTTTGGCTTTTGTATGCCGTACAAGGACAGGGAAGCTGTAATACAGACGATTGAGACGATGCGCAGTAAGCTGAACGAATACCCGATTGACTATGTGCTTGTCCCGGTCTTTGGGATCTGCATTGCAGACGCTACCACAGAGCATATATTTACGGTCAGCGACCAGGCGAACCTTGCCGCGAAGCAGTGCAAGGGCAATTATATCCAGAACTATTCTTTTTATGATATCTCGCTCAGTGAGCGGATTGAGCGGGAACAGGCGATTGTCAATACGATGAAAACCGCATTGGCAAAGGAACAGTTTGTGCTGTATATCCAGCCAAAGTATGACCTGCATACGAATACGATTGACGGCGGGGAGGTGCTTGTGCGCTGGACGGTGCCGGGCAGGGGCATTGTGCCGCCGGGGGAGTTTATCCCGGTTTTTGAACGAAATGGATTTATTATGAAGCTGGACTATTATATCTGGGAGCATGTGTGCCGCCTGATCCGAAGGTGGCTGGATGAAGGCAGAGAGCCGTTTCCGCTGTCTGTCAATATTTCCAGGGTCAGCCTGTACAATCCCAACCTTGCCGAAGTGATCAAAGAGCTGGTGCAGCAGTATCAGATCGATCCAGGGCTGCTACAGCTTGAGCTGACAGAGAGCGTATATGCAAGTAATCCAGACGTGATCCGCAAAACAATGGCAAAGCTGCAAACGTATGGATTTTGTATTTTAATGGATGATTTCGGCAGCGGGTATTCATCGTTAAATACGTTAAAGGATATCGCGGTAGATATTTTAAAAATAGATATGAAGTTTTTGGCAGAGTCAGAGGTGCCCGGGCGCGGGGAAAATATTCTCGCTTCTGTCGTAAGGATGGCAAAATGGCTTAATATGCCTGTGATTGCAGAAGGCGTGGAGAAGGAATCACAGGTCGCTTTTTTGCGGAGTATCGGCTGTGAATTTGTGCAGGGGTTTTACTTTGCCAAGCCGATGCCGATAGATGAATATGAGCAGCTTGCGTTTTACAATATGGCGCTGCACAGCTCGGAAGTATCGCAAAGGGCGCTGAATACGGGAAATGCGGATGCAGACCAGCTTTGGGATGCATCTTCCCAGATGGAGCTGCTGTTCGGCAATATGCTCCAGGCGGTGGCGATCTATGAATATACGCCGCAGGAACGGCTGATTGATACGATACGCGTGAATAACGCGTATTATGACCTGTTTGGCTACAGCGACTTAAACCAGGTCGGCAACGGTATCCAGAATACAGTCGACGAACCGTGCAGGCATACGGTCGTGGCTGCGTTTGAGCATGTATCTGATTCCAAAGACGCCGCGCGGTGCGAGTTTCGCTGTACAAGCGCAAAGGGCGCGGAAAAATGGATTGAGATGAGCCTGAAATATATCCGCGAGGTCGGGAAGCGGAACGTGATGTTCGCGACGCTGACAGATATTACCGATCAAAAAGAGGTGGAGTACGAGCTGCGCAAATACCGCAGTGCGATTCTATCTTCGGAAAATGAAGCGGAGACGATACTGATTGTGGATGATATGAGCATCAACCGCGAGATCTTGAAAAATATGTTTGCGTGCGAGTATCATATTTTGGAAGCAGGCAACGGCAGGGAAGCATTGGAGGCATTGCGCCGGGAACATGGCAAGGTCGACTTGATCCTGCTGGATGTGCATATGCCTGTGATGGACGGCAGCGAATTTTTGCAGCGGAAAAAAGAGGATGCCGCGATTGCACACATACCCGTAGTAATGATTACGGCGGACGATTCCAGGCAGCAGCAGATCCGGGCGCTGTCGATGGGAGCAAATGACTATATTGTAAAGCCGTTTATCCCGGAGGTCGTCATACGCAGGGTATGCAATGTGCTGGAATCACAGAAGCTGTCGCATTTGTGGCAGGCACAGCACCGCAGGGAAAAAAACAGTGAAATGTCTATGAAGGGAATGAAAGAGGATTATGGCACAGGAAAACAAGTATAAATTAGGTGATCTTACATTTGACACGGAACAGGAATATCGGGAAGCGGCAATGGACCTGAAGCGGATTAAGGGGCTGATGGAGAAGTACGATGTGGAAAATCCAGAACAGGCGAAAAAGATCCTGATGTCGGTCAAAGCACATCCTGAAACGTTCCGGTCGCCTTACGGACAGAAATTTATCGTAAAGCTGGAGCGCGCGGCAGGGATCGATACTTCCCAGGCGGCAGGCAGCAGTGCGGCGCCGTCAGGCTTTCGTGCGCGTCCCGTACTGGAAGAGGACAAGGCAGAGAACAAGCGCGCAAAAAAAGAGAAAAAACAGAAAGAGAAAAAGCAGAAAGAGAAGAATCAGAAAGAAAAGTTCCAGATTTTTACGCCGCGTAACTTTGCGATCGGCGTTGTGATTGTGGCATGTGTCGTTGTATTCAGTGTGTTTGCTCCGCGCCTGTTTTCCTTAAACAACAGCGGCGACAGCAACGGCGATATCCGCCGAAATATGGTGACCGCATATGCGAACAGCCAGGCGGAGCTAAAGATGCAGCTATATACCTATTATTATAATGTAGTGGGACAGACAGAGGATGAAGCACAGAAGGATGCAGAGGAAGGGCTGAGCCATTATGTGATGGACCTGTCCGACCGTACGGTCAGCAGAATGACCGATTCTGAGATCTCAGATATCTATGGGCGCCTTGTAGAAGGCGGAGATATCCAAAACAACAGCTTTGTAGAGCCGTCCGAGATCACGGTGCTCAAAGATAAGCTGCTTGCAGCCGGGCTGTCCGGCAATACGGGAAACGGCGTAGAAGGCGAGACGGCGGTAGAAGCGGCAATCAACAGTATGATGGATTATCAGCACCGCATGTATACGTCGCTTTGCTACCAGTATTCCCTGCTCGGCAATTCCAAGGAGGACGCCCAGGCATATGCCAACGAGGATATGGAATCCATGTTCGGTGAAGTGATCTACAGTTACAACATGGGCATCGATGATAAGCAGAGCTATTTTGACAGCTTTATCAAACGGGGGCTGATCAAAGACAACCAGATCGTGCGGTTTTCCGCAGACCCGGCAGCCTACAACCTCCCAGACCTGACGCCTGCGATCGAAGTGGCGTTTTCAGGCGGGGAAGCGAAGGCATACGAATGCAGCATGATCAGCTACGCGCCTGCCGCAAGCGTATTTTACGAGATCCATGCCGGGAAAAAGACCGGATACCTGTGGTTCCGCAACAATGGAGGAAATACAGACTATATTTCGCTCGATGACGAGACGACCGTTACCGTCCAGGGAGATTTCCTGATGGTCTTTGGTTCCGAGACGCACAGCGGCGAATGGTTCTACAACCGCCAGAACATCGGGATCAAGATCAACGGGGACACAAGCAGCCTGATCAGCTATGTGCATGACCTGACCTATTAAGCGTTAAACCGCTGTCTGCCTGCGCTGCGGTTCCACGGCGATGCGCCGGATGCGTGCCAGCGCGTTTTTTACAGGCGCTACGCAAAGCACGGCGACCGTCAGCGCAGCTTCCGGGAACAGGTACATGGCGTTATACGAAAGGGAATAAACAGGGACGCTCATATGGTAGTCCGCCGCGAATGTACCAAAGAAGATCATGCCGGATAAAAACGCGAAAAAATACCGCCCGAGCACAGCCGCGAGATATCCGGCGACCAGCCCGTTTTTCCTGCCGCGGAAAAAGCCGGAGATGCCGAGTGCGCCGAATGCCAGCGGATAGTCGACGATGACCTGGGGCAAGGTATAGAAAACCGGCTGCAAAATAAACTGTAGCAGTCCATAGGCGACGGCTGTTGTAATGCCGATTTTAGCGCCGTACCAATGCCCGATCAGTACGATAAACAGCATACTGAACAGTGTAATGGAACCGCCCATTGGAAGGTCAGCGAATTTAATCATAGAAGTAACCGTACCTAGAGCCATTGCAGCAGCGGAAAATACGAGCTGCTTTGTTGTGATGCCTTTTGTGCGTTCTGTTTTTGGGCGAAGGATCAGTGCAGCAGCTACCAGGAGAGCGATCAGGGCGGCTACTGCGTATAGGCCGGCGTGTGTTAGTGTAATGGCGTCGAATCCCCAGGCGTCTTGTGTGGGGGTTGTAAAAAATTGAGACATGATAGGTTCCTCGCTTTGTTTTAGTTTGTGGGTAGTTGCCGGGGGTATGTTTGGTGTGCTGCCCGGTCAGTATGACTATAGCATAACTGGGGAGGAAGTGCAAGGGGTGGGCGGTAGGGATGCGAGGGAGTGCTGGAAGGACGCTGGGAGAGGGGATGGGCACGCCCTGGCTGCGTCCGTTCCAG
>CAMUPC010000234.1 GCA_947090545.1 uncultured Eubacterium sp. | reverse complement strand
ACCTTAGCGGCATCTGCTGTCTCTCCTACTGCGGCATGTACCTTAGCGGCATCTGCTGTCTCTCCTACTGCGGCATGTACCTTAGCGGCATCTGTTGTCTCTCCTACTGCGACGTGTACCTTAGCGGCATCTGCTGTTTTCCCGGATACGGCAGGCACCACTGCGGCATGTACCTTAGCGGCATCCGCTGTTTTCCCGGCTAAGGCAGGCACCGCTGCGGCAGGCAGCTTAGCGGCATCTACTGTCTCCCCCGCTGCGTACTGTGGCGAATTCTCAGATGGATGCTCTATAGCAGAAGCTGGCTGAGACATTTGGACAGGCTGCGGCAGGTTCTGCGGCACATCCGCCTTCTGCGGCAGGCTCTGTATCTGCACACCCCCTCTTACCGGCAGCATCGGAACTGTCTCCGCCGCTTCCTGTGCCTGCGTTTTATTTCCCGCGGCAGACACCGGCTGCGGCAGCTTCTTCGGAGGAGCGTCCGGGTAGACGTCCTGCGGGGTGGAGCGGTAAGAGATCACTTTCCAGTCCACGCTGAAATTCTCATACACAAGCGCCTGCAAATCTTCCACACGGTTATTGACCAAAATATCCGCGTCCATATCCAGCTCCACATCCATAAACTCCGCCAACTGGCTGACGGTATAAAAGCTTCTCGTTACGATTGCGTCATGCTCCTTGATCTCATAGGTCGGCGGCTCCAGGATTCCGTTGACCTCCACATATCTTGGGCAGGTAATCAGCTTGCCGTTGACCTCAAACGTAATCGTAGAGCTTCTGTATTCCTCCAACTGCCCGACGAGATAATGCGCTTCCCTGCCTGCGGTGGAAGGCTCAATCGTAATCTCACAGTTTGGCTCGATCGGCGTATTGATCGAAGCCGGGCGGTCGTTCATACGGATAATCGCCGCTTCCCCGGCGTCTCCGCGTACAATGCGCGGCCTGCCGTTGACTGTAAAGTTAATCTCGCGTCCGCGCTTCGGGAACAACTGGTCGTTCGGGAAGCCAGCCTGGATCGCCGCGTCTACGATCGTCAGTTTATTGTTGTCGTACAGCTTTAGCCGCTCGCCGTTAAACCGTACCATAATAAAGTTGTTTTTCTGCTCATAATAATTCAGGCAGATACCGATCGGCGTGACGAGCAGCGGGTCTTTGACAATGTCCTCCTGCAAAAACTTGACTTCCTTTAAGACCTCCTCGCCGCGCAGCGCCACACGCTCCTGCGGCAGCTCCAGCTTTTTGGCGAGCATCTCGTCAAAGCCGTGGATTTTCCCGCCGCCGCCGACGATAAACGTAGCGCTGACACTCTGATCGCCGTTTAACTCCTTGATCTTTTCCGCCACATCGGTCGTCATCTTATCTACCAGCGGATTGGTCAGCTCCCATACTTCCTCTGCCTTGATCGTATGCTTTAGGCTCATAATGTCCTCAAACTCGATCTCCTCATCCACTGCTGCCGACAGCTTGATATGCTCCGCCATCTGAAAGTCGACAAGATAATGCTGCACAAGCATCTCCGTCAGCTCGTCGCCCGCGAACGGGATCATGCCGTAGGCGATAATGCTGCCGTCCCTCGTCAGCGAAATATCTGATGTCCCGGCTCCCACATCGACCAGGGCAATATTTAACATACGAAAATTTTCCGGGATCGCCACATCGATTGCGGCAATCGGCTCCAGCGTCATATTCGCTACGGTAAGCCCCGCAAAGCCGACCGCCATATACAAGCCGTCCACAACGTCCTCCGGCAGAAAGGTCACAATGATTTTCTCCGAGATCTTATCCGCCTTATGGCTCTCCAGGTTGGAAAAGATCTCATCGTTGATATAGTATTTCATTACAGAATAGCCGACACAGTAAAACTTGTACTTCGTATCGTTTGCTTCCTTTAATTCCTGCGCCGCCTTGTCTACGCCGAGCAGGTCAAGCGTATGGATATGCTCTCCGGTTACGACCGTCTCTTCCGGGAACTCGTACTCCACATACGTTGTCACGGTCTTAAGCACACGCCCGGCAGCCGCGATGCATACTTCTGTCAGCTCTTCCCCGATCTGGTCCTCCAGCTTTTCCTTGATAATCGAGATCGTCCGCCCGACCCTGCCGATATCGTGGATCTGCCCGTCCAGCATCGCCCGTGTCTCATGCTCCATCGCATACTGCGCGACTACGATAAATTCCTTGTCCTTTTTATATCCTACCGTACCTACCACATTGCGCGTACCGATATCCAGTCCGAATACGTATTGCAGCTCCTCCTTTTGTGAATCCTCCCGTTCGAGTGCTCTTTCCATGCTTCTGTCTCCTTTATCATTCAGCAGTTGCGCCAACTGCAAATACACCTGCGCAATCGGGCCGTTATTGTCAATAACCACCTGGCAATGTCTGCGGTACTCCCTTTCCGAAAGCTGCGCTTCAAAGATCTGAGCGATCTTCTCATCCGAATAGCCCCGGTTTTCGATCAGCCGAATCCTGCGGTTTTCCTCTGTCACATAGACATACCACAGCTCATCGCAGATCTGCCCGTAGCCATCCTCGATCAAAAGCGCCGCCTCTAATACAACATAATCCGTCGAACCGCTCCGGCGTTCCTTTTCCACCTCTTTTAAGATATATTCCTTCACCGCGGGATGGACAATACTGTTGAGCCGCTCCCGCTTTTTTTCATCCGCAAAAATAATGTCAGCCAGCCGCTGCCTGTTGAACCTGCCGTTATGCAGCCATATTTTTTCCTGCGAAAACTCCTTTTGCAGCCTTACATAACAGTCATAGCCCGGCTCCATAATCTCATGTGCCACCTCATCCGCGACCAACGTCCTGACTCTGTAATTTTTTCTCAGATAGGCAAGTATCGTAGACTTTCCCGCGCCGACACCGCCTGTAATCCCAATAAATTTCATTCCGTTCACCGACCATTTCTATTTTGCTTCATACCAGTTTGTACCAGAATGCATGTCGATCTCCAACGCAACGGAAAGCTCCGCCGCATGATGCATCTCTTGGCTTAAAATATCCGATACCTTAGAAACCTCTTCCTGATAAGTCTCCACAAGCAGCTCGTCATGCACCTGCAAAATCAGCCTCGACCGCAGCCCTTCTTCCAACAGCCTGTCATGCACACGGTTCATCGCGATCTTGATAATGTCCGCAGCCGTCCCCTGGATCGGCGAATTCATCGCCACACGCTCCCCAAACGAACGCTGCATAAAATTACTGGACTTAAGTTCCGGCACCGGACGGATACGCCCAAACATCGAAACGACCTTGCCCGTATCCTTTGCTTCCTGCACCTTCTGGTCCAAAAACGCCTTAACGCCCGGATACGTCTGAAAATACTGTTCAATATAATCCTGCGCTTCCTTCCTGCTGATGCTAAGATCCTGGCTTAAGCCAAACGAGCTGATCCCGTAAACAATGCCGAAATTTACCGCCTTCGCATTTCTGCGCTGTACGTCCGTCACCTCGTCAAACGGGATATGAAACACCTGGGACGCGGTCATGCGGTGGATATCCTGCGCTTCCTTATATGCCTGGATCAGATTTTCGTCCGCAGACATATGCGCCAGCACGCGAAGCTCGATCTGCGAATAATCCGCATCCAAAAACACACAGCCTTCCCGCGGCAGAAACACTTTGCGGATCAGCCTGCCAAGCTCCATACGGATCGGGATATTCTGTAGATTCGGCTCCGCAGAGCTTAAGCGCCCCGTCGCCGTAATCGTCTGGTGAAACGTCGTATGAATCCGCCCGTCCGGTGCGATAAACGCCGCAAGCCCGTCCGCATACGTCGACTTTAGCTTGGCAAGCTGGCGGTATTCCAAAATCTGCGCCACAAACGGGTACTCCGGCGCCAGCTTGTCCAGCACATCCGCAGCCGTAGAATAACCGGTTTTCGTCTTTTTGCCATACGGCATATGCAGCTTTTCAAATAAAATCACGCCGAGCTGCTTCGGTGAATTGATGTTAAACTTCTCCCCGGCGCCTTCGTAAATCGTCTGCTCCAGTTCCAAGATCCGCTCTTCCAGCTTTCTGCCGTACTCCTTAAGCGCATCCGCATCGATGCGGATACCTTCTTTTTCCATATCGGAAAGCGTATAGACAAGCGGCATCTCTATCGTGTCAAACAGCTCCTTCATCCCCGCCTTGGCAAGCTGCTCGTCCAATACCTCCACCGCCTCGTAAGCCGTATACACCGGATAGCACACCGCCTGCAAAAACTCCTGCGGCTTTTCCTCCATCGCCGTCTCATACGGCAGCTTTGCCAGCAAATCCGCCCTGGACGGAAGCATCTGTTCTAAGTAGTCCTTCGCGATATCCTCATACGGATATTCGTTTTTCAGAGGATTCAGCAGATACGCCGCGACCGCAACGTCAAACAACTGCTTCTGCGCCGGGATCTCCACATATTTCAGGATCTGCTTGACGTCAAACGCCGCCACACGGTTTCCCGACGTCAGGATCTTTGCAAGCTGCGCGAAAAGCTCTTTGCCGCAGATCATCTCATTGTCATCCATAGGCGCCGGCGTCTCGGATAAAAACATACTGTACTGCCCTGCTGCGTCCTGCACAGCCTTCGGCGCATCCCCAGCCTGTTCCAGCGTATACGGGCTGCATTTTATAAAATAAATCTCCGTAGGTGAAACCGCCGCAGCCATGCCGTATACGACACCCTTTTCCTCCGCAAGCAGCACCGCGGACTTCTCCGCCTGCCGAACCCGTTCTAAAATCTGCCTTGCCTGCGCCGCATGACTGACCGCCTGAAACGCTTTCGCGGCGTCGTTTTGCCCTGTCACATGCTCCTGCCCCTGGAACCGGGACAGCATATTTTTAAACTCCAGCCGCTGGCACAGCTCATATGCCTGCGGTGTATACAAATTGCCAAGCTTTGCCTGTTCAGGGTCATAATCAAGTGCCGCGTTCACTTCGATCGTAACGAGCTTTTTGGAAAACTGCGCCTTCTCGTAATTTTCCCGAAAAGACTCCCGCACCTTGGACTTTGGCATCTCATCGATATGCGCATACGCATTCTCAATACTTCCATACTGGCTGATCATCTTTACCGCCGTCTTTTCCCCGATGCCAGGCACGCCCGGCACATTATCCGAAGAGTCACCCATCAGCGCCTTGACATCGATAAATTCCTCCGGCGTGACACTGTATTTTTCCATCACCTGCTTTGCATGGTAATCCTCTACTTCTGTTCCTGTCTTTTTCGTCTTTGGAATCCGTATCTTGATCTGCTCAGACGCAAGCTGCAACAAGTCTCTGTCGCCGGACACAATCGAAACCTGCATTCCCTGCGCCTCGCAGCGCTTTGCCATCGTACCGAGCAGGTCGTCGGCTTCATATCCCGCCTTTTCCACGATTTTAATCCCCATCGCCGTCAGCATTTCCTTCATCACCGGCACCTGCTCCCGAAGCTCCGGCGCCATCGGCTTTCTCGTCCCCTTATAATCCGCGTACATCTCATGGCGGAACGTCGGCGCGCTCACGTCAAACGCCACCGTCAGATAATCCGGCTGCTCTTCTTCTAAGATCCGAAACAAAATATTTAAAAACCCGTAAACCGCATTCGTATGCAGCCCTTTAGAATTGGACAGATCAGGAATGCCAAAAAACGCCCTGTTCAATATACTATGCCCATCGATCAAAACCAGCTTTTTGCTCATGGATGACTCCTTTACCATTATTCTATAATCTCTTCCCCGTCCTCATCATAAAGGGTAAAGAACTTCGTGTCAATCTCAGGATACGAACGCTTTAAGGAAATCGGCTTTCCGCTGTGGCTTAAAAAGCAGTGCTCGCTCTCCGCAGCCGCCCGCAGCTCTCCCGTCTCCTTATCCGTCATGCGGTAAGCAACCTTCATCTTGACACCATTATAATTGACAATCCGTGCCTCGATCACAACCGTATCACGAAAACGCACCATGCTCTTATACTCACACTTTACCGAAAGCACCGGGCTTATAATCTCCATATCTTCCATCGCCTTATAGCTAAAGCCCATCTGGTCCATCAGGTTCATCCGCGCCTCTTCCATCCATTTAATAAAGTTGGAATGATGGATAATCCCCATCTGGTCCGTCTCATAGTACTGCGCCACATGCTCATATGGGCGGACTTTGATCTTTTCTGCTGTGTATGGTTTTATTCTGGTGTCTTTTACTGACATGCAATCACCTTCCTGATTTTTATTGTCGGCGGCAGGATCTGCCGGCTTGTCTGCTGCTTTCACGCATACGCCCGCATGTCTGCCTGTTTTTGTACATATCAGTTATTATGCCACAGTAGGTACGCAATTTCAAGATGTAAGGATAATTTGTTGCTCCTCCTGATAAACAAAGACAGGCACATGGTTTACATTTCATTGTCCCATGCGCCTGTCCACTGTTACGTTACGATTCCCGAATCAGCCGTATTTTTACCGGAATCTCACACACCTCCCGAAACCACATCCAGCCCTCCTGCATCAAAATCCGCTTTCCGGCTACCGCCGTCACCTCATTTTCTATTTGCTTTTTGCTGTCCATTTTTTGATCATTTGTCTTTTCTCCTGTATCTTTTTTGTGGGTTCTATTGGGGTGTTTGCGAATGGGAGGTGTGGTGTTTTGGGTAACGGACGTTGGAGGAAGGGGCGCGGGGCTTGCCTCCTGTTCCGATTCCAAAATGTAAGGAGCCCTAAGCATCCTGCGTTTACGCTGTG
>CAMUPC010000233.1 GCA_947090545.1 uncultured Eubacterium sp. | reverse complement strand
CCGGCTGTTTTTTCAGGGCTCCAAATAATGGTGGCTCACAGCCATTAGCTTCGCAAGCTGTTATTTTTGCAGAACATGCGATAACCAGCCGGGAGAGGGGATTGGCACTTTCTGGCGGCGGCTTTGGAAGAAGGTTTAGAAGCCCTTAGCATCCTGCTTCAAAACACAGGGGCGAAGCCAAGCGGCACCTTTAGCTTCTGGCTGTAAGCCAGGGCGAACTAGGTGCCGCGCCCGTCCGGTGCCACAGCGTAAACGCAGGGTGCTTAGGGATTCTTAACCTTCTGGAATGGACGCGCCAGGAAGTGCCAATCCCCTCTCCCGGCGTCCCTGTATGCGCAAAAATGCAATACTTGACCGGAAATTGTTTCCCGGACAAATCGTTTGCCATTATGCACAATTTTTACGGCTCATAGGCTCTCATCTTCATTCATGCGTTTATTTTGATCCTCCTGCACCCCAAAAACCATCTCCACCAAAAACCCTCCCATCTTTCCACGCCCAAATACAATCTCCCCTCCATGCGCAGCCGCAATTTGCTGCACAATCAAAAGCCCCAGCCCATGCCGCGGCTCTCCGGTTCCTGTATCCTGCATCATATAATGCGGTGTATGCCGTAGCTTTTCCAGCTTTTCATCTGAGATCCCCACTCCGTCATCCTCCACCGCCAGCCGCAGCCTGTCCCCATTGCGGCTTACTGTAATTTTTATCCCGCAGCCCGCAGGATTATGGGCGCGGGCATTTTCCAAAAGATTGCGGACAGCGCGTACAAGCAGCGCCTTATCGCCTCTGATCCTGCACTCTGACGCACCAGGCAGGATCTCAAGCGCAACCGAATACGGTTCCTCTAAGCCTGCATTGATAAAATCTGCCGCACTCTGCCTTGCAAGCGCCGCCAGGCTTACCGGCTCCTGTGAAAGCGGCTGCATATTGTATTCCAGCTTGGAGGCTAGGTTCAAGTCGCCTACCAGGTTTTTCATGCGGATACTCTGCGCGCAGATAATCTCTGCCTTTTTTCTGTCTGCTTCGGGCAGCGCAGCGTTTTCCGCTAACTGCCCTGCATAGCCCATCACCATGGATAACGGGGTACGGATGTCATGTGAGACGCCGCTGATCCAGTTGGCACGCGCGGTTTCTTTTTTTATAAGCTCCAGGCGCTGCGCCTGCATCATACTGGAAGTCTCATTGATCTTTACGGCAAGGCTGGATAAAATGCCCTGTTCCTTCACCCGCACAGGATCTCCTGACGGAAGCGCCTCGATCCCTTCCGCAATCGGATGAACCGATTTTAGCAGCCTGGCATTTGCAACTATAGAAATCAGAAACACCGCAGCCAGATTGATCCCCGCTGCGATCAGAAACAAATAAGGCGCATGTTGAATCAGCCTATAGTCCCAGCTTGGATACATATGTTTCCAATAGCGTTCCTTGGGATACCCTAAGACTACAAGCCCGGCGTCCGATTCTGCTGTAAAAGCCGGGTATTCGCCGATATATCCCCGCGTCAGCGCTGCAATCTGCCCAGCCGTATAAGACAGCGGGACTTCCTTTGGCAGATGCTTCGTATGCCACAGCACCTCAAGCGTCTGGCTGTCAATCAGCACCGCCCATGCATCCTCCTCCAAAAGCTGTGCAGCCTGGGCTTTTGAAAGGACAAACCGCCCTCCCTCCTGCCGGAGCGCCCGTGCCGTCTCTTCCGCCGTCGTCCATGGGCCTGCGTTGGCATTCAGCCTTGCAGAAACTGCCATCAGCAAAAGCATATTTAATGCCAGAAGCAGCAGCGTGCTAAACGACAGGACTGCGATACAGCGCCGGATCAATTTTGCCATTCCGTTCATAGCTGCCCTCCTGTAACCAGCTTATACCCAAGCCCCTTAACCGTCAGCAGGGACACCGGGCGGGAAGGGTTTGCCTCGATCTTTTCGCGGATTCTTCGGATATGCGCCATCAGGCTGTTTTCATAGCCATAAGGATTATCGCCCCACGCAGCCTCGCACAACTGGTCAATCGTCACAATCCGCCCGGCATTGCGGTAAAGCGCCTGCAAGATCTCAAACTCCTTGGCTGTCAGCGGCAGGCGCTTTTCGTCCTTTAACACCTCCGCGGCGGCAAAATCGATCTGGCATCCGGCAAGTACCGCAAGCGGCGTTTCCTCTTTGTAATAACGCTTTAAAATAATGCCGATGCGCAGCACCAGCTCCCTGCCCAAAAAAGGCTTGACAAGATAATCGTCCGCCCCAAGCCCCAGCCCCCTGAGCCTGTCCTCATCCTCGCCAAGCGCCGTTAAAAACAGCACCGGAATCTCCGTAAACATCCGTAGCTGCTTAAACAGCAAAAATCCATTTCCATCAGGAAGCATCACGTCCAGCACAGCCAGCTCCGGCGCAAAGCTTTTTGCGGCTGCAACTGCTTCTTTTACGCTTGCGGCAGTCTGAATGTTGGCGTAGCCGTCCTCTTTGAGCATAGACGTTACCATACGCAGCAGCTCCTGCTCATCGTCCACCAGCAGGATACGTTTCTTTTTCAAATGATTTCTTATACAATCGGCTCCTTCTGTTATTCTTAACACAGTATACCATACTTTTGCCGCATTTTTTTATGGCAGGCGCAAATGTAAGGAAAATGTAAGGCAGCAGAAAGGATGCCGCAAGCAGCCCGCAGTATCCTGTCATTGTCAGGGAACACCAACACACACAGAAAGGAGACAACACCTTGTACATGATCGAAACGAAAAACCTCACCAAAAAATACGGCAGCTTTACCGCCGTAAATAATATCAGCCTGCATATCCAAAAAGGCAGGATCTACGGATTCTTAGGGCCAAACGGCGCCGGAAAATCGACAACCATGAAAATGTTTCTCGGCATGGTACATCCTACCGCCGGAAGCTTTCATATCGCACACAAAACGTACCCGCAAGACAGGATTCAGATTTTAAAAGAAATCGGTTCCTTTATCGAAGCGCCCGCCTTTTACGGCAACCTGACCGGAGAAGAAAACCTGGACATTATCCGAAGCATCCTCTCTCTGCCAAAGCAAAGTGTCGCGGAAGCGCTGGAGCTGGTCGGGCTTGCCCCGTATCAAAAGCGCCTTGCCAAAAAATATTCCCTCGGCATGAAGCAGCGCCTGGGGCTTGCCGGGGCACTGCTTGGCAAACCGCCGCTCCTGATTTTAGACGAGCCGACCAATGGGCTCGACCCGGCAGGCATCCATGAGATCCGCACGCTGATTCGCTCGCTGCCGCAAAAATATGACTGCACCGTACTTGTATCCTCCCATCTGCTCTCGGAAATCGAACTGATGGCAGACGATATCGGCATCCTCAACCACGGAAGGCTGCTTTTTGAAGGAACAGTCCATGGCCTACAGACAAAAGCGCAAGCCGCGGGGCTTCCGACAGAACACCTGGAGGATACGTTTCTCGCCCTGATCGAAGCGGACAACAGCCGGAAAAGAGGTGCTTTGCAATGATTTCTATGATATTTATGGAAGCAAAAAAACTCAGGCGCACCGGCTATTTCCCCGCATTCCTTGGCGGGACGGTACTTTCCGCCGCATTCCCGCTGGTGCACATGAGCGTGCGCTCCAGTACCTTTACCACACAGTCTGGCGACCCCTTTTGCATCCTGACAGACGCCAACTGGCAGTTTATGGCGATGCTCCATCTTTTTCTTGTGATCTGCTGCACCTGTTTTATGTACAGCACCGAATTTGCAGACAACGGCGCACAGAAAATGGAAACACTGCCCATCCAGACAGGACGCATTTTTTTCGGCAAGCTTTGGATTACCATGCTGTGCACTGCCGGAACGCTCCTGTCAGAAACCGCCGCCCTCGCACTCTGCGGCATGTACTGGTTTTCAGGTTACAGCCCAAGGCTATCAGAGCTTGCAAAAAACTATGGCTTTGCCTTTGCAGCAATGCTGCCTACGGTAATCCTGATGCTGCTTCTTGCCTCTGTCTGTAAAAATATGTGGGTATCCTTCGGCATCGGCATTATCCTGATGTTTACATTGTCTGTGTTTCCAAAAGACAGCCTGCTTCTTAGCCTTTGCCCATTTGTCTCCCCCTACGCGACACTTGCGGCACTTGCCGAAGCCGGAACACAGTGGTACTTTTTGTCAGCATGTGCAGCCGAAGCCATCCTGTTTCTTTTGGCAAAGCTGTGCATTCTAAAATTAAGGAGGTGTTTTGCTTGAATTTCCTAACCCTGCTCAGCGCAGAGCTTAAAAAACTGCGCCGGACAAACATCCTTTTGCTGCTCTTGCTCCCCGTCATCCTGATATGGATTCCAGGCATTATCCATTCTGGGCTGAATTTTGACCTGCAAGGCATTGCAATCACGCCTGAAAAAAATTTCTTTATCCAGGGCTTTATGGGAATGGCATGGATCATGATTCCAGCGTCTTTCCTGATCTGTACGATCCTGCTGACCCAGATGGAACGCAGTCAGCGGGGCATGTTTCAAATGCTCTCGCTCCCGGTAAACACAGCAAAGCTTAGCCTGGCAAAATTTACAGTACTCCTATTGCTGTTAGCTGTACAGATGGTTCTAAGCATCGGCACCTACTACAGCAGCGCCCTGATCGCTTCCAGGATGCAGCACTACGATTTTGTCTTAGAGCCATTCGATGTGATCGCAGGCACTGCGCAGATCTATGCCGGAGCCATCCCAACAGCCGCCATCTTTTGGATGCTTGCCGTACTGATCAAGGCTCCGGTTTTTTCTGCGGGCATCGGGCTTGCTTCCATTGTCCCGTCCGTGCTGATCATCAATACAAAATATTGGTTTTTATATCCTGCAAGTTATCCGTTTTACCTGCTGATGACCCAGTACGGAAAAGCCGCAAGCGGTATGTATGAGACTGACATCGCGTGGCTTCCTTGGCTGCCTGCTGCTATTTTTATTACGATTGCTGCACTTGCTGTATCTTGTATCTGGTATGGAACATCTGAAAGGAGAGGTTTATGAAAAAATCAATTTATACTGGTGTTTGCACGCTTACTTTGTTTTTGCCGTGGACGCTTTTATTTTTGCGTACTTTTGATTGGGCGCTTGAAAGCCCTGCTGCGGAAATCCTGATTTACAGCTATGGGGCTTTTATGGTTGCTTCTGGTTTGTTGGCTGTGTTTGCGTATACGAAGGGAGGGGCCAGGAATAAATGGATGCAGGTATGCGTGGTGGTGAATGGTATTTATGGTGTGGGGGCTGCGTTTCTTTTGCTTGCTATTTTTCTGCAATAGGGGGATGGGCGGGTTTTTGTGGGTTTTTGTAATTAATTTTTATGGGATGATAATGGAGCTATTTGGGGTGTACTATTTGTGTGGCATGAGATGAGTTCGGGTTGTGCTTTATTATGGGGTTACAGCTTTTTGGGGAGGGCAGGGCTGGGTGGGGTCAGGATTGTAGGATTTTGCGGAGGGGACGCTGGAGGAAGGGGCGCGGGGCTGGCTTGCGGTTCCGATTCCAAAATGTAAGGAGCTCTAAGCATCCTGCGTTTACGCTGTGGCACCGTCCGGGCGCGGCACCTAGTTCGCCCTGGCGTTCCGCCAGCAGCTAAAGGTGCCGCTTGGCTTCGCCCCTGGGTTATCGAGCAGGATGCTAAGGGCTCCTAACATTTTTCCATAGGAACCGCAAGCCAGCCCCGCGCCCCTTCCTCCGGCTGTTTTTCGCAGGTTCTAAATAATTAATGAAAGAAGTTTAAAATGATACTGCATTTATTAGTGTTTTGCTCTATTTGCGCTAATTTTTCTGGAATGCTGATAGATTAAGGATTTTTGCTTTTTTGTTTGCTCGGATTTTTACGAATACGATGTAAAGCAATGAAAATCTTTGGATAGAAAAGATGGCTGCGTTAAGCTGATTCCTGCTACACCCACTTTATATGCTGATTTCAGTTAAATTTATACATATGGTGCTCCGCTCAGACAGAAATTAGGCTGATGTACTGGCTGATTCATACCAGTACATCAGCCTAATTTTGACAATAATGTGGTTTTATTAGTTAGAAATTTTGTGGCGTAATGGTGCGAATCAGACTGTGCAATACTCCAATTTTTGTCTGAATGGATTGTTAGCTGCATAGAGATTACTTCCGACTGCTCAAAAACTAAATTACTCCACAATCAAAGATACCTCCAATTTTTGTCTGAATGAATCCTTAACTGCACAGATTACTTCCGATTTTTGTCTGAATGAATCCTTAACTGCACAGATTACTTCCGACTGCATAATTACATGCGAAATTTTATCAAATTGTAAAATAAGCATATTATATTACAGCTCAATGAACCCCCTCAGTGCGTCATCCCATCAAAAATCAAATTACTCCACAATCAAAAATACCTCCAATTTTTGTCTGAATGAATTGTTAGCTGTACAGATTACTTCCGATTTCTGTCTGAATGAATTGTTAGCTGTACAGATTACTTCCGACTGCATAATTACATGCGAAAATTTATCAAATTGCAAAACAAGCATTTTATATTACAGCTCAATGAACCCCCTCAGTGCATCATCCCATCAAAATCAAATTACTCCACAATCAAAGATACCTACTCCCCACATCAAACACCTCCCAGGAATACACTCCGTTCACAATGCACCATTATTTACGCAGAACTCGCGAAAACCAGCCGGGAGAGGGGATTGGCACGCCCGGGCTGCGGTCTTGGAAGAAGGTTTAGAAGCCCTTAGCATCCTGCTGAACAAAAGCAGGGGCGAA
>CAMUPC010000232.1 GCA_947090545.1 uncultured Eubacterium sp. | reverse complement strand
CATCCTGCTCGATCACACAGGGGCGAAGCCAAGCGGCACCTTTAGCTGCTGGCTGAAAGCCAGGGCGAACTAGGTGCCGCGCCCGGACGGTGCCACAGCGTAACCGCAGGATGCTTAGGGCTCCTTACATTTTGGAACCGGAACAGGAAGCCAGCCCCGCTCCCCTTCCTCCAGCGTCCCTATAGAAGCACAAATGCAACACTCGACCGAATAAGATACCCAGATAAAAATATTCCGCATACCACTGAAAATATAAACAAAGCTGCCAGAAAAGCACTAAAACTCTTTTCCGACAGCCCATTTTTACACCCCGCATATCACCGCGGCTTCTCCGCTTAACCTAATCCATCACATTGTACACGACACCATTAATGTTCTCATTTTTTCCGCATACCTTTACTGGCAATTCCATGCACTCCATCCTTAAATCACGCACTAATCCGCAAGCGCCGCCGTAATAATCGCCATCGAATATACTTCCGAAGCATTACATCCTCTGGACAGGTCATTGATCGGCGCATTCAGCCCAAGCAGGATCGGACCGTAAGCTTCAAAATGCCCCAAGCGCTGCGCAATTTTGTATCCGATATTTCCCGCACTGATATCCGGGAAAATAAATGTATTCGCGTGCCCTGCCACCTCCGACTCCGGGCACTTGGTACGCGCTACCCGCACCGATACAGCCGCGTCAAACTGCAATTCCCCTTCGATCGGCAGATCCGGGTATTTTGCCTTTGCCTTCTGCGCCGCATTGCGCATCTTGTCGACATCCTCGCCTTCACCAGAGCCAAAGGTAGAATAGCTTAAAAACGCGATCTGCGGGTCAACGCCGAAGATCTTGGCGCATTTTGCCGTCTCTCCAGCAATCTCTACCAGCTCGTCCTCTGTCGGCTTGATATTGATTGCGCAGTCTCCCATTGCCAGTACTTCGTTGTCCCCTGTCGCGGAAGGGCGCACCAGAATAAAGCAGGAAGATACAATGCTGTTGCCCGGCTTTGTCTTAATAAGCTGCAATGCCGGACGCACCGTGTCTGCGGTCGAATACGTCGCGCCGCCTAATAAGGCATCGGCAAGGCCCATTTTTACAAGCATGGCGCCAAAATAATTCGTCTGTGCAAGGATCTTTCTTGCTTCATCAGGCGTTACCCCTTTGGATTTGCGCAGCTCACAGAACATGTCCACCATCGCGTCCATATCCTCGTATTTTTTCGGGTCAATAATCTCAGCGCCGCGGATATTGTAGCCGCTGTCCTCCGCCGCCGCGATAATCTCTTCTTCATCCCCGACTAAGATCGGATGCAGGAAATAGCTTGCCAGCAGCCTGGAAGCCGCTTCCAGGATACGCGGGTCATTTCCTTCTGTAAAAACTATTTTTTTCGGACTCTTCTTTAAAATATTAATCATCTGTCCAAAACCAAACATAATTCTCTCCTCCTGATTTCTTTTTTATTTATAATATATTTCTTTTTATGTGGAATACAGTTTTTCCAAACCGTTTTTTTCGATGCATACAGCACGGCTGACAAATTGTTCCATTTCTATTAAAACACTAACTAAAAAAGAAATCAATCCTTATTTTTTTATGTTTCTGATTCAAAACATTGCCGGCTTTGCTGCCTATTTCCTTTCCTCCTCCCGTACAGAAAAAGAATAAGGCTTTCCAGACAGCACCGCCTTCCAGACAGATGCTTTTTTCCGCTTCAGCCCAAGATCCTGTTCCGCAAGTTCCCATCCATCCGCAAGCGTCAGGGAAAACGCCGTTTTCTTAAGCGGGAGCTGGCTGTCCGCCGCAGAAAAGAGGTCAAACGCATACTGCGGCGCATCCTGTTTGCTTCCGCCTGTATCCGGCTGCTTTGCCTTTTGTATCCGCGCCGTCACCTGCACCGACTTCTTTGCCGGTATCGTCACCGTTGCCCTGGCAAAGACGGCCCGCGTTTCGCCAAACAGACGTTCAAACACTTCCTTTAATTCTGTACTCTGGTATCGTTTCGTTAACGTATCGTAAAAGCCTTCCTCTTCCCCGATCATGGTCAGTGCGCGCAGTGCGGCCTGTGCATTGATGTACGGCGCGGCGTCCTCCCCGGACTGCTCCTCCTTCAAAGACTCACGCAGCAGGGAAACCGCGTCGTTGCTGCATATGCGCAGCGCGTTTGTATAAGACATTTCCTGCCTGCGCATGTGATATTCCAAGCCGTCCATATCCAATCGCTCCACACAGTCCAGATTGGAATAATACCCGACCTGCGGCTCTGCCTCTTTAACTCCCGTCACAATCAGCACCAGCTTTTCCTGCTCCCCTGGCACAAAAAAGCAATGGTTGCTGCTGCCGTCCTCACGTTCAAAGGAATGGTCAAACCCATAGGTCAGCACCTTCGCCTCTTCGCCGTTGACCGTAACGCCGACAACGCCCGGCACGCCGTTTTGTGCGCCGTCCCGCAGGCGGATATCAGAAAACGTATAAACCCATACCTTTTTGCTCCAGCCTGCTTCCTTTTCCAATGCCTGCTCCTGGTAATCTGCTTCTTCATTGAAGATCTGCTGATAGTCCTCCATCGCAGACGTCTCCGAGAAGCCCGCGCCCCGGTACGCGCAGATACTTTCTCCGATACTGTAAGAAACCTCTGCCTGCGGCTCCCCTTGTATGTGCAGCAGCTGTCCTCCGCCCTCCTGCTTTTCGCCAAAAGCGGTTACAAACGGATAAACGAGCTGCAACGTTTTATCCGAGTCCGATGTATTTTTAATCTGGTAAGTATCCGTAACACGCAGTAACGGCAGCGTCTGCCCTGTCCCTGCTTCCGCCTTGCCAAGCTGCCCGGTGGATACGGCAGCTTTCAGGCTGCGGCTGATTTTCAGCTTTTGTGTATCTCCGGTCGCTGTCAGAGAAAACACTGGACCTTCGTACGTATCGAACCGCACAGGCAGCGCCGCTGTCTCATGCCCTCCTGTCTGGCTGCTGCCGTTTTCCGACGCGCCTTTTTCATCAACCGCACCCGTGTATCCGGCTCCAGGCTGTGCCCCGCCTTCCGACGCACCGCTGTCGGACTGCATTCCACTCTCCGGCGCGCTTTCTTCTGACGGCATCGTGTTTTGCAGCATCCCTCCGTCAGACTGCATTTGGCTTTCCTCCGTGCCGTCGTCCATTGCAGGCGCATCCTCAAGCGCCAGATCTAACCCAGCTTCATCCGCACTTTTCGCAGAACCGCCGCCTGCATAAATGCCGGGTGCGGACGAGCCCATTTTAAAATTTGCAATCACATAGCCAGCACCGCCGAACACGATGCACAGGCACGCTGCGACAGGCAGGTATTTTAAATATCCGCCCAGCTTTTCCGCCGTCCATTTCCAGTGCGGCAGTTTTTCTGTCCCGGCTTTCGCCTTCTCTTGACCCTGTTCTGCTGCTTCTGTCTTTCGTTCCATTACGAACTGGCTTTTGCTGACGGCTTCTTCCGCCTGCTCCCTGCTGGCAGGCTCCTGCGCCGCTTCCAGAATGATATCCTCCGGTATCTGCTCCATCGCCTGAAACAGCCGTTCCCCTGCATGTTCTGTCATACCGTAATCCCTTCCTTTTCTAAAAATGCTTTCAGCCTGTTTCGGCTGCGCATCAGCGAGGATTTTACCTTGCTTTCACTCATGCCAAAACGCTCTGCGATCTGTGCAACGCTGTCTGCATACCAGTAACGGCGCACGAAAATAATCCTTGCATCTTTGGAAATCTCTTTTAAAAACTTGCCGAGCGCATCAGTAATAACAATCGTATCCGTCCTTGCTTCCTCGCAGGTACGGTCTGCGATGCACTCCTTAAGCTCCTCATAAATCACATCCATGCTTCCCCCTCCCCGCTTAGAAGCATGGTTTTTCCGGTAACGGTCCAGCGACAGGTTCCTTGTGATCTTGCCTAAAAATGCCTGAAAATACTCCGGGCGCTTTGGCGGGATTACCGTCCATGTCTTAAACCATGTGTCATTGACGCATTCCTTGGAATCCTCGTCGTCTTTTAAGATATTGTGTGCGACATAATAACAAAACGAACCGTATTTTTGGTTAGTCTGGCGCAGCGCTTCCTCGTCCCGCTGCCAGTACAGCTCTATAATTTTTTCATCCTCCATGTATCTCTCCCTTATCTGCAACAACTTGCCGTCCTGCACAAACGCGTGCCTGCCCTATGAACCATAACGCATTTTCACCCTGTCCCGTCGCGTTTTTGACTAAAAAACATAAAAAAGAACAAAAAAGCCCCCGGTCTGCCGTACAGACCGAAAGCCTGATCTTTGATTATTTCCATTCATACTATCTGTTCTTTTTCGCCTCTGATTTTTCACGGAGCACCCGGTTGACAATTTGAATAAACTGCTTTTCATCATACGGCTTTAAAATAAAGTCCTTCGCTCCCGACTTTAGCGCCTCCATAATGACCCTTTCCTGTCCGATCGCCGAGCACATAATAATCGACGCCTTCGGATCTATTTCCATCAGCTTTTTTAACAACGTCAGATCCAGGTTATCCGGCAGCGTAATATCCAAAAGAGTCAGGACTGGCTTCTTTTCCTGAAATACTCTCAGGGCATCCGCAGCCGTCGCTGCTTCTATGATATTTTCATAGCCTCCGTTTTGCAGCGCCTTCTTTGTGATCATTCTGGCGAATCTTGCATCATCCACGACCAGGATCAACTCTTCCATGAATCCTTCCTCCCACTATCCTTTCCTCTTTCCCATTGGAAGCTGAAACGGTACTGCCTGCTTTAAGAAGTCTCCTCCAGGTACCGCTCATACTCCGACACCGGCATCGGCTGGTAAAAATAAAAGCCCTGCGCGTTGCGGCAGCCGATCGAAAGCAGAAACTGCGCCTGTTCCATCGTCTCCACGCCTTCTACAATCACCTCAAGCCCAAGGCGGTTCGCCATCTCTACAATGGAATGCAAAATCACAGTCCCCCGCTTGTCATCTGTCGACGGCGGCAGAAATTTCAGGTCAATTTTCAGCACATCGACCGGAATCTCCCGCAGCGAATTAAGTGAAGAATACCCGCTTCCAAAATCATCCATCATCACATGGAACTCATTTTCGCGCAGCAGCTTTGCCAGGTTGTAAAGCTGCATATTGTCCGATACAAACGCGCTTTCCGTCAGCTCAAACGCGATCAGGTCATGCGGCACGTCAAACTCCGCCACGCATTCCTTGATTTGATGCAGCAGGTTCGGGTCATACAAGTCTGTCCTTGAAATATTGACAGAAATCGGGCATACCCGTTTGCCTTCGTCCAGCCATCTGCGAAGCATCTCGCACGTCGCCCGCAGGACAAAATGGTCAAGCTCGGAAATAAACCCATTTTTTTCAAATACCGGCACAAACTCCCCCGGGGAAATAATGCCCTGCGACGGATGTATCCAGCGCACCAGCGCCTCCGCGCCGATAATTTTTCCGGTATCCATCTCGCACTTCGGCTGCAAATATACCTGGAACTGGTTCGTCTCCAGCGCCTTTTTCATCTCGGACACAATAATCTGCTCCGCGATTTCTTTTTTGCGGATCACATTGTCATAGTATGCCACATGGTTGACATAACTGTTTTTCACCGTCCGCTGCGCCGACGCCGCACGGTCCATCAGAGTCGAAACAGATATATGTTCCCTGCGGTCCTCCTCACACGTTATGTACACGCCAAACGACATCACCATATCAAATTTCAGCGGATACGCACGAAGCGACAACTGCAAAAAATCGATCAGCTCCGCAATCGCGTCCGCCTCCGTCGGCATACAGACGCAAAAAACATCAGAGGATACGCGGCAGTAAGTACAAAGCTCCATCACAGGCCCCGCCCATTCCTGAATTTTTACGCCAATATAACGCAGAATATTGTCACCCTCCTTTGTCCCGTACATCTGGTTTACCATACGAAACTTGTCAATATCCATACGGATCACCGCATAGCTGGAATCACTGTGCGACTGGATCATCTCATCCGTCATCTGCACAAAGCTGTCCAGGTTCGGCATATGCGTCAGCGGGTCCTTTGCCAGCAGGAATTTCAGCTTTTGCAGCGTCTCAATCTCCTGTTCCGCATTCGTAAACGTAATCAGCACCCGTTCCTTGTGCCCATCCGCATCCGCATAGCACACAAGGCTTGTACGAAACCACTCATAAGTATGCGCCTCGACATAAAACCGGGCGTCCATGCCCCTATGCTCGCCTGCCTTAAGATCTGAAAAGTCAAAAAAACTCTCCGCCTTCTCAATGTCGTCCTTCAACACGATCTGCTTAAAATCCGTACTTTCCGCCTGGTTCCAGCAGCCCTGGTGGATCTTCTCCTGCCAGTCTCCGTATACATACTGGCGCTGCGCAGGATCGATATAGCACTGCTTTGTTTTCAGGTTATATTCCACGATAAAGGAATGTGTGTGTTCCAGTATCCTGCTGTCCCGCAGCAGGTTCGTATCCAAAAAGCGCTCCTGTTTTGACGGCTGTTGGTCTTTACTGGTTTCCTGAGCCATGTTCATGCTGCCCCTCCTCGTACGTACGCGTTCGTTCTATTTTAAATTTTAGCATCTGAGGGTAACATTGTCAATATAACAATGCGATTCGTGGGTGGTGAATGCGGGGGGGGGTGCATAACAGGACGCTGGAGGGAGGGGAGCGGGGCTTCTTTTCGGCTCCTTTTCCAGAATGTAAGGAGCCCTAAGCATCCTGCGGTTACGCTGTGGCACCGTCCGGGCGCGGCACCATATGCACTAACA
>CAMUPC010000231.1 GCA_947090545.1 uncultured Eubacterium sp. | reverse complement strand
ATTCGGCGCCACTCTGTTTGGGCATCTGGTTTTTTATGATTTTTTCAGGGATCAGTTAAAATTCAGGGGGCGGGACCGGAAGCTGCGGTTTTTGATCCTGCTGTTATGTGCGGCAGCCCTCAGGCTGGTCAATTCCTTTGACAGCAGGATGATAAACCTGCTCTTTGGATTGCCGGTTCTGTTGATGCCGGTTCTGTTGATTTTTAACGACGACCATAGGAAAGAGACATTTCTGCTCCTGATCGGCGGGGCGGTAGCATTGTTCTCAGAGCTTGTAATTGAGCTTTTCTTTGTCAAAATCCCGTTCTGGCAGCTGATCAGGGAAGAACTTCATTATACACGGGAAGCGGAAAAATATACGATGGGAACCCTTTCCTACATACTGTGCTGGTTTGTGCTGCATGGACTTAAAATCTGTTTCCTCAGCACACAGTATAAGATGCGGGAGCATTTTCCGCTGTCTTTTGTGATTCTGCCGTTTTCCACGGCGCTGATCTATCTTGGGATTTCCTTTGGAAATGATGGCGCCGTATGGGCGCAGTACAGCCTGAAATTCGGGCTTTTCATTCTGCCGCTGGCAAATGTACTGCTTTTTTATACGATCAACAAACTGTTTTTTGTCAGCGAGAAAAGCAGGGAACAGCAGCTTGCGGAGCAGCAGGCCGCGCTGCAGCAAAGGTACTATAAGCATCTGGAAGAAATCGACCTGGGACACAGGCGGTATGCCCACGACCTGAAAAACTGCATGGTTTCCATAGCCGCGCTGGCCGCCGACGGCGGAAACGAGGAGATTTTAGGCCTGCTGGGGGATATGGAAGTGGAACTGGATACCCTGATCGGAAAGCGCTATACATCCAATCCTGTCTTGAACGCCATTCTCTGGGAAAAGTCCGTGCTGGCTGACAGACAGGGCGTCTGGATGGATATCGCTGCGGAGGAAAATCCCGGATGGGCATGTATTCCGGGGAAGGATCTGATCGTCATGGCAGGCAATCTTCTGGACAATGCCATTGAGGCGGCAAGGCAGTGCGCCCATGGCAGCGTTCATGCGGCGCTGTACGCGCAGGAGCATTTTCTGGTGATGGAGGTGGAGAACACATGTATCAATACACAGATTGCTAATAACGGGGGAAAACATATCCTGCCGGTTTCCACGAAACCGGATGCCGGGAATCATGGTTTTGGAATTGTAAACGTGCAGGATACCGCGCAAAAATACGGAGGGCTGCTTTATATAGAACAGAACGGGGCCTGTTTTACCGCGATACTTACCATCGCAAAATCCTGTCTTGCCATGTACAATGGACAGGATACGCAAATTTAGACTGGTATCGGTCAGGGATGCTGATTTGGACAGGACACTTTTGCAGACCTGTCCGGCAGTGGTATAATCAGGCATATGTAAGTCTGAAGGAGGTTTCGCATTGATAAAGTATGATATGAACTATTACAGGGATAGAGCGTTTGACGCAGAGAGCTGCCGTATGTCTGCGGAGGAAGGGTATGCGCCTGCACAATACAATCTTGCATGTTTTCTATCGGATGAAAATGGTGGGAGACAGAATTGGAACGAGGCAGTAAAATGGTTTGGCGAAGCCGCGGCACAGGGGCGTGCAGAGGCGCAGCACAGGATGGGGGAGTGCTATTATTATGGACTTGGCACTGAGCAGGATTTTGAAAAAGCAGCGGATTGGTACAAACTGGCAGCAATACAAGGCGATGCGGATGCACAGTATAAGCTGGGTGTTTGTTATGAGCTGGGACACGGTGTTGACAGGGATGAAGAGCTGGCATTTTTGTGGTATAAAAAAGCAGTAGAACGAGATAGTGCTGATGCCATGCATGCGCTGGGATGCTGTTATGCCAATGGTATTGGTGTCAGAACAAACAAACTACAGGCTGGATTTTGGTTTGATAAAGAAACAGGGCAGGTCAATAAAGAAAGTGATAATCCTTATTCGGCAGAAGCGGATAAGTGGGTAGAATATTTACTTAACGATACAAAAAATGCGGATGAGAGGGGTGGGGATGAAGACGAGGGATATGCCTTGGATTTGGAGTTGTACTGTCTAGCGCAGTGCTATGAAACAGGGTGCGTCGGCGTGGAACAGGATTTGATAGAGGCTACCAAGCTATATATACAGTTGTCTGACAGCGGCGGTAAGCTAGGTGAGATGGCAGGGCGCAAGATCAGGGAATATTACGAAGATGGTATCTTGTTCGATGGTCTCTTGGAGAAGATAGAAAGCGGTGACAAGTCAGCTCCCGCTGTAATGGACAAGCTTGGCGACTGTTACAAACATGGTTTTGGCGTGGAGCAGGACTGGGAAAAGGCAGTACAGTTGTACAGGAAAGCCGCGGAGGCAGGCAATGCGGCTGCCCAGCGCAGTCTCGGATACTGTTATGAATGCGGCGAGGGCGTGGAGCAGGATTTTGTACAGGCTGCCTTTTGGTACAAGAAAGGCGCGGAAGGCGGAGATCCGGACGCACAGGTCAATCTGGCGAATTTCTATTTTGGGGGCAAGGGCATGGAAAATGACGATACACAGGCGGTCTACTGGTACGCAAAATCTGCCGAACAGGAGCATCCGGTCGCATGGCGACAGCTTGGCTGCTGTTATGAGACCGGACAGGGAGTAGGACAGGATTTGGAGAAGGCAGCCATCCTGTACAGCCAGGCGGCGGTGGAAGGTGATAAGGTGGCACAGTATAACCTTGGTCAGCTGTATTTTCATGGAAGAGGCGTAAAAAAAGACATGGAGAAGGCAGTATACTGGTATCAAGAGTCTGCCACGGCCGGTTATGCATCTGCACAAAATATGCTTGGCAACTGCTTTTACAATGGCTGGGGCATAAAGAAAGACTGGGGGATGGCTGTTAAATTTTTTCGAATGGCGGCTGAGCAGGGGTATACGGACGGACAAATCAACCTTAGGAACTGTAGAAAAATAACTGACGCATCTTGACTTGGCTATTTCTCTGATTATGCATGCCAAAAAGCCTCGCCGTAGCTGCTACGCCTACGTTTTTTGACATACATCCTCAAAGAAATATCCTGCGCAATCTACATCACTTATTTTCCTACAATTCCTTAGAGTGTGTTATCAATATGGCCGGAGATCATAAAAGACTTGGAACAGGCAGTGACGCGATATTGAAAAAATATTCCTTTTCATGTTCTGATTTAGTCAGGATATCCAAAATCGAAAAGTATTGACAGTCACAGATATTTTACGTATAATAAAGAAAAATCAGTAAGATCCATGGGCAATCAAGGTTTTTTATGCAAAATCGGATAGAAATGGTAAACTGTTGTTTGTTCGGATACTAAGAAACAGAGATACTTCGAAAGTTATCATCCAGTAAAGGTTTTGAAAAGACTCCTCTGTTTCGATCTCGTTCCGAATAAAAACGAAACATATTATAATGTGATTAAAAACTTTGGTACTAATGAGAGAGATACTTCGAAGCTCATCTGGGAGCAATTTGTTTGGGACAAATTTGTAGCTGGTTCGAATCCAGTCGAAGGCGCAAGCCTAAACTCTCTCTCTCAGTCTTTGTCCAAAGTTTTTTCTATTTACGGAATCTAAGGTGAGAACTATGTCTAAATATAATACAAAAAGCATCCCCGAAATGGCTGTGAATGAAATGGGAGAATTGGCCTATGTGATGTCGGAGAAGGAAAATTTAGTTTCCTCTGTACTGACGACATTTATGACCCGTTCTTATTATGAAACAGAAGATGAAGCTGTAACGAAAATTAAAGCCGCAGCCGATGGCTGCGACCCGCTGTTTGTGGCAAAGACGGCAATCTACGCTCGCCAGACAGCCAATATGCGTTCAAGCTCCCATTTTCTGGCAGCTATCCTGGCTGACTGCGCCTCTGGTACGGAATGGGGAAGGCGGTTTTATGAACGCATTGTAGTGCGCCCGGATGATATCAGTGAAATCTTAGCCTGCTATGATATCAAACATAACGCGCTTCCGAATGCAATGCGCAAGGGTTTTAAAAAGGCTTTGGAGAAATTTGATATCTACCAGCTGGATAAATATAAAATGACCCGCAAATCGATTTCACTGATTGATTTGTTTAACCTGCTGCACCCCAAAGCTTCTGGCAAAAAGGCCGAAGCTTATGCAGATATCATAAAAAACCGCGGTAAAAACCTCCATACCATGTACGAGTCCAGGATTCTGGAAAAAGAGATGACTGCCGCAGGTCAAAAGCAGGGAGATGCCCTGGAAAATAAAGCGCAGGCGATTAAAGCTGTATTGGAAAGCCCAAAAGGGATGCCTGTGTTTAACCTTTTGCGTAACCTGCGCAATATATTCCTTAATGCACCAGAGATGATAGGGGAAGCGTGCGAACAGTTGAACCAGCAGGAGAAAATAAGAAATTCCCGCCTTCTTCCCTTCCGCTTCGCTTCCGCCTACACGGAGATCGAAAAACTTAGCTATGGCAGAACAAACCATACGCAGATTGCTTTTGAATCCGATAAGCAGAATCTGGGAAGCGAAGATGAATTTAACAAAAGGAAACAGCAGCTTTTGGATGCCATTGAAGGCGCACTGGAAATTTCCTGCCAAAACATTGAATGTCTGGAGGGAAATACCGCGATTTTAGTCGATCATTCCGGCTCTGTGCGTGGCGACGCTGGCGGACATAGCCGTGTCAGTCAATTTTCCAGGACAACCTGTGCGGCAATCGGCAACCTCTTTGGCGCTATGCTGGCCTACAGGCAAAATGACGTATACCTTGGCCTGTTTGGCGATACACTGATTGCGCAGTCGCTGAACCGCAGTGAGCGCATGCTGGATTTTGCCCGGCGCAGTTATGCCGAAGGTGCAAAATGCGGCCCCTCTACGGAAAACGGCTTATATATCTTTCTGGAAACCTGCATCAGGGAGAAAAAGCATATCGACAACCTTGTTATCTTCTCTGACATGGTGATTGGAAAAGATGGATCGGGAGGCTGGGATGAAACTTCCCGTGTCCCCAGAGGTGAATTTGAACGGCTTTTCAGGGAGTTCCGGCAGATTAACCCGCAGTGCAGGACGGTCTGTGTCAATATCCGCTCCACCAGCGGCAAATCGGTCTTTAACTATCGCCTTGGTGTCCTTGAGATCGCAGGCTGGAGCAGTGTGATCTTTGATACGATTAAGAATAACAGCAAGGGGTATCAGTCGATTATTGATGAAATTGAGGCGATTGTCTTATAGGTGTGATATAGAGAAAAGCAAAAAAGAGTCCTGTTGAACAGGATTCTTTTTTTGTAATAAATTGAAGAGTGTTGGTTGGTTTTGTGCTATACTTTAGCAGCAATCAGTCGGCAAATCGGAAGTTGAGGTGTGAAGTAAATGGCAAAATTTCTGATTAATACAACAGAATGAAATTGGATTGATGGGAGTGTGGATCATCCAGAATGAAACACAATGAAAGCGCAGAGAGAGATTTCTATTGTATTGTCAATTTGTCACATATCAAAAGACTCAAAGGTTATACCATTTATCTTGACAACGGGGAGGAACTGCTGCTGACGCAGAAACGCGTATCGGATTTTAAGGAAAAGATGAATCGTTATTTTCATGAAAGATGAGTGCCGCCAGAGGCGGTATGGAGATGTATCAATGGATAAGATTTTAATGGCGCTTTGTTATCTGATTTCCTGCTTTATTGTAACCTGTATTGTGTTTCAGTTTATGGATGAGGGGTATCACAGAACTTATCAGAATCGGTTTGTCTACGTCTGGTCGGGTATTGGCGATACCATATTTATAACAGCAATATGCTTGCGATCATACAGAGGCTTTCGCATGACCTGAACAGTGGAATATTTGCTGTCAATATGTGCTGTATCGTGCTGGCGGATTTATATCTGCTTTATTTTATAAAAGCTGCCGACGAAAAGAAAGCCTATGATATGAAAGTACGGGCTCTGGAACAGCAGGCGAAACTGCAGTATGACTATTACCTGCAGCAGGACCAGAAATATAATCAGACACTTCAGATCCTGCATGATGTGAACTGACACATACAGTCGATCAAGGAGCTTAGGAACTGTTAAGGAATAACTTTTTAATAGTGCGCAGGATTTTTCTTCGAGAGTGCCGCTCAAAAATCAGGCGCATAGCGGGCTATGTAACTGATTTTTGAGTGGTGTTATCGGAGAAAAAAACAAACAATATGAAAAGTTATTTTTGGACAGTTCCTTAGTGCGTCGGGAAATATAGAGGAAACAAAGAAAGATGCTGAGCAGATAGGGGGCATCTTAAAGCCTCTGATACCGACCAGATACACTGGAAACGCAATCCTTGATATCCTGCTGTCAGATAAAGTCAGGCAGGTTGAGGACAGGGGGTAACTCGTGCAATAAACGTTATGACAGGACAAAAAGATTGCGATAGAAATGGTGAGTCATCTCATGGACAATCGCAATTCTGAACCATATTGGTCTAAAATGCCGATTTTGCCGATTTATGTGCCGATTTGGACGGGGTGCTTTTGCAGACCTGTTCGGCAGTGGTATAATCAGGCATATGTTTTAGTGAGGAGGTTTTTGAAAATGAACGAACAGAAATTAGAAAAGCAGAGGCAGAATCTTGTGGAAAGGGGTGTGTTATCGCCAGATGAAAAACTATATGGCAGCAGCACGATCAATTATACGGAGAAGCTGGTCGGAAGAATCGAGACATGGAAGCAGGGCGGCGTGGCAATCTTTACGGACCGGCAGGTCATTCTCACCAAGGGATTTTCA
>CAMUPC010000230.1 GCA_947090545.1 uncultured Eubacterium sp. | reverse complement strand
ATGCTTAGGGCTCCTTACATTCTGGAATCGGAACAGGAAGCCAGCCCCGCTCCCCGCCCTCCGGCGTCCTCTTATTTCACACCCCAAAAAAATCTTGACAACTCCCCCAAATTTTAATATGATAATATAAGCTCAAACACGCAAAAGTAAATAACCCAAAGGTAACGAAAAAGAGGAGTACGCCACAGCACTCACCAGAGAGAGCCATTCACCGGCTGAAAGATGGCTTTGAACACGCATGGCGGAAGGTAGCTTTGGAACCGGGAGCCGAACACGCTTTGTCCATATATCTGGACTTTCACGCAGTAAGCCGCCCCGTCTTGTCCGCGTTACAGGACAGCAAGAGGATAGATTTTGGTCTGTCGAAGAAAAGGTGGTACCGCGCTTATTCGCCCTTTATAGTCTTTTGGCTATAAGGGGCTTTTATTTTATCCATAGATATTATAAGATATCTCAAAATATCATACAAAAACGCCTATATTAAATTAAGAAAGGATGCTTTATTATGGCAAAAGAACTTGAAAAAACATACAATCCAGCCGGGTTGGAGCAGCGGCTTTATGAAAAATGGGAGAAAAACGGGTATTTTCACGCGCAGGTAGACCGCAGCAAAAAGCCGTTTACGATTGTGATGCCGCCGCCAAATGTTACCGGGCAGCTTCATATGGGACATGCACTGGATAATACGATGCAGGATATTTTGATCCGCTATAAAAAGATGCAGGGATATAATACGCTGTGGCAGCCGGGGACAGACCATGCGGCGATTGCTACCGAGGTGCGTGTGATCCAGTCGTTAAAGGAGCAGGGGATTGATAAAAATGAGCTTGGACGCGAAGGCTTTTTACAAAAGGCTTGGGAATGGAAGGAAGAATACGGCGGGCGGATTATTAACCAGCTAAAGAAGATGGGCTCTGCCGCGGACTGGGACAGGGAACGGTTTACGATGGATGAGGGCTGTTCTGAGGCGGTGGAAGAGGTATTTGTCCGCTTGTATAAAAAGGGCTATATTTATAAGGGGAACCGGATTATTAACTGGTGCCCGGTATGCAAGACTTCGATTTCAGACGCGGAGGTGGAGCATGTCGACCAGAAGGGGCATTTTTGGCATATTAAGTATCCGGTAGCGGGGGAAGAGGGAAGGTTTGTGGAGATTGCTACGACCCGTCCTGAGACGATGTTTGGCGATACGGCGGTAGCAGTCAACCCGAACGATGAGCGTTATCAGGATATTATTGGGAAAACGCTGATTCTTCCTGTTGTAAACCGGGAGATTCCAGTGATCGCGGATGAGTATGTGGATATGGAATTTGGAACTGGATGTGTGAAGATCACCCCGGCGCATGACCCGAACGATTTTGAAGTGGGAAAACGGCATGGCTTGGAGCTTGTTAATGTGATGAATGATGATGCGACGATGAACGAACATGCCGGAAAGTATGCGGGCATGGACCGTTATGCGTGCAGGGAAGCCCTGGTGAAGGAGCTGGATGAAATGGGGCTGCTTGCAGGCATCAAGGACCATGAGCACGCGGTAGGTACGCATGACCGCTGTAAGACGACCGTGGAGCCGATGGCAAAGCAGCAGTGGTTTGTCGCAATGGAGGAGATGGCAAAGCCTGCGATAGAAGCGCTGAAAAACGGGGAGCTTCGCTTTGTGCCGGAGCGTTTTGACAAGATTTATCTGCACTGGCTGGAAGGTATCCGTGACTGGTGTATTTCCAGGCAGCTTTGGTGGGGGCACCGGATTCCGGCATATTACTGCCCGCAGTGCGGCGAGATGGTAGTGGCAAAGACCGGGGAGGAGCCGCATACCTGCCCGAAATGTGGGCATGAAGGGATGGAGCAGGACCCGGATACGCTGGATACGTGGTTTTCCTCGGCGTTATGGCCGTTTTCCACGCTGGGGTGGCCGAAGCAGACGGAGGAGATGGATTATTTTTATCCGACCGATGTGCTTGTAACCGGATATGACATTATTTTCTTCTGGGTTATCCGCATGGTATTTTCCGGCTATGAGCAGACGGGCAAATCGCCGTTCCATACAGTCCTGATTCATGGGCTGATCAGAGATTCCAAGGGGCGCAAGATGAGCAAGTCGTTAGGAAACGGGATTGACCCTCTGGAAGTCATCGATCAATACGGCGCGGATGCGCTGCGCCTGACACTGATTACCGGAAACGCGCCGGGCAATGATATGCGCTTTTACTGGGAGCGTGTCGAGGCGTCCCGGAATTTTGCGAATAAGGTATGGAACGCTTCGCGGTTTATTATGATGAACCTGGAAGGACGGGAGGTTACGCAGCCTGGAGAGGCGGATTTTGAGCCGGCTGACAAGTGGATTATTTCAAAGCTGAATACGCTGGCAAAAGAAATGACCGAAAATATGGATAAATATGAGCTGGGCATCGCGGTGCAGAAAGTGTATGATTTTATCTGGGATGAATTTTGCGACTGGTATATTGAGATCGCAAAGCTGCGCACGTACCAGTACGATAAGCTGCCGCAGTCCGCAAATGCCGCGTTATGGACGCTGCGCACCGTCTTAACGGAAGCGTTAAAGCTGCTGCATCCGTTTATGCCGTTTCTTACCGAAGAGATTTTCTGTACGATGCACCCGCAGGAAGAGTCCATTATGCTGGCAAGCTGGCCACAATATCAAAGCGGGCGCCATTTCGCGGCAGAGGAGTCGGTGATGGGGCATGTGAAGGATCTGGTGAAGGCAGTACGTACGGTGCGTAAAGATATGGATGTGCCGAACAGCAGGAAGGCGAAGCTGTATATCGTGGCGGAGGATGCTGCCGTGCGCGAAGCGTTTGAACAGGCTAAGGAGGCATACCGAAGCCTTGCCAATGCTAGTGAGATTTATATCCAGGCGGACCGCGCAGGCATAGGAGAGGACGCGGTATCAGTTGTAATCCCGGGCGCGGCGCTGTTTCTGCCGTTAGAAGAGCTGGTTGATAAGGAAAAGGAGATGGAGCGGCTGAAAAAAGACCAGGCAAAGCTGGAAAAGGAGCTGGTGCGTTCCAACGGGATGTTAACCAATGAGAAGTTTTTAAGCAAAGCGCCGCAGGCAAAGATCGAGGAAGAAAAGAAAAAACTGGCGGAATATGAAAAAATGATGGTAAAAGTAACTGCAAGACTGGCACAAATGCAGGGAACAGAATAAGCAGCGGAGGAAACGGATACAAAAAAATGTATTTCCTGCCTATTTTTCGCAGAATATTTGTTGAAGTTTGTCTCAATTAATGTTAAAATTAAAAAAAGTTCCATGTATTTCATATGGTTGATGAATTATGAGTGAAGGGTGGTAAGGTCATGCAGGCACTACAGCTTGATAGAACAGCAATTAGTTTCAGCCCGGACGGTATGACGGCATATCTGCGTCTGCCGGAGCCTGAGATGGGTATGCAGTATCGTCTGGAAGATATTCAGGCGGCGCTTTTGGACGGCGGAGTAAAAAAGGGCATCGATTCAAAAGCGATCCAGAATATGATCCAGAGCAGAGTCTACGGCCGTTCTGTTGCGGTTGCGTCGGGGAAGGCTCCTACGGATGGCAAAGACGGATATTTTGAATATATGTTTGAAAGCCAGTTAGATGGAAAGCCTAGAATCAATGAAGACGGTACCGTCAGCTATACGATTAAGCTATTTGAAATGGTAACGGAAGGCCAGGTGATCGCGCAGTATCATCCGGCAATTCAGGGAGAGGACGGATATACAGTAAAAGACGCGCCGGTACGCGCAAGAGTCGGCAGAGAGTTACCGCCGCTGCGCGGCAGGGGGTTTGAGTGCAAAGCGGACGGGGTTACTTATGTAGCTTCGATTACCGGCAAGATCGATAAGATCAACGATAAGATAAATATTCTGCCAGTTTATGAAGTAAACGGCGATGTAGATGCCAATATGGGCAATATTGAGTTTCGTGGGGATGTCATTATTCATGGCAGCGTAGATGAAGTGGAGATCCGGGCGACCGGTACGGTAACGATCGACGGCGTCGTACAGGGCGGCAGTATTTTCGCAAATAAGGACATTGTATTAGCAGGCGGCGTGCTCGGCAACGGCAAGAGCGTGATCGATGCAAAGGGCAATATATCCGCGAAGTTTTTTGAATTTGCTACCGTGCGGTGCAAAGGGGATATTACCGCGGATATCTTCTTGAACAGCAACGTCTATTGCGAGGGCAACGCGTTTGTAATGAGCAAAAAGGGGTGTATTGTCGGCGGCAGCGTCCACGCGGTCAGCGGGATTGAAGCAAACAGCATCGGCAACAACGCGGAAATCCGTACCCATGTGCTCGTCGGCAACGGCGGCGAAGTCCGCATGAAGATCGAGGAGCTGAACAACAGCATCAAAGCGGCGACGGCGAATATCAATAAAGCAGAGACGATCCTGCAAAAGTTCCAGGAATACGAGGAAAAGACAGGGCAGTCGTGCAAGGATGACCCAAGAAGGGTGCAGCTTGTCCGTATCCGCGTACGCGACATGGCACGCAAAGCGGCGGACGAGGATGCGCTAAAGAAGCTCCGGCTGATGCTCGAAAGCGCAAAGGGCGCCAATATTAAAGTGCGCAAAAAAGTATTTCCGGGCGTGTATGTATCGATCGACAGTTGTGACACGTCGTGCAAGGACATATTCAGCGATATTATTTTTATCAAGCAGCAGGAGAAAGTCATTATGCGGAAGCTGTCAGACTGGGGCGCATAAAACGTACCAGCCGGAAGTGCCAGTTACAAAACAGCATAAACATAGGATAACGTACGGATAAAGACAGGACGCCAGATATTATAAATATAACATCAATAACATCATAGATGAAATAAAATAAGTGAAACGAAACAGGATAAAGATGTAAGAAAGTAAATTTTTCATAAGAATCCAGCCCTTCGCCAAAGGCGAGCTAGTTACGGGCTGGATTTTGTTGCCGAATTTGACGAAAAAACCAGACAACCGTTTCTTTACAAAGCGGCAGGATATGCTATAATGAATTCGTTTAAGAAAACCAGACGGAGGGATTACAGATGATAGATTTTGAAGAGGAATTAAAAAAATTTCAGCCAAGCCTGGAGGTGGAAGAGGCGGAGGAAGCAATTTACAGCCATAACCTGACTGATATGACCGATATCTTACAGGAGATGATAAAAGAAGCAAGGCGCAACCGATAGCCCAGGAAGGAGCCGATATGCAGTGTTTTAAATGTGGGGCGCAGCTAGGGGCGGAGCAGACCTGCCCAAACTGCGGGATGAATGTAAAAATGTATAAAAAACTGATAGCAATTTCTAATTATTTGTACAATGTCGGCCTGGAACGCGCCAAGGTGAGAGACCTGTCCGGTGCGGCGGATTCCTTAAAGGCAAGCTTGCAGTATTACAAAGGGAATATCCATGCCAGGAACCTGCTTGGGCTGATTTACTACGAAACAGGGGAGACAGTATCTGCGTTAAGCGAATGGGTGATCAGCAAAAACCAAAAGAGCAAGGATAATATTGCGGACAGCTACCTGCATGAAGTGCAGAGCAATGCCACACTGTTAAATACGGTCAACCAGACGATCAAAAAGTACAACCAGGCGCTGATCTACTGCCAGCAGGACAGCGAGGACCTCGCGGTGATCCAGCTTAAAAAAATTATTTCCACCAATCCAAAGCTGGTCAAGGCACACCAGCTCTTAGCGCTTTTATATATCCGCGACCGGAAATATGACCTGGCGAGAAAGTCGCTGCGCGCCGCGGAAAAGATAGACCGCGGCAATACGACGACGATGCGCTATCTTGCAGAAATAGACGGGCGCTCGGAGAGCGATACAGAAGGCAGACGGCAGAAGAAAAAGGAAAACCGCGTGGAATACCATAACGGCACCGATACGATTATCCAGCCGACGAACCTGCGCGACAATTCCGGCTGGATGATGATTCTGAACATTCTCGTCGGCTTAGTCATCGGCGTGACGGCAACATATTTCCTGATCGTCCCAAGCATCCGCCAGACCGTGCAGAAAAACGCGAATACCGCGGTATCCGACGCCAATGACACGATCGCGACCAAAAACCAGGCGATCAAGGAGCTGGAGAGCCAGGTATCAAGGCTTACCAAAAACGTAGACGCCGCAAAAGAGGACAAAGAGAAAACCAAGACACAGATATCCAGCTACCAGAAGCTGCTTGCCGCCTACCGCGCTTACCAGCAGGGCGGCTTGGATGAAGCAAAGGAAGCGCTTGGCCAGGTCGATGAGAAACGGTTAGACGAGGAGGCAAAGCAGGTCTACAATTCGATCCAGACAGAGCTAAATGCCAAATATCTGGAAACGGCGTATACGGACGGGTATAATGCCTATATGTCGCGCAATTACCAGCAGGCGGCGGAGCTGCTGCAAAAGGTTGTGGATGTGGATGATACGTACCACAGCGGGGATGCGATTTATTATCTGGCGCAGTCTTACCGGATTATTGAAGAGTATGAGAAGGCGGCGGAGCTGTATCAGAAGGTGATTGATGAATATCCAAGCTCGTATAAGGCGAATAATGCTAGGTATAAGTATTTGCCGGAGGTGCAGAGGAAGCTGGAGGTGCCGGAGCAGTAGGGCTGGGTAGCGATTATGATTTTACGAAAGACGTTGAGCTTAGGGGGCTGGCGTCTTTTTTCGTTGTTTTTTTGGGGCGGAGGGGGTTGCGGGAGGGACGCTGGGAGTGGGGATTGGCACGCCCTGGCTGCGTCCGTTCCAGAAGGTTAAGAAGCGCTAAGCATCCTGCGGGAACGCTGTGGCACCGT
>CAMUPC010000229.1 GCA_947090545.1 uncultured Eubacterium sp. | reverse complement strand
TCGCCCCTGCTTTGGTTCAGCAGGATGCTAAGGGCTTCTAAACCTTCTTCCAAGGGCGCAGCCAGGGCGTGCCAATCCCTTCTCCCGGCTGGCTATCGAGAGTTCTGCAAAAAATCAATCTAGTGCCTTGTAAAGTTTAAATATATATCAAAACCAAATATTGAAAAGCTTCCTATTATTTATTAAGATTTTAGGTTAATCTGGATATACTTTTGATCTACTTTTAAACTTTACAAGGCACTAGTGGATCATCGTATTCAAGTGAATTTTTGGTAGTTTCTCGTTTTTTTTAGTATGAGAAGCTTCGGCGGTACGGTACTCTCATTGCAGATAGGATGAAGCACTGACGGAAAGCCATAACTTAATTTGGAACTTGCAAGAACCAGCCGGAGGAAGGGGAGCGGGGCTTGCCGGCTGTTCCGTTGGAAAAATGTTAGGAGCCCTTGGCATCCTGCTCGATAACCCAGGGGCGAAGCCAAGCGGCACCTTTAGCTGCTGGCGTTAGCCAGGGCGAACTAGGTGCCGCGCCCGGACGGTGCCATAGTGTTGCGCAGGATGCTTAGGGCTCCTTACATTTTGGAAAAGGAACAGCCGGCAAGCCCCGCTCCCTTTCCTCCAGCGTCCCCTCATCAAGAAATTACCCTATAAGTTACCATTTAACCTGATCCATTCATGCGTAAAATCCGGTGTACGAAAACCAGTACTTGAAATTTCGATCCAAAAGTACTATGATAGATTATGTATAAAATGCCCAAAACAAACGCATATGCCGATTCTTATTTAGTGATATTGAATGAGCCGGAAAGCGGCAGGCGAAACGTGGGCGCAGACAAAAATACAAGGTGGAAGCAATGAAAGACTTATTATTGATAAGAGACGAGATCGACCAGGTGGACAGTGAGATTACGAGGCTGTACCTAAAGCGTATGGAGCTGACAGGCGAGGTGGCGGAGTATAAGATCCAGACTGGGAAAAAGGTGTTTGACAAGGAGCGGGAGCGTGACAAGCTAAAGAAGCTGTCCGCGCTTGTGCCGGGCAGTTTTTTAAAGCATGGTATCCGGGAATTGTTTGAGCATATTATGTCGATCAGCCGTAAGAGGCAGTACCAGCTTTTGACGGAGCATGGCATGGAGGAGCCGAACGCGTTTACGCAGGTGGATGAGATCTGTGCGAAGGACAGCCGCATCGTTTTCCAGGGAGTGGAGGGCGCTTATGCGCATATTGCAATGAATGCTTATTTTGGCGGCGGTGATGACGGCGCTGCTTTGAACAGCTTCCATGTGGAAAGCTGGCGGGAAGCGATGGAGGCGATTCGGGACGGGAAGGCGGATTATGCGGTGCTTCCGATTGAAAATTCGACGGCGGGCGTTGTGGCGGAAAATTATGACCTTTTGATCGAATATGACAACTATATTGTCGGTGAGCAGATTATACCGATCAGGCACTGTCTGTTAGGTTTGGAGGATGCGCAGCTATCGGATATTACGAGCGTGTATTCGCATCCGCAGGCGCTTGCCCAGTGCGACCGTTATTTGCAGGCGCATGAGGATTGGGATTGTGCGACGGAGTGCAATACCGCGGTCGCGGCGTGCAAGGTGAAAAAGTCCGGCAAAAAGCAGAAGGCGGCGATTGCCAGCGAGCTGACAGCAAAGCTTTACGGGCTTAAAATATTGGAAAAAAATATTCAGACGAGCAGTGAAAATTCGACCAGATTTATTATTGTCACGAACCGGAAAATATTTTTAAAGGACGCGGCAAAAATGAGCATCTGCCTGGAAGTAAAGCATCAGAGCGGTTCTTTGTATCATGCATTATCGCATATTATTTATAATGACCTCAATATGAATTTTATACAGTCCAGGCCGTTAAACGGGCCGGATGGGACGAACTGGCAGTACCGGTTTTTTATCGACTTTGCAGGGAACCTGAACGAAAGCGCCGTTTCCAATGCACTGCGGGGGCTTTCGGAGGAATGTGAGAGCATCCGTGTGCTTGGAAATTATTAAAAGGAGATCAATCATATGGCAATTACAACATTTGCAGCAATTTATATCGGCTCTTACGAAGTGAGCCTTAAAATTTTTGAGCTGTCCGGCAAGAAAAAGATCCGTGAGATCGACCATATCCGTACAAGGCTGGAGCTTGGCAGGGATACGTTTCATACAGGCGTAATCGGCTCTGATTTAGTTGATGAGCTGTGCGTGATACTGGCGGATTTTGCAAAGATCATGCAGGGCTATAAAGCGAAGGAATACCGTGCCTTTGCGGGAAATGTCGTGGGCGATGCCAAAAACATGCTGTTTATTTTAGACCAGATCAAGACGCAGACCGGGCTTTCGGTTTCGACGCTGAGCAACTCGGAGCGGCGGTTTTTAACGTACAAGGGGGTCGCGGCAAGGCAGGGCTTTGACAAGATGATTAAAGACAGCGCGGCTGTGATTGATGTCGGCGGCGGCAGCTTGCAGATTACGCTGTTTATTAATGGCAAGGTAGTGACGACCCAGCACCTTGCGATCGGAACGATGCGCCTGATGGAGATGCTTTCGGATATCGAGCACAATGTCCTGCATCTGGAAAACCAGTTGGAGGAGCTTGTGGACAAAGAGCTTGCCGTTTTCTTGGCGCAGTATATGCATCCGGGCGAAGAAATTAAAAATGTAATTCTAATGGGGGACTATATCTCGGAGATTATGCGCAAGCTGAGCAAGGGTGGCGAAGATTTGAACGTCGTCGAGGCGCCGAGATTCATTAATTTTTTAAAGAAGCTGGATAAAAAGAGCGTGGAAGAGATCTCAGAGGTGTTAAACCTGTCAAATGAAAAAGATATGCTCGTGCTGCCTTCGGTTATTTTATACGCGAAGCTGACACAGGCGATGCACGCCCAGACGATCTGGTTCCCGGATGTGGATACGAGCGACGGCATCGCGTACGATTATGCGCAGTCGCAGAAAATCGTGCATTCCACGCATGATTTTGAAGATGATATTTTATCGGCGGCGAAAAATATGTCGATGCGCTATATGAGCTATTCGCAGCATATCGACGCGTTGACCGAGATGTCGTCTTTGCTGTTTGACGCGATGAAAAAAGTGCACGGCATGGGAAAGAGGGAGCGATTGCTGTTAAAAGTAGCGGCGATGCTGCATGACTGCGGGAAATATATCAGCCTTGCCAACAGCGCGATCTGTGCGTACCAGATTATCCGTGCCACGGAGATTATCGGGCTGTCGCATTTAGAACGTGAGATGGTGGCAAGCATCGTACTGTACAATTCCTCGCCGCTTGACCCTTATGCGGAGCTTGCCGACCGCATGGACCAGCACAGCTATCTGATAGTCGCGAAGCTGGCGGCAATCCTTCGGGTCGCAAACGCGATGGACCGCAGCCACAGGCAGAAGTTTAAAAACGTCAAAGCGGTGCTGAAAAACAAGCAGCTTGTCATTACGATTGAGACAACGAGTGATATTGCCCTGGAAAAAGGGCTGTTAGCGGCAAAGGCGGACGCCTTTACATCGATTTTTGGAATTAAGCCTGTGATGAAAGAGAAACGGGTATATACATAGAAAGAGGGAGGATTTCATGGAAAAGACAACTGAATATGGAAAGCCGGAATATTTTGAAAACCGGGAGCTTAGCTGGATCAAGTTTGACAGGCGGGTGTTAAATGAAGCAAGGGATAAGACGATCCCGCTGCTGGAACGGTTAAAATTTGTCAGCATCACGTCGTCAAACCTGGATGAATTTTTTATGGTCAGGGTAGCTTCCTTAAAGGATATGCTGCACGCGGGCGTAAAAAAAGCGGATATCGCAGGCATGGATGCATTAAAGCAGCTTGAGCGTGTCAACGAGGATACAAGAGAGCTTGTCAATTTGCAGTATTCCACCTACAACCGTTCCCTGCTGCCGTTAATGAACCAGGAGCATATTTATATTATTGACGCTTACGAAAAGCTGACCGAGGAGCAGGCGGCGTTTGTAGACGATTACTTTGAAAATGAAGTGTATCCGGTATTAACGCCGATGGCGGTGGACGCAAGCCGCCCGTTTCCATTGATCCGCAACAAATCGCTCAATATCGCCGCGGTTATTGAATATAAAGGCACAGGAGGGCTGCTCGCCCATAAGGAGCAGGAATCGGACGACGTACCGGACGAGGAGCTGCTTGCTGAGAGCGGCAAAAAGGAGAAAAAAGAGAAAAAAAGCAAAAAAAGCGCAAAGCCGGAATTTGCCACCGTCCAGGTGCCAAGCGGTATGGCAAGGCTGGTGCCGGTTCCTTCCAAAAACCCGGAAGAGAAGGTCTTTATTTTACTGGAGCAGGTGATTGAGAAAAATATTGAAAAGCTGTTTTTAAACTATAAAGTATTGTGCGCTTATCCATACCGCATTATGCGAAACGCTGATTTCTCGATCGATGAGGACGAAGCGCCGGATCTGTTAAAAGAGATCCAAAAGCAGTTGAAAAAACGGCAGTGGGGCGAGGTAATCCGGCTGGAGGTCGAGGACGGCATTGACAAAAAGCTGCTGGAGTTTTTAAAAGAAGAGCTGCATATCGAAAACAAGCAGGATATTTTCTATATCAATGGGCCGATTGATTTTACCTTTTTAATGAAGATGTACGGGCTGGCAGGCTGCGACCATCTGCGCTATGAGCCGCACACGCCGCAGCTTGTACCGGAGATCCTGCCGGGAGAAAATATTTTTGAAGCAATTCAAAAAGGGGATATCCTGCTGCACCATCCATATCAGAGCTTCGGCCCCGTCATAGAGCTGATCCGCCAGGCAGCGTCCGATGCGCAGGTGCTGGCGATTAAAATGACACTGTACCGCGTCAGCGGCAATTCACCAATTATCGCGTCACTCGCACAGGCAGCAGAAAACGGCAAGCAGGTTACGGTGCTGGTCGAGTTAAAGGCGCGTTTTGATGAGGAAAACAACATTGTCTGGGCGAAAAAACTGGAGCAGGCAGGCTGCCACGTCATCTACGGGATTGTCGGCTTAAAGACACACAGCAAGATCGCACTTGTCGTGCGCAGAGAGGACGAAGGCATCCGCCGCTATGTGCACCTTGGCACCGGAAACTACAACGATTCCACGGCAAAGCTGTACACCGACTGCGGCGTACTGACCTGTTCAGAATCTGTAGGCGAGGACGCAACGGCTGTATTTAACATGCTCTCCGGCTATTCCGAGCCACTAAGCTGGAACTGCCTTGCGGTCGCACCGATCTGGCTGCGTAAAAAATTCTTAAAGCTAATCCGCCGGGAGACGAAAAACGCAAGGGAAGGAAAACAGGCATATATCCGCGCAAAGATGAATTCACTCTGCGACCAGGAGATGATCGAAGCATTATACGAGGCATCTACCGCAGGCGTACAGATCAAGCTGCTTGTCCGCGGGATTTGCTGCCTGCGGACAGGGATCAAGGGAGTAAGCGAAAATATCCAGGTACGCTCCATTGTCGGAAACTTCTTAGAACACAGCAGGATTTTTGATTTCTGCAACGACGGCCGAGCGGAAGTCTTTATGGGCAGTGCCGACTGGATGCCACGCAATTTAGACCGCAGGGTGGAGATTGTGTTCCCAGTCTTAGATGAAGAACTGAAGAAAAAAGTACTGCATATTTTAGATATAGAATTTGAAGATAATGTGAAAGCTCATATTTTACAGGAAGACGGTACATACGAAAAGATTGACAAACGCGGCAAAGTGCTCGTAAATTCTCAGGAAATTTTCAGCAAGGAAGCAGAACAGGCAGTGCCGAGACAGGATAAAGCTTATAAAGATAGAGTGTTTGTACCAGCAGAGCCTGGAATTTAAAAATCTGCCTGGCAGAGACGCATCGAGAATCAGCATTGGCTTGGTGAGAACACTGCGAGAATCAGCATTGGCTTGTGAGAACACTGCGAGAATCAGCATTGGCTTCGCGAGAACGAAGTGAGAATCATCATTGACTTGGTGAGAACGCATCGAGAATTAGTATTGGCTTGTGAGAACATTTCGAGAATCAGCATTGGCTTGGCAGAGACACCAGGAAAGGGAATGGGCGCGCCCATCTCCCACCCTTTCCCGGCTGGTTATCGCAAGTGAGCTATGCTGAGTCAGAATGGTTATCTAATAGTTCATCACAGCTAATATGAAAAACGTCCGAAAAAGCTTTTAGTTCTATATCCGTTACAAAACGTTTACCAGATTCAATTCTTTGAATCGCATTTTTATCAATATCTAACCCCTTAATCTGCAACATATCAGCCAGTTTTCTCTGAGAGGTTTTTTCAGGCAGTTGCAGGCGTAATTGTTTTATCTTGTTTCCGCAGACATTATTACGTCCATTCACATATTTATTTTTATACATCACGATCACCCCACAAATCAACATTTACTGCTTGTCATTTGCTACAGTATATGATAATATAGTTGCATTATTGACATTCACTAAATGTCAAAAAGGAGATTCACTATAGAAGTTAGGCGCATACCAGCTATTTTCAGTAAACAATTTTGCATCGATATATCCAAAACCCACTTAATTTCTAATCCTTCCTATTCACAAGGTAATCTACACTGACATAGCAAAATCCAAAAGCTTAAAAAAACAAGCCAAACAGCTCTAACACTCTCCTATTTCATAACATGAAAAACCAAAAAAAATACCTTCGCAGAACTTAGGAAAAGCCAGCCGGGAGAGGGGATGGGCACGCCCTGGCTGCGGCCTTGGAAGAAGGTTTAGAAGCCCTTAGCATCCTGCTCGATACAGCAGGGGCGAAGCCAAGCGGCACCT
>CAMUPC010000228.1 GCA_947090545.1 uncultured Eubacterium sp. | reverse complement strand
TACATTTTGGAATCGGAACCGGAAGCAAGCCCCGCTCCCCTTCCTCCAGCGTCCCCCACAAGCCCCCCCCCCCTAAAAAATTGCACCCTTACAAATTACGCACCTTAAAATCCCTCTCAGCCTCCCGCCTCTGATCCTTCTTCGCAATATCCTGCCTCTTATCATACAACTTTTTCCCCTTCGCAAGCGCAACCTGCACTTTCACAAGGCTCCCCTTAAAATACACCTGCACCGGAACAATCGTATACCCTTTTTCCTTCATCTTCCCCTGTAGCTTCAAAATCTCCCTCTTATGCAGCAGCAGCTTCTTCGGACGCAGCGGATCTCTGTTGAAAATATTTCCTTTTTCATAAGGGCTGATATGCATTCCATATAAAATAACCTCCCCATTTTCAATATGCACAAACGACTCCTTAATGCTGCACCTGCCCATACGCAGTGATTTTACTTCTGTCCCATGCAGGCTGACGCCGCACTCGTAGGTTTCTTCTAAGAAATAATCATGCCTTGCTTTTTTATTGTTTGCAATCAGTTTAAAATTGTCCTTGCCCATTTCCTGTCTCCTCTTTTTCCCGCGCCGCCGGCACGTCAGTCCTCCTGCCAGTACGGTGCTTCCAGATCTGCCGGTACAAAATCAATCGTACGCAGAAATGTGTCCACAGCCGTGCACATCACGCGGATCGGCTGCCCGAGCTTGTACGTCCTGCCGCCTGTCTCGCCTACCATTTCATACGTAGATTCAATATAATGGTAATAGTCATCTTCCAGTGCGGTCACATGGATCATTCCTTCTACTGTATTCGGCAGTTCTACATACATGCCCCATGCCGTCATGCCAGAGATCACGCCTTCAAAGATCTCGCCGATATGCGCCTGCATATATTCTGCTTTTTTCAGCTTGTCTGTCTCGCGCTCTGCTTCGTCGGCGCGCCGTTCCATGTCGCTTGACTGCTTTGCGACTTCCGGCAGGACCGCTTCATAATGCTGCTTCCTTTTTTCATTCATCCGCCCGCGCAGGCAGTCCTTAATAATGCGGTGGATCTGCAAGTCTGGATAACGGCGGATTGGCGATGTAAAATGGCAGTAATACTGCGTTGCCAGCCCAAAGTGCCCCAGACAGTCTACGGTGTAGCTTGCCCGGCGCATCGAGCGCAGCGTCAGCCTGCTGATCAGTGCTTCCTGCGGGGTGTCCGCGATCTTTCCGAGCAGCTTTTGAAATTCCTTCGGATGGATGTCGTCCCGTATTCCGCTGCCGTGGATCGTGAGCCCAAAATTCGCGATAAACGCGGATAATTTTTTGATCCGTTCCGCATCCGGCGTCTCGTGCGAGCGATAGACAAACGGCACCTCCTGCCAGAAAAAGTCCTGTGCGACGGTTTCATTTGCGGCAAGCATAAAATCCTCGATCAAATTCGTCGCCACATTGCGCTCGTACGGCAGGATTTCCAATGGCTTGCCGTCCTCATCCAGCTTGATCTTCGTCTCTGGAAAATCAAAGTCAATCGAACCCCGCTTCATGCGTTTTTTGCGCAGCAGCGCCGCAAGCTCCTGCATCCGCTCAAACATCGGCACCAGCGCTTCATATTCTGTGCAAAGCGCTTCGTCGTGGTTATCCAGTATTTTTTTCACATCCGTATAGCTCATGCGGCGGTCGACGTTAATTACGGTTTCCGCGATCTCGTGGTCAATGATTTTTCCTTTGGGATCGATCAGCATAACGCAGCTTAGCGCCAGCCGGTCCTCTCCCGCATTCAGCGAGCAGATGCCGTTGGACAGCCTGTGAGGAAGCATCGGGATGACGCGGTCTACCAGATACACGCTTGTCCCACGGTTTAGCGCTTCCACATCGAGCGCCGAATGCTCCTGCACATAGTTTGCCACGTCCGCGATATGCACGCCCAGGCGGTAATTTTCCCCTTCCATCACGCAGGAAACCGCGTCGTCCAGATCCTTGGCGTCTTCCCCGTCTATCGTTACCATCTGCCAGCCGCGCAGGTCTTTTCTGCCCTGCATATCCGCCTGGCTTACGTCCTTGGACACATTGACTGCCTGGCGCAGCACTTTTTCTGGAAATTCCACCGGCAGGTCAAAATCCTTGACAATCGACAGGATATCGACGCCCGGATCGTTTTTGTGCCCAAGAATCTCGGTCACCCTTCCTTCCGGTTTCTTGCCTTTTTCTCCGTACTGCGTAAGCTCTACCACGACCTTATGCCCGCTGACAGCGCCAAGCGTATGCTCCTTTGCAATAAATATATCCTGCCCGAACTTCTGGTTGTCCGGTACGACAAATCCAAAATTCTGGCTGCTTTCAAACGTGCCCACCAGCTCCTTTAGCCCATGAGACACTATTTTTACAACCATGGCTTCCCTGCGCCTGCCGCTTGCCGACGGTACCGGCTTGATCTGCACCTCGTCCAGATGCACAGCGCCGCCGCGGTTTTCCGCCGAGATATAATAGTCCTCCCCGTCCTCAACCGAGACAAAGCCAAACCCTTTTGCATTGCCTGTATAGACGCCAAATAACACCTTGCCCTGCGATTTGGAATATTTGCCCTTTTTGGACACCTCGATACGGCACTCCTCCACAAGCGCGTCTAACACCTCCTGCAATTCCTGCCGCTGGTGTTTGGGCACTTGCAGCACCGCCGCCATTTCCTTTGCCTTCATCGGCACGTAGAGTTCATCACAGATAAACTCATAGATCATTTTTTTCCTGTCTTCCAGTAATTTTCGTTCCATTATTACCCCACCTTCTCGTATTACGAAAAATATGACAAAAAAACTGCCGCGCCCCGCGACAGTTTCATTCGTTCGTTAATTAAAGCTCCCAATATTCAGGACTGCTGAAATCACAATAAACAATACAACCAGTACTCTTGTCAGCTTTACAAGCATCCCTTCCATGGAACGGCCTTTATTTTTGCCCCAGTAAGTATCTGCTGCACCGGCAATTGCACCGAGCCCTGCGGACTTACCTTCCTGCATTAAAATAATGACTGTTAACGCGATACAAACTATAATAAATAAAACTTCCAGGATCAGCTTCACCGTAGCCAAAATTGACACCTCCATTTTGATAATGCACTGTCCATGCCAAATGCAGGCAATGCAGTTTTACGACTTTTGTTATTGTAGCACAGACCTTGTACAAATTCAATAGTTTTTTCCAGAAATTTTATAAAAATATTACAAACCTGTTACGGCGTAAAATTATTTCTTGACCCCGCCCAAAACTTCCCCTAAAATATAAGGTAGCACTTTAGATACTCCATTGCAGAAAGAATGAGAGGGGAATGACATGAACATTAAAATCAAGCTGATCGCATTAGAAATGCTGTCTCTCCTTGCCCTGAGCGTAATCCTGATTTCAGGCAGCCTGGTGCTTTCCGTCGGTGAGGTCAATGTCCGCACTGAGGAAACGCTTCGGACAGCCGTCTACGGATTCAACGGCTCTACTACTTATCTTAAGGACAAGGGCGAGGATATCGACATTACCGTATTTGAAGGAGATACCAGAATCGACAGCTCCATCGCAGGCGCTGTAGGGACAAAGGCAAGCGCGGAAGTGGCTGCACACGTCTTAGACGGCGGGCAGGCTTATTTTGATACCGATATCAATATCAACGGGACTGCATATTACGGATACTACATACCGACCGAAACAGGGATGCTGTTTGCCGGAAAGCCAAAGATCTCCGTTGCAGAATTTGTCAGGGCTTCCCTGCTTTTGCTGATCGGAATCGGCGTCGTTGCTTATATCATCTGTTCCGTCATATCCGGCTTTATTTCAAACTCGATTTCCAAACGCATCCATCAGGCAGCCCTCCGTCTGGAAGTACTTGCAGGCGGCGACTTAAGCATGGAGCTTCCTCCGACAAAGCCAGACAGCAAGGATGAGGTGGAAATCATCACCCATGCCGTCAGCGACTTACAAATCCAGCTCAAAGAGATCGTGACAAGCATCAGTGACCAGACCGACCAGTTAAACGACAGCAACAACGAATTTTCGGAAAAATTCACGCATATAACACAAAATGTCGGAAAGATGAACGTTGCCGTCGAAGGCATCGCAAGCGGCAGCAACTCTCAGGCACTGGAGACAACCTCTGCCAGCCAGCAGGTAGCAAATATGGCAGACGTAATCGAGCATAACGCCCTGAATGTCTCGAATTTAGAGCGTGCGGTAAACCGGATGTCCGACCTGTCCAAGCAGACAGACACTACCCTTGCCGAACTTATCGCCATGAACGAAAAAACGACCGCAAATATTACAACCGTATCCGAACAGACCAACGCGACCAATACCTCCGCTGAAAACATCAAAGCGGCGGTACAGATGATCCAAAATATTTCGGAACAGACAAACCTCTTGTCTTTGAACGCTTCGATTGAAGCTGCAAGGGCTGGTGAAGCAGGAAAAGGATTTGCCGTGGTCGCAGAGGAAATCCGCAAGCTCGCCGAGGATTCTTCCCAGAGCGCCAATGAAATCGAAGCGATTATACAGGAGCTGCTGACAAACTCCGGCATCAGTGTCCAAAAGATGAACGAGGTAAGCAGGGACGCCGATATCCAAAAAGAAAAGCTGCACCAGACCAGGGCTGTATTCGACGACTTGGAAATCGAGATCAGCTCCGTTTATTCCGTATCCAATGATATTTACGAACAGACGAACCGTCTGGAAGAGCAGAAAAACAGCATCCATGACGTTGTGCAGCAGCTTGCAGCAATCTCTGAGGAAAATGCTGCCTCCTCCCAGCAGACAAGCACAAGTATGCAGGAGCTTTCTGAAACGATTGAGGACTGTCGGCATGAGACGGTTGTGCTGGCGGATTTGAGTGACCATTTGAAGGAGCAGACGAAACGATTTAAGTTGTAGAAGCGGATGAAAAACGCACGGCACATGAAGAATCAACATATCTTCTTCATGTGCCGCCCTTTCTTAGATTTATAAAATACTGCTGACGAACTGATCCGTAAAGTCAATCGTTTTTCTGCAACCCATCTGCCTGAATAATTCCAAATAAAATGCATCCGTCTGCTGTAATGCCTCAGAAACCTTCTGCACCCAAATACAAGATTTTTCGGACAGACAGTAAAAACTGCCTTCTGCTGCCATCTCCGATAACGGCAGTTGTGCAAATACCCTCTCTGCTCTCTCCTTCAGTCTCCCGCAAGCTGTCCCGCATCGTTTTCTTTGATCCAGCATTTCATCCGCCTCAGGGCATTCCTGTTGATTCATTGTATAAAAGTATTTACTGCCTTTGTCTGTTTTCATGCAAGAAGGAATACTGTTGTTTAAAAGCTGTTTACACAGTTTTTCCAACGAATACTCTTTTCCATCTTCTCTCAATTTTAGTCCTATTGGAATATCGCTCCAGTTAAATTCTTTTATTAAATGCTCAATTAATATTGCATGGCTGGATCTTGCCTGATATTGATAATACTTTACCAAAACCTTCAATACAACATATTCCATACATATGATTGGCACCAGAACTACATTTTGATATCCTAAATCATCAATGATCTGTTTTAAATCATTGTAATACTTAAAAGTAGCTTGATTATTTGGAACAAGATCAATAAACACAATGAAAAAATCGTCTTTCTTATATTGTTTGCATAAGGCCTTTGCCAACCCAGATGCACCTTCCGAAAAATAAAAATTGCAGCCGTAACAACAATTCTGTATCAACAATCTACTGATAGGAGAACTGTTTTTGTCCTCAAAGATATAAATTGTCTTTTTCATCTGCTTCTCCTGTATACATACATCCGATCTTTTGTATAATCTACCTGATAAGACCCTACAGAATCTAAGGTCATATCCACCAGCGACAAATTATGGATACTGATAATCATCAGCCTGTCTAAATAATACAACTGGTCAAATCGCTCGCAATTCATATACAGATCTGCGTTATCCAGACAGATCACATCGAATTGTTTTAATTTTTCTATCAGGAAAGCATCGAATACATCCTTAAATTTATAATCAATATTTATGCATTTGATGCCGTTGTTCGCACAATATCCTGCGATGACAGAAAATAGGAATGTTTTTCCTGTACCGGATCTTCCACTTAGTATATTGATTTTATCCGTAAATCTTGCTTTCACTTCAATTATTTGGCTGTATGTTTCATTTATCTCTAACATAGATTTTACCCATTTTCATATTCATATAAAATATAATTTAAAAAATCGGAAAAGCTGTGAAACAAGCTTCGATTATTAAACAAGATATCGCAGTCGTCAACTTCTTCGGTAAGTATTGCAGCAGGCGTTTCCCAATAGATCATCCCTTCGCTAACCATCGGAAGCAATGACAGTATATTATAACCGCATTCACACACGTCAAAGCATTTGTCAGAATGGCTTCTTATATTCAGCAAGGTCTTTGTACCTGTACTTAGCATACTTTTGTTTAACTGCCCGAGATCACTGGTTCTGCTTATAAATGTATTTGGGCTGGCATATTCTGCATGATCAATCTTATCTAATACAAGCTTTGTAAATTCATCATTAGCCAGGGCTGTAAAAGAATCGAAATATGCGTCGTTTGAATGGATAATATTTACTGGTATGAGTTCTTTTGTATTATAAATTTTGAGCAAATGACGTTACTTCCTTTCTTTTTTATTTTCACTATGCTTGGATTGCTTCTATTATTATAAACAGAAACGGGTGAAAATACAATACAAACCTGTTTGCTGCTAAATGGTTGCGGGAAGGACGCTGGGAGAGGGGATTGGCACGCCCTGGCTGCGTCCGTTCCA
>CAMUPC010000227.1 GCA_947090545.1 uncultured Eubacterium sp. | reverse complement strand
GCCAGGGCGAACTAGGTGCCGCGCCCGTCCGGTGCCTCAGCGTAACCGCAGGATGCTTAGGGATTCTTAACCTTCTGGAACGGACGCCGCCAGGAAGTGCCAATCCCCTCTCCCGGCGTCCCTGTATGCGCAAAAATGCAGCACTTGACCGAAATTGTTTCCCAGACAAATAGTTTGCCATTATGCACAACTTTTACAGCTCATAGGTTCTTTCTCATTCTATCACAAAATAAACAGTATAAAACAGTTGACAACAGTTCCATACTGTTATATACTGTTTACAACAAAGGAGGAAGCAAATGAATATTATCATTCATAATTCTTCAATGCAGCCCATATACGAACAAATCGTTTCACAAATCAAGGCTAAAATAATGAACGGAGAATTAAAACAAGAAGCAATGCTCCCATCCGTCCGTACGTTGGCAAAAGATTTAAAGGTCAGCGCACTGACCGTAAAAAAAGCCTACGATGCGCTGGAGACGGAAGGATTTGTAGTGACCGTCCACGGAAAAGGCAGTTTTGTTACACTGGCGAACCAGGCATTGATGCTGGAGGAGAAAAAGAAGGAAGTAGAAGCCGATTTTGAAATGGCAATCCGCAAGGGCAGAAGCTGCGGGATGAGCGACGGGGAGCTGACAGAGTTATTTCACATTGTGCTGGAGGATTAAGAGATGTTGAGACTGGACAACGTAAAAAAACATTACAATGATTTTGACCTGGACTGTTCTATGGAAGTACAAAAGGGATGTGTCACAGGGCTGATCGGCAAAAACGGTGCGGGAAAAAGTACAACGTTTAAGCTGATTTTGGGGCTTGCGTATGCGGACAGCGGGCAGATCCGTGTATTTGGAAAGCCGATGCAGGAGATCGGTAAAAAGGACAGAGAAAATATCGGCGTTGTACTGGCAGATTCCGGGTTTAACGGGTATCTGACGGTCCAGGACCAGGTATCTATACTTGCCGCGATGTATCAGAACTTTGACCGGGACGGTTTTCTGAAAAAATGCAAGGCGTTTGATTTGCCAGTAAACAAAGTGATCAAAGAATTTTCGACCGGGATGAAGCGAAAGCTGCAAGTGATCGCGGCAATTTCCCATAAAGCGCAGCTTTTGATCCTGGATGAGCCGACAGCCGGTATGGATGTGATCGCCAGAGATGAGCTGCTGGAATTGCTGCGGGAATATATGGAGCAGGAAGGACGTTCTATTTTAATCAGTTCGCACATATCAGGCGACCTGGAAAGCTTTTGTGATGATATCTATATGATCGATGACGGCAGGATTGTGATGCATGAAGAGACGGATGTGCTGCTGGGGAATTATGCGCTGCTGAAAATGACAAGGGAGCAGTATGAATGCCTGGATCAAAGATACCTGCTCCGTAAAAAGGATGAATCATTCGGGGTAAGCTGCCTGACCAGCCAGAAACAGTATTATCTGGATAATTATCCGCAGATTACGGTGGAAAAAGGAAATCTTGATGAATTAATGATGATGATGGTGCGAGGTGAAAAGATATGAAAGGATTATTAATAAAAGACTTTAAATTGATGAAAGCGCAGAACAAATTTTTGATCTTGATGGCGGTCCTGTGTATCTGGTTTTTCATTGCGAACCGTGAGGTGGCTTTTGTGATCTCTTATATGGCGGCGATGATCTCGGTTTTAGTCGTTGCTACAGTTAATTATGATGAATATGATAATGGCATGGGATTTTTGTTTACGTATCCAATCAGCCGAAGGAGCTATGTGCTGGAAAAATTTGTATTTGGAATGCTGATGATGGCAGGTATCTGCATTGCCGGAGGCATCCTGGTATTTGCCAAAGCTGCGCTTAAGCACGAGGTTTATGATCCGGCGGAGGGACTTACGGCATTGTTGATCTCGATCATTACGGTGTCTTTGATCTTGTCTGTGACCCTTCCAGTCCAGTTAAAGTTCGGGGCAGAAAAGAGCAGGATTGCTCTTGTTCTTGGGGTTGCTGGTGCCGGGATCGTAGTTTATGGAGTACAGCAGGCAGCGAAAATATGCGCTGTAGACCTCTCTGGTGTCGCGGAGCGGATTCGGCAGGCAAGCATTACGGAAGTGGCGGTATGTATTTGTGTATTGTCAGCGGCAATGCTTGGAATCTCTTATTGGATCTCGGTAGTGATTATGAAGGGGAAGCAGTTTTAGTGGAAAATGGCAGGCTTGATCGAAAGTTTATGATCGAAGTTTCTAAAATTAATGCTTGCAAATCAGAATGGTATCCTTTATAATCAGATTAGAAGGTAGCGGATATTGGGTTGTCCGGCTACCTCAGACGAAAACTTAGTCTATGTCATAACAAAATGTTACAACAAAGCAAGCTATCCCCTATTGCTGTAGGGGATAGTTTTTCATTCTGAACTAATAAAATACTATTTTTTCTGATTGTGATTGTCAAGGTATGTAAGCACCGTAAAAATCACAAGTACCAATGTCAACACTTCAAGCGTATTCATTACACATACCTCCTTTCCGTTTCCGAAAAGGGCAACCAGGACTATCCCCATACTGTCTAATCTGATTACATTGAGTATAGCACAGTGGCGCATATGTGGCAACTATATTTTTGCATTGATAGCTATAAAAGTAAAATTCCGATCCGGTACACCAAAAACGTAACAACCCATGCCACCACGAGCTGAAATGCGGTCACAAATCCCGTCCAGGCAAGGCTGTCAGATTCCTTATGTATCGTAGCAAGCGTTGCTGCGCATGGCACATAGAGCAGGCAGAACACCATCAGGCAGAACGCGTTCAGCGGCCCGAACCCAATACCGCGCAGCACGTTAGAGAAAGCAGCCATGCCGGAGGCGGAGTTTGCATTTACAATGCCAAATAACACCGCGCAGCTCGATACGACGACTTCTTTTGCGGAGATTCCCGCGATCAGCGCGACGGTGATCTGCCAGAAGCCAAGCCCGATCGGTGCAAAGACAGGGACGAGCAGCCTGCCGATCATTGCGCCGAAGCCCTCGGACATATCAGCGGCATAGCCGTGCGTGCCAAAATTCAACAGCAGCCAGATCAGCAGCGTGGCGATAAAAATTGTCGTGCCTGCTTTGCCAAGATAGTCCTTGACCTTATCCCATACATAGATGCCGACCGTCCTTGCATCCGGCAGCTTATATTCCGGCAGCTCGATCAGCAGATAGTTATCGCTTTTTTCGCGGTCGATCAGGTGCAGGGCTACCGATACCAAAATAGCAACGGCAATGCCGATCAGATACATGGAATAGGCGGCAAGCATCGCGTAGTTTCCAAAAAACATCTCAGCGAACAGGATATAGATGGTCAGGCGGGCGTTGCAGCTCATAAACGGAGTGACCAGCATGACCTTATACCGGTCGCGTTTGCTCTCTAACGCGCGCGACGCCATAATTGCCGGCACTGTGCAGCCAAAGCCGAGCAGCATCGGGATAAATGCCTTGCCGGAAAGACCAAGCCTGCTCATCAGCCCTTCCATAATGTAGGCGACGCGTGCCATGTAGCCGCTGTCCTCCAAAAACGCGAGAGACAGAAACAGGATAAAAATATTCGGCAGAAATGTAATAATCGTGCCAACGCCGCCAATGATCCCTTCTACAACGAGCGATTCCAGAACCGGATGTGTATGCATCGCGCGAAGCCCCTGTGTCGTAATGCCGCAGAGCCAGTCAATCGCGGTTTCAAAATATCCTTTGATCCAGTCTCCGACTGCGAAGGTCAGGAAAAAAACAACCGCCATAATCCCGAGAAAAATCGGAATGCCGAAGATGCGGTGCGTTAAGGCATGGTCGACCCGCTCGGTAAAAGCATCCTGGCGTTTTTTATGCAGCAGCACTTCATCGATGATCTCTTCGATAAAATCGTATTTTTCATTGATCATCTGCGATTCATAGCTTTGATCGAGTACATCCGGCAAGTCGACTGGATATGTTTCACAGACTTCTTTATCATGCTCCAGCAGCTTGATCGCGTGCCAGCGGTAGTTTGCCATATCGGGGTACTTTTTTTGCAGAACCGTTATCAACTGGTCAATCTTATCCTCGATCTGGTCGGAATAAACCATGGCAAATTCGGTATGATGGTCATGTGCATGGCGCACGCTGCCTTTATGGTGGTGGATCAGGCTGTCCGGGTCGGTATGGCCCTTATGGTGTGCCGCGGCGTGCAGCAGTGAGTCAAGCCCGGTGCGTTTTCTTGCCGATACCGGGATTACCGGGATGCCAAGCATTTCCGGCAGGCGGTGCAGGTCGATCTCCATCCCGCGTTTTTCTACAATATCCATCATATTCAGCGCCAGTACAACAGGCTTGCCAAGCTCTAAGATTTGCAGCGTCAGATAGAGGTTTCTCTCCAGTGAGGAAGCGTCCGCCACATTGATAATCACGTCTACCTCGTCGCTTAGAATAAACTGGCGGGATACCGTCTCTTCCATCGTATACGAGGTGAGGCTGTAAGTACCCGGAAGGTCTACAAGCCGGATGTTCAGGTCATGGTCACGGATCGCGCTCTCTACCTTTTCCACCGTAACGCCGGGCCAGTTTGCCACTTTTAAATTTGCGCCGGTATAGGCGTTAAATAAAGTCGTTTTTCCACAATTTGGATTTCCGATAAAACCAATCGTCAGATTTTCTTTCACGTTGTCTCCCTCATTTCCCGTACCGTGATATTTTTTGTCATATGATAACCAAGCGCAAATCGGGTGCCGCGCAGTTTAATAATCATAATTCCTTTTCCCTTGCGGTTTAAGACCGATATCACCGATTCCTTCGTCATGCCGAGCGCTTCCAGGCGGCGTTCCATCTGGAAGGGAAGGTCGATGTGTTCTACGATGCAGCTTTTGCCGGTATCGATGTCTTTTAAAAGCATGTTGGTGTCCTCCCTTTGTTGTTTGATGCTGCTGTTATTATAACGCCAATTTGTGTGATTCGCAACAGAAGAAAGTAATCGGAGCGAGAAGAGCATGGATGGAGGGAGGGGATGATGGATTATGATTATCACCCTGAAAATAGTTGAAAGGCAGGGAGCAGTGTGATATGATGCGAATAATAATACGTTTTATGGAAGGGTGGTGATTGTATGCCAGATGCTATAATACAAGATTGACAAAATCAAAGAATAAAGCGTATCATATAGCCAAAATGAAAGGCAGGTAATAACTTTTATGGCTGTATTAGATATAAAAATCACGGATATGGCAGGTGCATATGTGGAACATTCTATGGTAATATCGAACTTTTTAGTGAAAGTTGGAAACCAGTTGCAAAATAGCATGTGTAAAATATTTAGTGATAATGTTCAGTATAAATGGATGATTGGTGATATAGAGAAAACGGTTATTCCAGATGCTTCGATCAATTGCCGGTTTAGACAAAGACGCGGAAATTCTTTTTTTAATAATCCTCGTTTCGTAATGGAAGTTTTAAGTCCTTCCACAGAAAAGTATGATCGTGGTGAAAAAATGGAACTATACAGGCAGCAGGAAATAGATGAATACTGGATTGTTGACTGGAGAAAAAGACAAGTAGAGATTTATGTTTTGGATTATGAAGATCATGTTCCAAAATATTATTTATGGAATGTGATTACAAGCGATAATAAAGAGGAGCTTAAAATAGTACATTTCCAAAATGTAATGATAAAATTTGATGATTTGTTTGATGGTATAGATGATGACTCAGGGATGGAAGAGTAATTGATATCGTCAATGCGATGAATAAATGGTTCTATACACAGAAAACCCCGCAGGCTCGGTTCTGCGGGGCTTTTTGTGTGCGCCGGTTCTTTTTTCTGGTAAGAATTTCCGGGAGGAAGGAGCCAGGGTGACCAAAGCGGCGGCGAAGGAGATTGTGAGGAAGGATAACATAAACTGATTGCATGAAAAGGAGAATTTATGGACAGCGAGATAATCACAGAGAACACTGCCACCACAGCACCGGCTAAGGACGCTCCCGCACTGGTAAAGAAGATTGGCCGGACTACCTACATAGTGAGGGTTCATTTCAGCAAGAACAGCAGGGAAACCATGATACATAAATCCCGTGACGGTTTGATACCAAAAGTTCTGCCAGAAAACGGAATTAGAGCATAAAAACAGAGAATGACACGCTGAATTGACAGGATGACACGCTAAGATGGTGGCATTTATACAACTTTGATTTTATAATCTAAACAGAAAAACAGAAAGAGAGGTTGTTTAAGATGACTTTTGGAGAAAAACTGAAAGGGCTCCGCAAAGAGAAAGGCTATTCTCAGGAGGAACTGGCAGGACTGTTAGAGGTGTCACGCCAAGCTGTAGGTAAATGGGAAAGTGACATTACACGGCGGTTTGCGTTTGTGCCGCCCCTACATCGGACGAATGGCGAAAAACTTTAGGCCTGTTTTGGAATTTTTTCAGGAGAGAAAAAGATTTCGTTCCCTTTCAAATAGGGTTTCGTTCTCTCGCGGCTGACTGCGCCTAAATTCTGCCGATATAAAAAGTAAAAAGAATTGTCCGTGGGGAAGCTATGCCCATGGGAAACGAATTGCAGGTGATGGGATTGAACATAGCCATATGTGATGATGAGGAAATCATCCGTGAACAGATAAAGGAACTGATAGAAAAAGAAATACCGGGCATATGTGCCGGATTATACGAGACAGGGGATGCGCTGCTTGCCGCCGGGAAGCAGTTTGATATTGTGTTCCTTGACATACAGATGGAGGGAACGGACGGGATTGAAACGGCGAAAAGGCTCAGGCAGAGGGATGAAGATACCATACTGATCTTTATTACGGG
>CAMUPC010000226.1 GCA_947090545.1 uncultured Eubacterium sp. | reverse complement strand
ATATGGGTGTGTCGAATAATCTGTGATAGTTTACACAGTTTATTTTACACACCCGAAAAGGACGCTGGGAGAGGGGATTGGCACGTCTTGCAGGCGTCCGTTCCAGAAGGTTAAGAATCCCTAAGCATCCTGCGGTTACACTGTGGCACCGTCCGGGCGCGGCACCTAGTTCGCCCTGGCTTACAGCCAGCAGCTAAAGGTGCCGCTTGGCTTCGCCCCTGCGTTTGCCGAGCAGGATGCTAAGGGCTTCTAAACCTTCTTCCAAGGCCGCCTGCAAGACGTGCCAATCCCCTCTCCCGGCTGGTTTTCGCAAGCTTAACAAAAAAATAACGTTGTATTGTGTACAACGCGTATTCCTAATAGGCTTTAGCAGGTTCCTGCTTTTAGCGGCAATAGCAGCGCTTGGCAGTACAGCACCCTCAGAACTGTGTGATTGGAGCACCCGCATACTGAATCACTGCCTATAAGCCGCAACTTATTTAGAGCTTGCAAGAAACAGCCGGAGGAAGGGGAGCGGGGCTTGCCTCCGGTTCCGTTGGAAAAATGTTAGGAGCCCTTGGCATCCTGCTCGATCACACAGGGGCGAAGCCAAGCGGCACCTTTAGCTGCTGGCTGCAAGCCAGGGCGAACTAGGTGCCGCGCCCGGACGGTGCCTCAGCGTAACCGCAGGATGCCTAGGGCTCCTTACATTTTGGAATCGGAACCGGAGGCAAGCCCCGCTCCCCTTCCTCCAGCGTCCCTCCGCCAAAAAACATCGGTACAATTCCCCACTTACAGCCTGTAATCAATATGCTGGTACTTCTCCACCGGCTCCGTCTGAAAAATACGTACCTGCCGCGCCATTTCCTGTGCAGCACCCAACATCTCCTGTCCCGCCTGCTTCTCTTCCACAAGCTCCTGTACCTGCTGCGTAAAATCTCCCTCTTCCGCACCCGCCTGCTTCTCTTCCACAAGCTCCTGTACCTGCTGCGTAAAATCCTCCGCTTCCACAAGCTCCTGCGGCTGCTGCGCGAGATCCTCCACTGCCTCTTCCATGCCTGGCAGCCCTTCCTCTACTTCCTGCTCCAGCTCTTCTTGCAGTTCTTCCTCCAACTGCTCTTCCAATTCCTCGACCGTCTCCGCCATCTCGTCCATAATCTCCGAAAGCATTCCCTTGCTCTCTTCGCCCTTGCCAGTTGCTTCCTCGATCATGTCGTCCCTGCGTTCTTCCGGTGTCTTTGGTGCTGTCTTTTCTGCTTCCTCGGCGATCTTTTCTCCGATTTCCTTTGCTTCGTCGAGTACATGGCTCATCTGGCTGTTGTTAAACTGCTGTTTCGCCGCTGCAATCTGATCCTCATACGTATGAAACATCTCCAGTTTTCTTGCAATTTCTTCCAGGCTGGAGCATTTCATGTCCTTTAGCTTTTCTTTTTGCTTTTCAAAAAAATTGACCTGGCTTTCACATTTTTGCTGACGCTCCTGGCGGTCCTGTGTGCTTTTCAAACCGCCCATTCCTGCAAAATTCAGCACATTTACAGCCTGTATACTTACGCTCATAAAATCCCTCCTTTCAAAACGCCTGCCTGCAACACTTTTTATACCAGATACTTTAACAAAAACATCTGAAACCGGTCGATCCATTCCATGCGCCCGAGCAGCTCGACGTCGGATGCATCCTGTAGGCTGACCCTTGCTGCCTGCCCAAAGCCGCCGACTCCCGGTATTTTCATAATCGTATCATAGCTAAAGATCACATACTGTCCTTGCAGCCTGTATTTTCCGGCAAACCTGCTTAACTCCTGCCCGCTGATGGAAAACATCCCGTCTGTGGTGCTTGCCTTGAACCCTTCCTGCTTGAGGTCAAACGTCAGGGGATGCAGCTTATCGTCAAAGGCTGAGATCTGGTTGATCATTGTATAACGCGGCAGAGAAGTGGCGGCAATCACGGCTGTTAAAGCGGTGACTGCGGATACGGACAGCAGGACGGACAGACGCCGTTTCTTTTGATAGCCTTTTTTTGCGCTGCTGTCTTTTTTGATCGATCCAAGCCCTTCCAGCCTCTTTTTCAATACATCAAAACAGTATGCTGCATGGACGTCGGAAAAAGCCACATGGTAAAATACTGGCTGCCTGCTGCTGACGCGAATCGTTTTTAAAATGACGGCGGCATATTCCTGGGCATTCAGGGCGCCAAACAGCACGCTCCCTTCGTCTGTGCAGTATTCCATATTTTCCCGCAGCTTGTGGTCAAGCAGGTAAATCGCAGGATGCGCCCACCAGACAATTTTAAGCCACGTATATACGGTTAACAGCAGCAGGTGTCCCTGGCGGATATGCAGCATTTCGTGATAAAGGACAGCCTCGGATTCTTCTTTTGAAAGGCTGCTGAGCAGAATCCTCGGCATAACGATATACGGTTTTAGGATTCCTCCTGCAAACGGACTGCAATTTTCTTCTGTAATATAAATCCTGATCCTGCGCATATCCTTGCCAAAAAACGCCGGACACTCCTGCGGCAAAGCCTTAATCCTGCGATGCAGGCGCCTGTGCACATGCAGACAGCGCACCGCTAATATCCCCGCTATGCCAAAATAGCACACCGCCATCTCTTCTGTTACAATTGCTTGTATCCAGTTTGTAAACAGATAACACTTTCCGGTAAAAAAAATCCTGGAATAACCAAGCAGGCAGGAGCACGGCACGAGCAGAAGCACGCCCAGGTTCAGCCGCCTTGTACGGCATCCGCCGATCCTACAGAGCATATAGGCTGCTGCCATAGGCACCGTTGCCGCCGCCATCACACGAAGAAGCTTTGTCAGGCTGTACGTAAGCAGGAATAACACAAATTTTGTCATTTGCCCTGTCCAACCCTTTCTTCCTTCATTTTTTCAACAAGCTGCTCCAGCTCTAAAAACTGCTCGTCGCTCAGCCGCGATCTCTCCAAAAAGCTTGCGACCGCGAGCGAGGAATTGCCGCCGAAATAATTACGCACAAAGCGGTCCTGTTTTTCAGCCAGGCATTCTTCCTTTGACTTTACGACATAATAATGATAAACACGGGAATCCTTCTTGTCTACTTCATAGCGGATCACGCCCTTTGCAAGCAGCCTGTTAATCAGCACCCGGATCGTCCTTGCGCTGACCTCCAATGTTCCCTTTAATGTCTGTATAATTTCAGATGCGGTGATATCCCCGTCTGAACTCCAGATTACTTCCATTACGAGCCACTCCGTCTCGCTTGGTGTTGTCTCTTTTACCATATAATACTCCCTGTTATACATTTTTTATATCGGTTTATGTACATAAACATTTAACCCTTCTCTTCATTTTTCCTCTATTTTATCTTGGCTCTTGTGAAAACGGCTGCGTAGACCCTCCAGCAAAACCGCGCGTCCTCCGCTGCCACTTCCTCATACGCATACGCAGCCTGGCGGACAATCTGCATAAACTGCGTCCAGTCCTCTGCAAAGATTTTCTGATAAGCCGTTTTTAGCAACTGCTCATACTGGGCGTCCGACACGTCCAGGCGCGTACATCTCTTGCGGATGCACAGTCTCCGGTAGATTCTGCGGTTCATCCTGAAAACTGCTTTGCGGTATTTCCCCGCCCGGATTTCCCGCTGCGGAATTGTACGCCATGTATCGAAAAGCCTTTTGCACAGCAGGCACATGCCTGATAACAAGGCTGCAACCCCCAAAACAACCGCGATCCAGCCGTATTTCTTCCAGGCGCGTACAGCGGCGCTTTCCCCTCCGCCTTTTCCGGCAAGCAGCCCGGCAAGCGAATCCCACCAATGTGTGCTTTTTTTCTCCGTGCCGGTTTCCTCCTTCTGATCTGTTTCTTCTTTCTGCGGATCTTTGGACTGCGTCGTATCGCTGTCTGTGTCCGTATCTTTGTCCGTATGTGTTTCTTCCTTATTTAATAGGGTATCCTGCGCATCGGAAGGCGCTGTATCTGTTCCGTTTCCCACACCCGCGCCAGCGCTGTCTGCCGCGGCGTCCCTTGCTGCCGGCGGCGTTACATCTATCGGCACCCAGCCGACCTGCTCCAGATAGATCTCTGCCCAGGCATGTGCATCGCTGTCCTTAACGTATGCCGCATACGAATCGCCGGATAACTGAAAATCCTTTGGCCTGACGACATATCCGGTCACATATCTTGCCGGAACACCAAGCTCCCGCAAAAACAAGACGGCTGCACTCGCAAAATGCACGCAGTAGCCCTTGCGGGTACGCATCAAAAAGCAGGTAACCGGATCTTCTCCTTCTGTAAGCGGCTCCAGGTTCATACTGTAGCTTTGGTACTTTTGCAGCGCCGCGCTTACGGCAAGCGCAAGCAGCAGCCGGTCCATATTAATCCATGCCGGATGGTCGATTTCTGTCAGTTCCTGCTGCAAATCCGCGATCATATCCCAGTTACGCTCCATGCGAGACTCCCAGGTCGGTACTAGCGTCTCCTCATCCTCGGAAACCTGTGCATAGCTGCTGGCAAGCATCTGCATATATTCATCCATCGACGGCACATAGTCCTGGATTGCCGACTGCAAATACTGGTGCACCGACGGCACGCGGTCAGACGCCTTTCTATACGCCTGCTCTGCAAAGCCGTCATACCACTGAAACACATTTGCTTCCGGCTGGTCAAACACCTGGCTGTATTCCATCATATTGGCAGCGTAATTCCAGCCGCTGTATGCAAAATCCTGCCTGCCCCGCTCCTTTTCGATCTTGGCATCCGCAACCAGATGCACCGCATCCATCGCTTTGCTCTGCTCTCCAAAGCTGACGCCATAAGGCACATAGGCATAGGTACTGCGCGCCCCCAGATGGCTGACCGTATAGTCGATCTGGCCACTGGCTCCGCCGAACACGGCATAAAAATCTTCCCCAAACCGATATTTTACCACCGTCCGGTCTGCCTGCCACCGATAAATCTTGTACTGCTTGTCAAACAGCTCCTTTGCCGCCTCAGCCTCGTCATATCCCGCCTGCGCACATGCCTCAGAAAATGGCTGCGTATCGCATATCCAGCTTCCATTTACATAATCAGTTCCGCAAAACCCCCTTAACAGCAGATCCTCAGAAGGACGTGCCGAAGCCGTCACAAGCAGCATATTTTGCCCCGTATAATGCGGCGTCTGATTGGTAACCGCCTCGCTCTTTGGGCTAAAGCGCCCGCGCCACAAGTCTTTCGCCGTACGCTCCATCTTCCTTTGCAGCTCCTGGACGCCAGGCGCCTTCGCCATCATCCATTCCGTCGTCGCACCCGAAAGCCTGCTGCTGAAAGACAGCATCACAAGCATCGCTGCCGCAAGCACTCCAAACGGCACAAGCCGCATATACCACCGATGCCCATGCCGCTGGTTCATCGGCACACGCAGCACCGTCTGCCTGCTTCCCTCTCCGTCCGCACGCACGAACAGCAGCGCGGCAAAAAACAGCACCATCCCTCTCCATTGCGGTGCATATCCGACCGTAAGCTCCGCCAGCAGCACAAAAATAGGCAGCAAAAGAAGCAAAAAACGTCTGTGCAGCAGCACCGCAAGCAGCAGCAAGCACATGGTCACGACAAGGCTCCAGAATGCAAAAGCAAATTCTATAAACTCCGTTTTGCCGCTCCAGATCCAATAGGACGTTTTCACATGCCTGTTAAATTTCACCAAAAACTGCGTCGCCAGCGCACACGCCCCGTCCTCCAGGTCAATTTGGCGCGGTTTTGCGTAAGCAACTGCCGCAGCCCCATAAAGAAGCGGCACACTGATTTGGCACAAAGCCCTGAGCAGGCGGTACGGCACTGCTGCAATGACGATCTGATACAGCGCTGCCGTTCCGGTTAAAAGTACAAAGAGCCATTTTACTGCTTTTGAGGTAAGCTTCCAGTCTGGAAAGATATCCTGTGCCATCCAGACAGCGGAATAAAAGCAAAGCAGCGTGACTACACTTAATAATATCGTCCCTGCTGCCGCATTTGCGAGCGAATATTCATTTTGGGGCTGTTTTGCATGATTGCGCATAAATGATGCTCCCTAACTTGGATCGATTAGAATGGTAACTGTTTGGGTTGTGTGTGGGGACGCCGGGAGCGGGGATGGGTACAGCCTGGCGGCGTCCGTTCCAGAAGGTTAAGAAGCCCTAAGCATCCTGCGGTTACGCTGTGGCACCGTCCGGGCGCGGCACCTAGTTCGCCCTGGCTTGCAGCCAGCAACTAAAGGTGCCGCTTGGCTTCGCCCCTGGGTGATCGAGCAGGATGCTAAGGGCTTCTAAACCTTCTTCCAAAGCCGCCGCCAGGCTGTACCCATCCCCTCTCCCGGCTGGTTATCCAGAGTTCTGCAAAAAAACGTTGGACACTTCCTGGCGGCTTTTTGCTTCTTTGCGGCAATGGCACTTACTAGTACAGCGTTGCGGAAATAACGGTGAATACAGTGCCTGAATTTTGTGCCAGCGCAAGGCGGAGGAAGAAAGCGGTGTTGTTCCTTCGCTGACTGACGATAGTATGCCCTTTAAGATACAACGCGGCGATGGTACAAAAGGCAGATGCTGTATTCACCGTTGTTTCCGCAATGATGTACTAGTATGGCAGTGCGTAAGTAGTCATATACTAAGTGCTTGATATTTGTGTCAGTGCAAGGCAGAGGAAGGAGTCAATGCGGTGGCATCGTTAACTGACGGCAACGCGGCAATGCGGCAATGGTGCAACATTACAAATCACCATTAATTTCTTATAAAACTGAAAGTAACACAGCTACTTAAACATCAGAAAGCCCCCATTCTCATGCCGGATAAATCACGATCTGTACACCATCACTTATGTACAACTTTTCAATAACCAGCCGGAGGAAGGGGAACGGGGCTGGCTTCCTGTGACTGTGGAAAAATGTTAGGAGCCCTTAGCATCCTGCTCGATACAGCAGGGGCGAAGCCAAGCGGCACCTTTAGCTGCTGGCTGTAAGTCAGGGCGAATT
>CAMUPC010000225.1 GCA_947090545.1 uncultured Eubacterium sp. | reverse complement strand
TAGCTGCTGGCTGTAAGCCAGGGCGAACTAGGTGCCGCGCCCGGACGGAGCCACAATGTTCCCGCAGGATGCTTAGGGCTTCTTAACCTTCTGGAACGGACACAGCCAGGGCGTGCCAATCCCCTCTCCCAGCGTCCCTCCCTGACTCAACATTGCCCATTAATAATCCATATCCACCTCAGCAAACAACTGATCAAAAGTAATTCTCAAATTCTGAAAATGAACAATCTTTAACTCCTCCTTATTTTGCTCCGTAATCGTTTCCCACAAATAATACTGCGGTTCCCCATCCCCATCATAATCAAGAGTATAAATCTCCACCTTCTTCCGCTGCCAGTCAACAATCCAATACTCATCAATCTCCTGCTCCCTATACAATTCTTTCTTTTCTCCACGATCATAAGCTTCTGTAGATGGGCTTAAAACTTCCATTACAAAACGTGGAATATCCAAAAAAACATTTCCCTTTCTCGCTTTTGTGCGGCAATTAATAGACGCATCTGGAATCACTGTTTTTTCGTCACCATCTTTTGTATGCCATCGATACTGTACATTGTCAGAAAACACATAACAAGTACTGTTCAGCAACTGTTCTCTTATCGCAGCAACAAAATTTACGATAACAGTGGAATGCTCCGGCCTTGCTCCATCCATATCTGTAATCTGTAAATTCATAGCTGTCCGCCCTCCTCTCATAACCTTTTACAATCAATTTGCGATAGATTTTCTGCCGAATCGAACTGTTTCATTTGCATCATATCATACAGTTTTGCGCCATTCAACAAATTTTCCGCCAATTCCATGTACTTTCTTCCATCATCCGTATCAGCACAAGTAAAAACCCAACGAACCAAACATCTTTTACCAATAAGCCCGTCCCCACAAACCGACACTGAAATCTTGGCGCCTCTGTTTACTTTACCCCTCAGTTATGCTATGATGAAAAAGAAAAAACAGCATACAATCTAACAGAATCGTGGTGAAATGAATGACAGAAAACATGTTACTTGCAATCGGGTGCCTGCTTGCCCTGTTGTTTTTTATATGGCTGGCATTTGGCAAAAAAGCGTCAAAATCGGTAACACTTGTAATCGATACGGTACTGCTTGCCCTGTGCATCGCTGCCATTTTGTGCGGGCTGCTGCTGCGGCAGGAAAAGTACCAGGAAAAACAGCCCTCTGGCAGCGGACAGTTTCCAACACAAGAAGCAGATGATCTGCATACAGAGAGATCGATATAGTGATGGAAATAATAAAGATATAAAAAATTAAGATGTAAAAAATAAAGATATAAAAAATTAAGACATATAAAAATAGAGATAGAGATATCGATATCGAAATAAAGATAGCGGACAAGACAGGGAAAGGGATGTGACAGAATATGAAGAACATAAAAAAAGCCGGAAGCCGCCTGTATACTGCCGCGGCAGCCTGCCTGCTGGGGCTTTGCCTGGGGCTGTTTGCAGAGATTGCATTGACAGCCCCTGCAAAGGCAGCATATGCGGCGTCCAGCGGCGCCAACAATATGAATGTCGTATTTGTGCTGGACGGCAGCGGTTCAATGTATACGACGGACCGGGAGAAGCTTCGGTTTGAAGCGCTGGAGCTGTTTTTGGGCTTGTCAACGGAGTCAGGCAACTATATGGGAGCGGTTGTGTTTGACGACGGCATTATTTTGCAGCGTGACATTGCGCCGATCCAGAACCGGGCGGCAAAAAGCGAGCTGTCCGAGGAAGTGAAGCGTGCGGCAAGCAACGGGGATACGGATATCGGCAGCGCGATTTTAACGGCGGTGCGGATGCTCAAGGAATCTGGCAGCCCGGACCTGCCGTCTGCGATGATCCTGCTTTCCGACGGCAATACAGACCTGCCGAAGGATACGTCCGGCAAAAAGCTGGAGGAATCTGCGCACAGAAAAGCAGCGGCAATCGACTATGCAAGGCAAAAAGAGATTGCGGTGCATTCAGTCTGCCTGAATGCGAACGGCAAGGCAAAGCTGGAGGAGCTGCGCGAGATCTCGGACGCGACGGGCGGAACCTGCGTCGAGGTCAAGCGTGCCGAAGATTTAAAAGAGGTCTTTAACCAGTTTTACAATATTATTTATGCAACGGAGACGATGAACCTGGTCGATACGAAGCTTCCGCGCAGCGGGGAGCTGAAAGTCCCGTTTTCAATACCGGTGATCGGTGTCAAGGAAGCAAACATTATTATTAATACGCTGAATGCGGACACGTCCTATAGCCTGTTTACGCCGAAGGGCTACGGGTATACGAGGGCGGAGCTGGATGCGATGGCGATTCGGGCAAAGACGTTTACCGTGATTAAAATCGAAAAGCCGCAGCCCGGAGACTGGGAGTTAGTCGTTCGCGGTGCGCGCAAAGACCAGGTAAAGATCGATATGGTATATAATACAGACCTTTCGATGCGGCTGGAAGAAAAGCAAACGCAGTCCGAGGGGCAGAAAGCGGCATGGGAGCTGTCCGCGCAGGTATGGAACGACGCGGAAGCAGTTTCTGAAGAAGCGGTTTACAGAGAGTATCCGTTTTGGATCGTTGTAACAGACAAGGCGACTGGGGAAACGGAAAAGCTGGATTTGTCAGCCGGGGCTGGCAGCAGCGTTGGGCAGTATGCCACAGAGGGCTATGGAAAATACAAGGTGCAGGCGTTTTGCAAAATTGACGGTATGAAGGTAAAATCCAACGTGGTCACGCTGCAAAAGGCGAATACGGCTCCGGTGTGGAACGATGACCCGATTGTGATTGACAAAAAGATTCACCTGTTTTCCAAGAGCTTGTTAAAACTGGATTTGAATACGTATGCATCGGACGCGGAGGACGGAGCGGACGGGCTGCATTTTCAGATTGTGGATTCAACGTTTGGAGAGGATGAGGTTTCGCTGGAGGATGCCGCCTTAAAGATAAAAATCAAAAAGTGCGGAGATGGGGAGCTGACCGTCGAGGCAGCAGACGCGGCGGGCGCTGTGGCAAAGGCGCAGATACAGATTCGCACGGTTTCCATTACAGGATATCTGGTTGCTGCTGTTTTGCTTGTGCTGCTGCTTGCCGCGTTGGTTGTGCTGTTTCCGGTACTGCGCTCGTTTACCGCGGTGGTGCGCGGTACGGTGCAGGTTTTAACGTATGGCGAAGAAGGGACAGACCAGCCGGTTACGTTTGACGGGGATCAGGGCAGGATGGTGCTGTCGCGGTATGTGCATCCGTCTCAGGACATTGGGCTGCACCTGGAAAAATGCTATTTGAATGCCGCAGAAAAGAAGGACTGCATTTATTTTGTATCAGCACAAGGAGTTTACAGCGACCAGGACGGCGGGCAGAAGAAAAAGAAGGTCTGTGTACGTGCCGGAATGGAAGTCAATATCAGCAGTGACATGGATTTTACGAAAGGCATTCGGATTTCGTATATGCCTTATCAGTAAATAAGGAAAGGAAGAGTGGTTATGGCGACATATGGACAGCTTCTGATCGACGCGGGCGGCGGGATTGTAGACCGCGGCAGGCAGTCTGACAGGCAGGACGGTGCCTCTGTCATGATCGGGCTTGGCGGAACCGGAGCCGACGCGGTGATGAAATTAAAGCAGGAAGTATATAAGCAGCTTCGCCCCGACGATACGGACGCGGTGATTCCCAGGTATGAGGCGATCCGCTATCTGATTATCGATGCGGATGATTCCCAGATCGCACCGTCTGCGGCGATGACGGATATTGATAAAAATACGGAGTTTTTCCCGCTTTCCAACAGCTCGATCAAGAGTACGTTTGAAGCAAAAGAGATCTTAAAAAACAGGCCGGAGCTTTACTGGCTGGACTATGAAAATATTTCGATCGATGAGGCGAGCAAAGGGGCGGGCGGTATCCGTCAGGTCGGCAGGTTCCTGCTTGTTGACAAAGGAGAAGCGCTGTACGCCAAGATGAAATCGGTGATCGAAGGCGCGCTGACCGCGGCAAAAACCGGGGAGCTGGATATCCATATTTGCTCCGGGCTGTCAGGCGGGACAGGCAGCGGCATTTTTCTCGACGTCTGTTATCTTGTGCGCAGGATCTTAAAGCAGATCGGCAAGCAGGAGGCGCGGGTAAGCGGTTACTTTTTCCTGCCGGATGTGAACCTGTCCGTCCCGGTGATCCAGGAAAACCCGCTGATCTCGGCGTATATCAAGGTCAATGGCTACGCGGCGTTGCAGGAGCTGGACTACTGCATGAATTTTGCGAAAAATAAAGACAGCTTTCGGATGAATTACGGTTTTGCGGAAGTGGATTCTGCGATGAATCCGGTCGACCTGTGCTATCTGGTGTCGACAACAGACGCTTTGGGCAACCGCGTGCCAAACGGCTACCAGTACGCGATGGGCGTGGTCACGGACTATATTATCAGCTTTTTGGCAAAGGAGACGAGCGGCTTTACCCTGGAAAGCCATATCGCCAACTTAAATTCGATGAAGGAAGGCATTCGCGTACAGCACGGCGCGAACCTGGATTACAATATCCTGGGCGCTTCGGTGGCGGAGATGCCTCTGACAGAGATCGCGACATACCTTGGCTGTGAGCTGTTTGAAGGCTATCAGGAACTGTTTGAAAAAGTTCCCGCCGAAAAAGAGCGGGATGATTTTCTGGCAAAAATGCGGCTTAGCTATGAGGATCTGCAAAAAGAAGTGTCTCATGGCTGTGTGCCAGCCGTGTTATTTGGAAAAGCATACGACGCCAAAATGTACGAACAGGGCGGCAGCCATCCGTTTGAACAGCGTGCCGAGAAGTTTTTATCCGACAATATGGCTGTCCTGGAGCAGAATGTCAGGGCAATGACGGAAGGCATGGATGAGTTTTCGGTTCCAAAATCGGGCACTTCGATGATGAGCAGGACGTACAAGGGCTTGTTTGACTCGTTTGTGACAAGCATGGATTACGGTCCGTTTTACGCAGGCAGGATGCTTTCCGGCGGAGACAACCCAAACCTGATCCACGCCGTAGACGGTTTTTTAAAAAAGAACGCCGAACTGTTAGAACACGAGCTGCGCCAGACGACGCTTCGGGAAGATGAGTATCAAGACGCGTCCCTGAAAATGGAAAACACAAATTTTCTGAATAAAAAAACCAGAATGGAAAGCTATCTACAGGCACTTACGAGCCTGTATGCACACCATTACCGGGTAGAGCTGTACAAAAGCATGGAGCTCGTATTGCAGGAGTATAAAAGACAGCTTCGCAGGCTGTACCAAAACCTGTTCCGTATTTTGATGCAGGTGCTGGACACACTGCGCGAGACCTTTGCCGTAAACAAGACGGTACTGTCGCAAAAGGGTATCCAGGATCATCTGTATACATGGAAAATCCTGTCGATCCCAGACGTGGAAGAGGGGCTACGCCAGGAATTAAAAGAACATGACCTTCCGCAGACACTGTACCACCTGATGATGACCCTGTTCGAACACTGCAAGTCATGGATCAACCAGGATGAAAACGAGATACGAAAATTAATCTCCGATTTTATTTTAGAAGAATTTAACAAAGCAACCAGGCGGACAATGACAGATTATCTGAAAGAAAAATTTAAGGTCGAAAATCCGGCGCTGCTTTCCGAAGCAATCGAAAAAGAAATCATCCGCGATAAGCTGGGCAAAGACTCCACGCCGCTGTTTTGGAAAAACCCAATGTACAAAAACAGCATGGGAATGCACAGCTATCTGACCGTACCGTACGACGCCGCGGAAATAAAAATGGCAGCAAAAAACTTTATCAACAGGCAGATGGAATTTACCGTGCGCGAATCGCATATTACAGACAAGCTGTCGATGATGCGCTTTTACAGCGGGCTTCCGATCTTCGCCTATCAGGGCATTATGGAGTTGCAGCGCGCGTACGAAGAGGACAAAAAAGCAGGCAGGCACCTGTTTGAGCGCGGAACGCAAAACTGGAACATGCTGCCGCCGCCAGTCCCGGACAGCTTTAAAATCGACCTGCCCGTCGAGCGCCTGGCACAACGCAGCAAATCACTGCTGAAAGAGTTCGAGCAAGCCGAGGAAGCAGGCGTCGTCGTAAAAGATGAATTTTTAAACTGGAATATAATAAAGACAAAAGCCCTGGACGTAACCGCATGGATGAAGGAACTGGGCGGCATTCAGACAAACGGCAAAAACAACCCAAAGAAAATCCAGGAAGCGATCGCATCGATCAATAAAAAGATGGAACAATCCATACAGCAGGCAGAAGCTGTGCGGATCGAATACCTGAATACGGTAAGCGGCAGCGAACGCCAGGTGATGCTGGATTTCTACCTGCTGGCACCCGTATTGCAGGAACTTGTCCGCACCGAGCTGCAAAAAAGAAAGGACGCACAGCAAAAGCTCTTTGAGCTGGAACAGCTTGCACAGCATACAGTACAGGAAAAACGGACAAAAAATGATTTCTTTAATGCTGTTTTTACAGGCGCGCTTACTTATGGGAAAAAGGTAGTCTTTGATTATGATGAGTTTGGAATAGCAAAAAGCATCGAGCTGTCCAACAGCAGTATGAAATATGGGCAGTCTGGCGCTTATCAGGCGTATCTGACGTACAGCACGTTGGAGGAAGCGGTCAGGGAAAAAATTGACAGCCGTACGAAGGCGCTGATGGATGAAGAGGATTGTGTACAGGTGCGAGAGACGGTGGAAGCGTTGGCGGAGGGGATGCCGAGAAAGATTCAGGGGTATTTGGGGATTTATGATGAACTTGATCCGGTGCATGAGGAGATGGAGGAGTTTTATTTGGATTTTATGAGGACGCTGCATCATTTTAGGTTGAATATTTAGCGGGGGGATTTTGCGGGGAAGGACGCTGGAGGAAGGGGAGCGGGGCTGGCTTCCTGTTCCGATTCCAGAATGTAAGGAGCCCTAAGCATTCTGTTTTTACGTTGTGGCTCCGTCCGGGCGCGGCACCTAGTTCGCCCTGGCGTTCCGCCAGCAGCTA
>CAMUPC010000224.1 GCA_947090545.1 uncultured Eubacterium sp. | reverse complement strand
GGCGAACTAGGTGCCGCGCCCGGACGGTGCCACAGCGTCCCCGCAGGATGCTTAGTGCTTCTTAACCTTCTGGAACGGCCGCATCCAGACCGTGCCCATCCCCTCTCCCAGCGTCCCCCCCCCGCAATCAACAAAAATCTTTAAGATTTGTGAGTTGAAACAAACACGATTTGGTGGTATACTTAACCAAGTATATCCAGGCTTATTTTTAGGCTTGCAAATAAAGGAGAGACAAGCAAATGGAACAGTACAAAAAAGAATTTATAGAATTTATGGTAGACAGTGAAGTATTAAAATTCGGGGAATTTGTATTAAAAAGCGGCAGAAAATCACCATTTTTTATGAACGCAGGCAATTATGTGACCGGAACGCAGCTTATGAAGCTTGGAGAGTATTATGCGAAAGCAATCCACGCGCATTACGGAGATGACTTTGATGTGCTGTTCGGCCCTGCGTATAAGGGGATTCCGCTGAGCGTCGCCACGACGATTGCGTATGCGAAGCTGTATGGAAAGGATATCCGCTACTGCTCGAACCGCAAAGAGGAAAAAGACCACGGAGACGCCGGGATTTTGCTTGGGAGCAAGTTAAAGGACGGTGACCGTGTGGTGATGATTGAAGATGTTACGACCTCGGGGAAGTCGATTGCAGAGACGTTTCCGATTTTAAAGGCGCAAGGCAATGTGCAGGTGGTTGGGCTGATCGTTTCGCTGAACCGGATGGAAAAAGGGCTTGGCGGGGAAAAGAGCGCGCTGGATGAGATTCGTGAGACGTATGGATTTGAGGCGAATGCGATCGTTACGATGCAGGAAGTGACAGAGTATTTATACCAGAAGCCGTATCGGGGAAAAATAATCATTGATGATACATTAAAAGCTGCGATTGATGCATACTATGAACAGTATGGTGCCTAATAAACTGAGGAATGGGAATTGAATTATAAAAAGCATAAAAAGGGATACCGAATGATGGCGTGGCTGTTGTTTGGGCTTTATCTGATCTCAATGGTTTATTTTTTGTTCTTTGCGGAGAGCCTTGGGAGGACTTCGGTTGGGCGGGAGTACCATTATAATCTGGTGCCGTTCAAGGAGATCCATCGGTATTTGACGTATTATGATGTGATCGGGCCTTATACCGTGTTTTTAAATATCGCAGGAAATGTGCTGGCATTTGTACCGTTTGGGCTGTTTTTTCCGCTGCTTTCGCGAAAAAACAGGGGATTTTTGAAGGTGACGCTGATCAGCTTTGAGGTCAGCCTTCTCGTAGAGCTGATCCAGCTTGTGACAAGGGTCGGAAGCTGTGACGTAGACGATATGATCCTCAATACCCTGGGCGGTATGATCGGCTGCCTGTGTTTTAAAATGATGTTTCTCTGGCATAGGATGGAATTGAAGGGGGCTATGGATGAAGAAAAAACAACGGGCTGATAAAAATTATAAGTTTACCGGCAAAAAGCATTCTGGGCCTGGCGCAGCGGCACTGGTGTTTTCCTTTGTGCCGCTGGCGTTGTTTTTTTATGCAGTATCTGTTTCCTATTTAAAAGGCGGGCAGGCGCCGGAAAAAATCGGATGTATCGGAATCGCGGCGGTTTTGTCGGCATTATGGACACTGCGGATCTCTGTGCGTGAAGCGCGCAAGGAAAATGTATTGAAGAAGGTGCCGGTTACCGGGGCGGTGCTCTCAGTGCTGATGCTGGCAGGCTGGACGGCAGTATATGTAATAGGATGGATTGGATTATGAGTTATCGGGACATTTATCAGGAGGACAACGCGCTTGCCCAAGAGCGGTTTGCGCTTGTGTGCGAGCGCATCCGGGAGGCAGCGCGGGAACCGGAGACGCAGGAGGCATTTGCGGATTTTTTTCAAAGGACGGCGGCGTTTATCCTGCTTACGGCAGAGGTATGGAAGATGCAGCAGGAGGGGATGCTCAAGCGTCGTTCGCTGGAAGAATGCGAACAATTAAATGAGAGGCTTTATGCGGATATTCTGCCTGGCGGCTATGAAACAAGCTACGCGAACCCTGTGTATGCGGTATCCAGGCTGGGAAGCGAATATGGCGGGATGCTTTGTTTTTTGTATGCGGAATGCCGGGCGCTGATCGCTTATGCGTTTGAGGGCAGGTTAGCGGATATGACGGTGCTGCTGGAGCTGTTTGTAGAGATTTACACCTGCTTTTGTGATCAAAGCGGGACGGATGCCGAAGAAATCAGGCAAATTTTGTACTGGCATTTCCATGATTACAGTGAGATCCGTGTGGCGCAGAGCGTGCGCGAGGGGATTGACCCGCAGCTTGATTTTTTTACAGAGATTGTGCGGGAAGCCGACCTGGATGATTTGACGTATCTGTACCAGTATGGGGAGTATATTTCAGAAAATGAGCGAAAAAGCGCAGAATATCTGTCCAGCCTTTCAGATGAGCAGATCCAGGCGATGGCGGATACGTTTACGGAGGGCTACCGCATTGGGTTTGAGGTGACGAATAAAGACCTGTCCAGGAAAAAGACGGTCAGCATCCATTATGCCATCGGCTTTGAGCGTGTGGTGCGAAGGGCGATGGAAAATTTTGCAAAACTGGGCCTTGACACAGTAATCTTCCGGGATGCGGTTTCGTCGATGGGAAACCGGGGGCACGGAAAGAAGGGCTGCTATTCTACAGCGGCAAACCGCCAGTTCGACTACGATCACCGCAACGACAGCGCGTATTATCTGGATAAGGCATTTGTGGAACGCAGGCTGGAGGTGCTGCGGGATGCGTATGAGACGCACCGGGAGCTTGCGGCAGTTTACGGCGGTCCCGCCGTGCAAGAGGTGTTTGGCGAGGAGCCGTTTGCCCCGGCAAATCATAAAGAAGCCGCGCATTATGACGAAAAACAGCAGAAGCTGCTCGTTTACTACGCAAACCAGGCGGGACAGATTACAAACCAGTATATCAAAGGTGAAGAGCGCAGCTATACGATCATCGCGTATCCGCTGCCAGCGATCGGGCAGGGCTATGAGCAGATTTTTGCAGAGACGGTAAAAATCAATACGCTCGACTATATGCACTACCGGAACATGCAGCAGAAGCTGATTGATGTGCTGGATCAGGCGCAGCGCGTGCACATTACCGGAAAAGGCAAAAACCATACCGACCTGTATGTGTCGATTCTGCCGCTCCAAGATCCGCAAACACAGACAGCATTTGAAAACTGTGTCGCGGATGTGAACATCCCGGTCGGAGAGGTATTTACTTCACCTGTTTTACAGGGAACGTCCGGCGTGCTGCATGTAACGGGTGTGTATCTGAACGAGCTGTTTTATAAAGACCTGGAGCTTGTTTTTACAGACGGGATGATTACCGGCTATCGCTGCGCTAATTTTAAAGACCCTGAGGAAAACATGCGGTATATTCACGAAAATGTGCTGATGCAGCATGAAACACTGCCGATGGGAGAATTTGCGATTGGGACAAATACGACGGCGTACCGTATGGCGCGCGACTATCAGATCGCGGAAAGGCTGCCGATCTTGATTGCGGAAAAGACGGGGCCGCATTTTGCGGTTGGGGATACCTGTTATTCTCATGCCGAGGATACAAAGGTCTATAATCCTGACGGCAAGGAGATTGTGGCGAAGGAAAATGAGATTTCCAAGCAGCGCGAACATGATCCGTGGGCGTATTTTAACTGCCATACGGACATTACGATTCCGTATGACGAGCTGGATCGGATTACGGCAGTGCTGCCAGATGGAAGCCTGATCGATGTGATCCGGGATGGTAGGTTTGTCGTGCCGGGTACGGAAGAGCTGAATGTGCCGCTGGATACGCCGGAGCATCAAAAAAACCGCGATTCTGATTGATCCAGGTTAGGGCAGAGTTAGAGAACAGAATCATAAGACAAAAGGAGCAGAAAATGGCAAAGGTTGGAATTGTAATGGGTTCGGATTCAGATATGCCGGTTATGGCGAAAGCTGCGGATGTGTTAAAGCAGCTTGGGATCGAGTTTGAGATGCGGATTATATCGGCGCATCGGGAGCCGGATGTGTTTTTTGAATATGCAAAGACAGCGGAGGAAAAAGGACTAAAGGTAATCATTGCAGGAGCTGGGATGGCGGCACATCTGCCGGGAATGTGCGCGGCAATTTTTCCAATGCCTGTGATCGGCATACCGATGCATACGACGTCGTTAGGCGGCAGGGATTCGCTGTACTCCATCGTACAGATGCCGAGCGGCATTCCTGTGGCGACGGTGGCAATTAACGGCGGGGCAAATGCAGCTCTGCTGGCAGCGAAGATTCTTGCCGTATCAGACGACGCGCTGCTGCAAAAATTAAAAGTCTATGCACAGGATCTCAAGGAACAGGTGCAGGCAAAGGACGAAAAGCTGCAAGCGTGCGGCTATGAGAAATATTAAAACCAGGCATACCCTGTGCGGATACAAAGCTTAACAACCTGCGTATCTGCATCATGAAAACAGAATATTGCAGATGTGCTGACCGGAAGGGGCCATAAAAGCATCACAGGAAACACGTGATCAGGATATGGAAAAATACATGAAGGAAAGAGGAAGTCTGGAACAATTATTTACCGTAAAACAGGTAGATTCTTTTTGATACCAGAATCCTGTTTTGCGGTTTTTCTTTTGGCTCAGTACAGGCAAAAGCAGCAAAAAGGAGGCACAGATGGGAACTACATGGAATGATACGCCGAGTGCGGACCGGGTACATATCGCGTTTTTCGGCAGGATGAACAGCGGAAAGTCGTCGCTAATCAATGCACTTGCGGGACAGCGGATCTCGATTGTATCCGAGGTTGGCGGCACGACGACAGACCTTGTAAAAAAGCCAATGGAGATCCACGGGATCGGAGCGTGTATGCTGGTCGATACGGCTGGCTTTGACGATACAGGAGCATTGGGCGACAGCCGGGTTGCACTGGCAAAGCGCGCGGCAAAGCAGGCGGATCTTGCCGTGCTTGTCTTTAACGGGGAGCCTGCGCAATGGAATACGGATGCACCGCAGGAGAAGCTTGCAGAAGAAAAACAGTGGTTTAGCCTGCTGCAAAAAAGGGATACCCCAGTCATTCTGGTAGTCAGCAAAACCGATACAAATACCCACGCAGACAAACTCGTCCCCCTAATCGAAGAAATATTCCATAAAAAACCGCTGCTTGCCAGCGCCGTGACAAAGGAAGGCGTCACAGAACTAAAACAGGCACTCGTAACAGCGTCTGCGGAGCGCAGCGAAGCAGAAAAACGCCTGATTACCGCAGGCATGGTAAACAGGCAGGACGTGGTAATGCTTGTAATGCCGCAGGATATCCAGGCTCCAAAAGGACGCCTGATTCTTCCACAGGTACAGACACTTCGGGAACTGTTGGACCTAAAGTGCGTCACAATGTGCGTAACGCCAGAAGAGTTTCCACACGCACTGGAAACCTTAAAGCAGCCGCCCAAGCTGATTATTACCGATTCCCAGATGTTTCGCACGATTTATGAAAAAAAACCTGCGGAAAGTATGTTGACCTCATTTTCCGTATTGTTTGCGGCATATAAAGGAGATATAGATTATTTTGTGCAGGGGGCACAGGCAATCGGCACGCTGACAGAACAAGATCACGTATTGATCGCAGAATGCTGTACCCATGCACCGTTAGACGAAGATATCGGGCGGGTAAAGCTGCCGCGCCTGCTGCGCCAAAGAATCGGAGAGCGCCTGAACATAGACATTGTCTCAGGAACAGATTTTCCCGATGACCTGTCAGGCTACAGCCTGTTGATCCAATGCGGAGCCTGCATGTTTAACCGCAAATATGTGATGGCAAGAGTCACATCAGCAAAAGAGCAGCAGATACCGATGACCAATTATGGAGTGGCGATTGCGTATTTAAGCGGCATTTTGAACCAGGTGGAGGGAGTCTGATATGGGAGACAAAGAAACAAAGCTCGCTGTGATTGCGATTGTGGTGGAACAGGAAGAAGGTGTACGCGAACTGAATGAACTGCTTCACGGATGCAGCAGCTATATTATCGGCAGAATGGGAATCCCGCACAGGGAACGCGGCGTATCGCTGATCAGTATTGCGATGGATGCTCCTGCGGATGTAATCAGCGGGCTGTCTGGAAAGCTGGGAAGGATTCGCGGGGTGTCGGCGAAGGTGGCGTATTCTAAGGTGATGGGGGCTTTAGATATGCATTGAGAAAGGGACGCCGGAGGGAGGGGCGCGGGACTGGCTTCCTGTTCCGATTCCAAAATGTAAGGAGCCCTAAGCATCCTGCGATACGCTGTGGCACCGTCCGGGCGCGGCACCTAGTTCGCCCTGGCTAAACGCCAGCAGCTAAAGGTGCCGCTTGGCTTCGCCCCTGCGTTATTCAGCAGGATGCTAAGGGCTCCTAACATTTTTCCATAGTCACAGGAAGCCAGTCCCGCGCCCCTCCCTCCGGCTGGCTATCGCAGGCTCTAAATACGTTATGTAAATGATGGCTTACAGCTCAGTCGATCCAGAATATAAACCGCATATGCCCAAAGTTCAGGGTGCCGTACAGCCTAATTGACAGGCACTATGCTGTAAAGCAAATAAGAACTTGCAATTATTACAACTTTTAAGAATTACAACAATGTACACTGCGCACGGAAATTATTACAACTTTTAAGACTTACAACGATGTACACAACGCACAGCAAGAATTACAACAATGTACACAGCGCACGTCAATTATTATAACTTTTAAGACTTACAACGATGTACACTACGCACAGCAAGAATTACAACTTTTAAGACTTACAACAATGTACACTACGCACGTCAATTATTGCAACTTTTAAGACTTACAACAATGTACATTACGCACAGAAATTTTTTTGTAGAACATGCGAAAGCCAGCCGGGAGAGGGGATGGGCACGCCCTGGCTGCGGCTTTGGAAGAAGGTTTAGAAGCCCTTGGCGTCCTGCTGAATAACGCAGGGGCGAAGCCAAGCGGCACCTTTAGCTGCTGGCGGAA
>CAMUPC010000223.1 GCA_947090545.1 uncultured Eubacterium sp. | reverse complement strand
GAACTAGGTGCCGCGCCCGGACGGTGCCACAGCGTTCCGCAGGATGCTTAGGGCTTCTTAACCTTCTGGAACGGACGCAGCCAGGGCGTGCCAATCCCCTCTCCCAGCGTCCCCCATCTCAAAAAAACCCTCTCACGCCTTCTCTGCCTGCTTCATCCGTCCATCCGCCGCGCAAACAGACACTTTTCTCACCTTCAAGTAAATATAATAAGCAAGCCCAGCCCCAATACTCCCAATTACATAAGCATTGTCAAACAAAACATTCATTGCCGGAACATACTTCCCAACCAGGATCACAATCATCGATACTACAAAAATCGCAATAATCGCCGTATTCCATCCCTGCTTATAATAATACTTTCCGCCATCCTCGCGGTACAGGTCTACCATATCCACCTCTGTCTTATGCTCGAACAGATATGCCACCAGGTACAGCCCGGAAATCGGCCCAAGCAGCGCGCCCAAAATCCCGCATACATTGTAGATTAAGTCATATGCGCTTGCCAGTGCGTTCCAAGGCTGCGCAAACAGCGCCAGCACCGCCGCGATAATGGCTGCCTGCCTGTAGCTTAACTTTTTGGCAAACAGTGTAGATATTACGTTCGTAGGTGGAACTAGATTTGCCGCTACGTTGGTTGTCAGCACTGCCATAATAATAAACAGTGAAAAGATCACTACGATCAGCGGATTGCCGAATTTTCCAACCAGAACAGCCGGCTCCCAGATCGCTTCATGGAAGGCGAACGATGCGCCTGCGGTTCCGCAGATTCCTACGAATGCGATAAATGCGGTCATAATCGGCGCGCCTGCCACCTGCCCGATCACCTGTGCCTTCTGAGTCTTGCAGTTTTTTGTAAAGTCTGCCATGGAAAGCGCGATACCGCCGTCAAATGCGATCATCGAGGACAGCGCTGGGAAAAACAGCTTCCAGAAATCCGCCCCTGCCTGTCCCTGGATGGACGGCTCGGACATCAGCTTCGCAAGGCTCCAGTCCGCCGTGGAAACCCCCCAGATAATTACGATAAAGCTTAACAAAATCAAGACCGGCGCCGCAAACCGCTCCAGCTTCTGCACGGCAGAAGATCCAGAGCCTGCAATATAGACGTTCATTGCCCAGAAAATCAGGAACGAAATAAGCTGCCCGGTAAATCCAAACCCGCTCCACGCCGGAACAAAGGTAACTAGAATCGTCTGTATTGCTTGCCCGCCAATCCATGCCTGCACGCCGAACCAGAAGCATCCTAAGATCCCGCGCACCAGCGAAGGCACTACCGTACCTTTAGAACCAAAAACCATCTTGCACAGCATCGGATAAGACACTCCGTACTTCACCCCAAAATGTCCCAAAATAACGGCAAATATCATAACTAAGGAATGCCCCAGCACAATGGTCAAAAGCGCCTGCGCCCACGACATCCCAGATACAATCAGCCCGCTTGCCACCTGGTATACTGCGATGGAAACAAGCATCCCGATCCAGAGATTCCCCATATCCCATGCGGACCAGTGCCTGTCGTCCCTGCTGTTTGGCTTTGTCACTTCGGTATAATTGTTTTTATGCTTTTGGATCTCCTCCATGCCAGCCTGCGTCAGCTCCACAATATCACCTGTCTGTGTCTGAAATAACCCCATACTCTTCTCCTCCTTTACCTATCTTATCCATTGCTTTGTTGTCATAGATCCTATCGCCTGCGATAAGATCATTGTAAAGAAAGAAGCAGCCGTCTGCAATGCCGCAATTCTACGATTATGTTTCAAATTCTACTGACTGGTTGCGGTATTCGCTTGGGGTCATTCCGTATGTTTTCTTAAACAGGCTGCTGAAATACCGGGCATTGCCGATTCCTACCAGCTCTGAGACAGCCGCCACATTGCATTCCGGCAGTGTCAGGTATTCCTTTGCCTTTTCAAGCCGTACCTCTGTAATATACACAGAACTGTTTTTTCCGGTATGCCGTTTAAACAGCTCGCTCAAATAATTCGGGGTGACATACAGCTTTTCTGCTATGTCTTTTATGCTGATCTTTTCCTTGTAGTTTGCTTCGATATAGTCCACCGCTTTTTGAACCAGCAGGTTGTGAACCGGCTTTGCCTGTTCCCTGGCTGCATCCCTGCGATTTTCTTCCACGCCCTTTAATACCGCCAACAGCTCCCTTGGGTTGGTCGGCTTTAGCATATAGCGCAGGACACCCAGCTCAATGGCACGCTGCGCAAAGCCAAAGTCCGCGTACCCGCTTAAAATAATTGCCTCCGCATCCATGCCTTTTTCCCGCAGGCGCGCCAGCATTTCCAATCCGCTCATCTGCGGCATTTTAATATCCGTAATCACCGCGTCCGCCCTGTGGCGCTCTAAAAATCCGAGAGCGTCCACTGCATTTTCAAATACGCCCGCGACATTCCATCCCTCCTGCTTTTCCAAAAAGTGCTTTAAGCCATTTCTGATTTTGGGTTCATCGTCAATAATCACGATCTCCACTTGTACCTTCCCCCTCCTTGAAAACCGCTGCCATCCGAAGTGTCACCGCGGTTCCCTCTCCAGGCGCACTGCGAATCTCCACCGCCTGCTTCCTGCCAAACGTCAGCTCGATCCTTCTTTGGATATTCCGCATTCCGATCTGCTTCGTCTCCCGCTTTCCGGCGGCGTTTTCCTTTAATATTTCCAGCTCCTCCTGCGTCATACCCGCTCCGTTATCGATAATTGCAACAAACAGCGCCGACTGCTGCATCCACGCTTTGATCACGATCCTGCCGCCCTGCTTGAAAGGCTCAATCCCATGAATCACCGCGTTTTCCACAATCGGCTGCAAGATCAGCTTCGGCACAAGGACATCCAGCGCTTCCTCCTGCAACTCCCACTCGCTGTCCAGCCGTTCCTCAAGACGGTTTTTCTGAATACACAGATAACTCTTGATATAACGCACCTCGTCCCTGAGCGGCACCAGATGGCTCTGCCCTCCGATCGCATAACGCAGAATCTCCCCCAGCGAAACTACCACGTCGCTGATCTCCTGCTCGTCCCGTTCCATCAGCATCCAGTTAATCGAATCCAATGTATTATAGAGAAAATGAGGATTGATCTGCGCCTGGAGCGCCTTAAGCTCCGCGTTTTTCTGTTCGATCTTCTTTTGATACACCTCCCGGATAAGCTGGCGGATCTTTCCGACCATAAAATTAAACGAGACGATCAGGCTGCCCATCTCATCCTTTCTTTTACTGTTAACCGAAACTTCAAAATTCTCCTGCTCCACCTGCTTCATCGCATTGGACAGCTCTTTAATCGGCACCGTAATCGAATACGAGATCACTCCCACAGCAGCAAGCGCGGCAAGCACCGCCAAAACTACAACCATCGCCGTCGTAGCGCCAAGCTGTGACGCCTGCGGAAAGATCTCCTGCACAGCCGCCACAGAATACGTTTTCCAGCCAGTCAGCCCGTTATACTGCCCGCATACATAATAATCCCCCTCCGCCCGCTCAAGGATAAAGCTGCGCTTTCCATCCTGAAACGCCGTCTCAATCTGTTTTGCCCAATCCGGCTGCACCTTGCGGTTTGTACACAGGATCTGTCCGTTTTTATCTACTATAAACGTATATTGTCCGTTGGGCAGACTTTGATTATTAAGCAGCAGGCTGCGAAAAATCTCAGGATGAATCTCTATTACTAGGATGCCCCCAACCGCATTGCCCTGCACGGGGACCGCCTTTGCCAGCGTGACCACCTCTGCATCCTGATACAGAGATTCTCCCACGCCAAGCCATGCCTCACCCTTTTGATTTGCCTGCGCCGCTTCAAAACAGGCATTCAGCCGTTTCGCATCCCGCAGGCGTGTATTTTTGGCAAGATAATGATACCGCAGATTCTGGTCCCGATCAAAAATCGCAATATCCGAAACCGCTTCGATAATATGCGCATAATCCGAAATCCAGCCATGCAGGTAGCCGTCTGCTTCTGTCTCCCGTTCCAGAAGCGCTTCCTTTGCAATGCCGCGTCCTACGATACGCTGCGCCAGCCTGGTTGTCTCCAGTCCCCAAAAATTAATGTTAATATCAATCCGGTTGACTGTATCCGCCATTTCGTTTTTCTTATGATCGGTAACCATACGCAGCGCATATTCATAAGAACAGTACCCTACAGACAATCCCAGTATAATTACAATGCCCGCCATCAGCAGCATGAGTTCTCTTCTGACAGTGATCGTATCGCCTCCTTATTTTTTCTTTTAAACAACGAAACTCAGGCACTCCCAGCGGTATCCACCTGCAAGCGCCTGCCAAATGCACGATTACCGCTGATATCTGCTATATAATGGAGCTCCAGCTTGCAGTCGCCATTTATATTAACTATTTTCTGCATATGTTCTCCCCGTACATCACCGCCCACAAGTTTGAATTTCATTATAACATATTTTTCTAAGATCAGCCAGATCCTTTAAAAAAACCTCAGGATCTATTCCAAAACAAGAAACGCCTCCTCCTGTTTTGTCACATACCCAACCACAGCAGCAAACGGATGCTCCTCCTTTAACTCCTCCAGGCACCGCCCCGCTTCCGCTTCCGGCAAGGCAAACAACAGCCCGCCGCTCGTCTGCGGGTCATACAAAAGATCCTGCATCGCCAGGCTGACATCTCCCTGTACCCTGACGCCCGCTTCGGCATATTCCCGGTTGCGGTATGCACCCGCCGGAATAAATCCCATTTCTGCCAGCGGATACGCTTCCTTGTGATACGGCACGCATTCCGTCTGAATATGGATCGTACACTGGCTGCCCTGCGCCATCTCCGTACCATGCCCAAGCAGCGCAAATCCAGTCACATCCGTACAGCTATGTACCGGATAGCGTACGATAATATCACGCGCCGCTTTGTTCAGCACCGTCATCTGCCTGTAAATCCGCTCCATAACGCTTTGCTCTGCCATCTGCGCCTTTGCAGCGGTCGTGAGGATACCAACGCCAAGCGGCTTTGTCAAAATCAGCACATCTCCCGGCACGGCTCCGCAGTTTTTCAGCACCTTTTTCGGATGGACAAAGCCTGAGACAGCAAGCCCGTACAGCGGCTCCGCTCCATGAATCGTATGCCCTCCGGCAATAATCGCGCCGGCTTCATAAGCCTTCTCATAACCGCCCCGCAAAATCTCCCTGACCGCTTCCGGCTCCATCTGTTCAGGAACACACATCAGATTCAGCGCCAGCTTCGGCTCGCCGCCCATCGCATACACATCGCTCAGCGCATTCGCGGCAGCAATCTGCCCGAATAAAAACGGATCGTCTACAATCGGCGGAAAAAAATCGGTCGTCTGCACCAGCGCCGTCTCATCATCCAGCAAATAGACACTGGCATCATCGCTTTTATCATAGCCCACAAGCAGGCGCGGGTCTTCGTGCGTGCGAAAGCCCTCCAGCATATGCACCAGCGTCCCTGCGCCCGCCTTTGCCCCGCAGCCCGCGCAGGAAGCCAGTTTTGTCAATTGAACCTCAGTCTCCATCTTATCTCCTTTCTGCTTTCGCACACATATCCTCTATTTAATCATCAAATCATGGGCGCTAACTGTTTTTTGCCCGATAACAAATACGGTACCCTTCGGAGAGCACCTCCGCCGCCTGCTCCATCTCCTCCGGCCATTCTTCCACCGGGCAGGCGCAGCCGCTCTCGTAGCGCACACACGTACCGCAGCTGCTGCTCAGATTGCGCGGAACCGGCATCAGGCGCGCTGGAATGCTGCGCTTATCACATTGTTTTTTAAATCGCATGGCGCCGAAATGCGAATAAAAGGTCGCGATATACTCCATATCACTTTGTAATTGAGAGTGTATACTCTCCGGCTTTTTCTGTGCACTGTACTTCGTATCCCTGGTGTTTGGCATAGCGGGTGACATTTTCACGGGAAGCTGTATTGTCTACGATGATCTCATATGCGTTTTCTTTTGCTGCCATTGCTTTTTGCAGCATTACGACTGGTTCTGGGCAGGAAAGCCCGCGTGCGTCTAATTGTTTCATTTTTTTACCTCCTATGATGGATGAATCGTTTTGGGGTTTTTGTTATGTGTAGTGTTTTTGGATAAGGGACGCTGGAGGAAGGGGCGCGGGGCTGGCTTTTGGTTCCGATTCCAAAATGTAAGGAGCCCTAAGCATCCTGCGGTGACGCTATGGCACCGTCCGGGCGCGGCACCTAGTTCGCCCTGGCTTACAGCCAGCAGCTAAAGGTGCCGCTTGGCTTCGCCCCTGCGTTATCGAGCAGGATGCTAAGGGCTCCTAACATTTTTCCAAAGGAACCAAAAGCCAGCCCCGCGCCCCTTCCTCCGGCTGGTTATCGCAAGCTCTGCATACGCTATAGCTTGCAGCCAGTGAGCCAGTGCAGCAGGTTTCATCCAGGTAGAAATTATGTGCTGCGCAGCCTATGCTGCACTATTTCTATCAAAAAATAAGAATCACCAGAAATATGCTCTCTATACTACGTGCCAACGCTTTTATTAGCTGAACTTGAAGCAGTGAAACCAAACCTGCAAATAATATACTTTTTAAACTATGCGCCAACGCTTTTATTAGCTGAACTTGAAGCAGTGAAACCAATAGGTGCCTAAAATATACTTTCTAAACTAAGTGCCAACGCTTTTTTAGCTGAACTTGGAGCAAAAAACAGTAGCTGCCAATAATATACCTTCTAAACCACTTGTCAACGCTTTTTTAGCTGAACTTGGAGCAAAAACAGTAGCTGCCAATAATATACTTTCTAAACTAAGTGCCGACGCTTTTTTAGCTAAACTTGAAGCAATGAAACCAGTAACTGCCAATAATATACTTTCTAAACTAAGTGCCAACGTTTTTATTAGCTGAACTTGCGATAACCAGCCGGGGGAGGGGATTGGCACGCCCTGGCTGCGGCCTTGGAAGAAGGTTTAGAAGCACTTAGCATCCTGCTCGATAACACAGGGGCGAAGCCCAGCGGCACCTTTAGCTGCTGGCTGCAAGCCAGGGCGAACT
>CAMUPC010000222.1 GCA_947090545.1 uncultured Eubacterium sp. | reverse complement strand
TACATTTTGGAACCGGAACAGGAAGCAAGCCCCGCTCCCCTTCCTCCAGCGTCCTCCTCCAGCACCCCTTTCTAAAAAACGCAACCCCTCCCCAACCCCGTTAAAATTCTGCTCCATCCAGTCCAGCATTATTTTACTGCAACGCCAGCACAGTAGCAAGCAAAATCTATTTACCACATGCAAAAACCACCCCAATCCCCTCCCTCCGCCGTCTCCTTCCAGCCCCTCCCCCTGTTTTATGTATTTTTATAAAAAATTTAAGAAAAAGTGCAGAATGCTACTTGAAATTTTACAAAAGATTGGTTAAAATAGGTAATAGCTTGGGTATATTATCCAAAGAGATAAAATATTTCAAAATATGTTTAGGAGGAAATGAAACATGGCAGTAAGAGTAGCAATCAATGGTTTTGGCCGTATCGGCCGTCTTGCATTCAGACAGATGTTCGGAGCAGAAGGGTATGAAGTGGTAGCAATCAATGACCTGACAAGCCCTAAGATGTTAGCACATCTGTTAAAGTATGATTCTTCACAGGGCAAATACGAACTGGCTGACAAAGTATCTGCTGGCGAAGATTCTATCACAGTTGACGGCAAGGAAATCAAGATCTACGCATTCCCGGATGCAAATAATTGCCCTTGGGGTGAATTAAAGGTTGACGTTGTATTGGAATGCTCCGGCTTCTATACAAGCAAAGCAAAAGCAGAAGCTCATATCAATGCCGGCGCCCGCAAGGTTGTTATTTCCGCACCGGCTGGAAATGACCTTCCTACAATCGTATTTAATGTAAACCATGAGACACTGAAAGCTTCTGATACCATTATTTCAGCAGCTTCCTGTACAACAAACTGCCTGGCACCAATGGCTGACGCTCTGAACAAATACGCTCCGGTTCAGTCTGGTATCATGGTAACGATCCATGCTTACACAGGTGATCAGATGACTCTTGACGGCCCGCAGAGAAAGGGTGACTTAAGACGTTCACGTGCAGCAGCAGTGAATATCGTTCCGAACTCTACAGGTGCTGCAAAGGCAATCGGCCTTGTTATTCCAGAATTAAACGGCAAGCTGATCGGTTCTGCACAGCGTGTTCCTACACCAACAGGTTCTACAACGATCTTAACAGCAGTTGTAAACAAAGCTGACGTTACCGTAGACGGCATCAATGCAGCGATGAAGGCAGCAGCAAATGAGTCCTTCGGATACAATGAGGATGAAATCGTATCTTCTGATATCGTAGGCATGAGATTCGGCTCCCTGTTTGATGCTACACAGACAATGGTCAGCAAGATCTCTGACGATCAGTACGAAGTACAGGTAGTTTCCTGGTATGACAATGAGAATTCCTATACTTCTCAGATGGTTCGTACGATCAAATATTTCTCAGAATTAGCATAATTATAGGACAATCTATCAGTAAGACTCAACAAAGGGTCCGGTCGAAAAGGACCGGACTCTTGTTATGTAAAATCAGGTTTGGAGGAAAAACAAATGGGTTTAAATAAAAAGTCCGTAGATGATATCAACGTGGCAGGCAAAAAAGTACTTTGCAGATGCGATTTCAACGTTCCGTTAAAGGAAGGCAAAATCACAGATGAAAACCGCCTTGTAGCAGCGCTTCCAACGATCAAAAAGCTGATCGCTGACGGCGGGAAAGTGATCCTTTGCTCTCACCTTGGCAAGCCGAAGGGCGAGCCGAAGCCGGAATTGTCCCTTGCTCCGGTAGCAAAAAGGCTGTCTGAGCTGTTAGGGCAGGAAGTAAAATTTGCGGCAGACAATGAAGTAGTAGGCGCAAATGCAAAAGCAGCCGTAGAAGCTATGAAAGACGGCGATGTGATCTTACTGGAGAATACCCGTTACCGCAAGGAAGAGACGAAAAACGGCGAAGAGTTCAGCAAAGACCTTGCTTCCTTATGCGATGTATTTGTAAATGACGCGTTTGGTACGGCGCACCGCGCACACTGCTCGAACGTAGGCGTTGCACAGCTTGTAGATACCGCGGTTGTAGGATATTTAATGCAAAAAGAGATCGATTTCCTTGGAAATGCAGTGGAAAATCCGGTTCGTCCGTTTGTAGCAATCCTTGGCGGCGCAAAGGTAGCGGACAAGTTAAACGTTATCGACAACTTACTGGAAAAATGCGATACGCTGATTATCGGCGGCGGCATGGCTTATACGTTCTTAAAAGCACAGGGCAACGAGATCGGTACGTCTTTGGTAGACGATTCCAAGGTAGATTACTGTAAGGAAATGATCGCAAAGGCAGAAAAGCTTGGCAAAAAGCTGCTGCTTCCGGTTGACGCTGTAACGATTCAGGAGTTCCCGAATCCGATCGATGCCCCGGTTGAAACACAGATCTGTGATTCTGACGCAATGCCTGCTGACAGACAGGGATGCGATATCGGGCCAAAGACACAGGCATTGTTTGCCGATGCGGTAAAATCTGCAAAGACGGTTGTATGGAACGGGCCGATGGGCGTTTTTGAAAATCCGACGCTTGCGGAAGGCACCATTGCAGTAGCAAAAGCACTGGCTGAAACAGACGCAACGACGATTATCGGCGGCGGCGACTCTGCTGCGGCGGTCAATACACTTGGATACGGCGACAAGATGTCCCATATTTCAACAGGCGGCGGCGCTTCCTTGGAATTTTTAGAGGGCAAAGAGCTTCCGGGCGTAGCAGCAGCAAACGACAAATAAGAATCGGAATCTAAACATTTGAGAGGGAGAAAGGAATGGCAAGAAAAAAAATCGTAGCCGGCAACTGGAAGATGAATATGACGCCAAGCCAGGCTGTTAAGTTAGTCGAAGAATTAAAACCGCTTGTAGCAAGCGATGATGTAGAAGTGGTTTACTGTGTGCCGGCAATCGATATCGTACCGGTAGTCGAAGCGGTAAAGGGCACAAATGTAGCAGTAGGCGCTGAAAATATGTACTACGAGGACAAAGGCGCTTATACAGGCGAGATCTCTGCGGAGATGTTAGTAGACGCAGGCGTAAAATATGTTATTATCGGTCATTCCGAAAGACGTGATTACTTTAAAGAATGCGACTGCACGTTAAATAAAAAAGTGAAAAAAGCGCTGGAACATAACCTCACACCGATTCTTTGCTGCGGCGAAACCTTGGAACAGAGGGAAATGGGCATTACGCTTGACTGGATTCGTATGCAGATCAAATCTGACTTAAAGGACATTACAGCAGAGCAGGTAGCGTCCCTTGTCATCGCATATGAACCGATCTGGGCGATCGGCACAGGCAAGACGGCGACCTCTGACCAGGCGCAGGAAGTATGCGGCGCAATCCGCGCATGTATCGCTGAGATGTATGACCAGGCAACCGCAGACGCAGTACGTATCCAGTACGGCGGTTCTGTCAATGCGGCAAATGCGGCAGAGCTGTTTGGCAAGCCGGACATTGACGGCGGGCTTGTAGGCGGCGCGAGCTTAAAGGCTGATTTTGGCAAGATTGTAAATTATAAATAACGCGTTTGGAGAAACAAAGGGGTATCAAGGGATATAAGCTTTTGATATCCCTTTTTGTTGGATACAAACAAAAAAATCTGCCGAGGGCAGATATTTTTTGCTGTGAATAATCAAATTCTGTATGTCAAATATGCATGTATAATTTTAGCAATATATCACATCATAATGTACATTTGCAAACCGTATATTGATTAATGCACATTGTCCGTTTAACTATTTGATTACAGTTACATTGGTAGCCTGCGGTCCTTTTGCACCTTCAGTTACTTCAAATTCCACAGAAGCGCCTTCTTCCAGAGACTTAAAGCCTTCCATGTTCAGGCCGGAAAAATGTACAAATACATCTTTGCCTTCTTCATCTGTAATGAAGCCGTAACCTTTCTGATTGTTAAACCATTTTACTGTACCTTTGTTCATAACAGTACCTCCAAGATCATATTAGCTGTCCTCAGCGAATGTGCCGTTTTCAGCCTACGCATACGATAGCATAAAAAAAAAGAAAAGTAAAGCGAAAATCAAGTCAAATTTCCGAAAAAACGACTTTATTTCGATTTAAGAAGTTTATTGTAAACTTTTCCCAATCTCTCTCGAAACTTTTATCCGGCAGAAAGATGCGGTAAGACACGCCGGTCGTAAGAATAAGCTGTTCTTTTTGGTATAAGATATTCATATAAGCGGCAAGGATATTTTCGGGTGCGATCGTTGTGCCGGAAGCCTGTAGCGTTTTTTTCAGGTTGGAAGGAGAGAGCATCAGCACAAATTTAAAAGAGGTCGGCGCGGACTTGCCCTTAATCAGTTCAAAAAAGATCGGGCGCAGCCTGCCGTACGGCATATAGGCAAGCCCTTCAAGCTGAGCACTTGCTAATTCGTCTGAGGAAAAAAACGATTGGTTGATTCTGCCGTCAATGTCGTACTGTACGCCGGTATGGACCGAGGCTTCTGACAGCAGGAAATGGTCAAACAGCTCACTGCGCAAAAGCAGGTGCATAAATTCTTTTTTTTCGGTTAGCGCAAACGCTTTCATATAGTAAGATCCCCCTAACATTGTGATAGTTTTATTATAGAGGATATCATTGATTTTACAATAGGCTTTGTAAAATTTTGTAAAATCGAAAAAACAATTGAAAATCGTGCCAAATCAGGATATCATAGAAGGGAAAACAATTTTTTGGCATATATGGAAACGGGTTATCAAAAGCAGAGGGGATAGGATCAAATGAAACGAAACAGATTATACGGCAGGAGATGCCTGGCTGTGGGCATACTGGTTGCGGTGTTAAATGGGACTTTATCCGGCTGTGCCATGCCGGAGGACTTTGCGGGCATTCTCCGTCCGGTGGAAGAGGTTGTCAGTACTGTCCGCCAGAATATGGAGCTGCGCCAGCAGATGAACGCGCTGGAGCTGCCCAAGGATGTAAAAAGTATCTCGGCAGGCAGGTATGCGTATGAAACACTCTCAGACGAGGAGAAAAAAATATACGACCAGATGCTTGATGCGGTCATGAACCATGAGGAGGAGGTTACGCTTTCCACATCGGACGGGCGGCGGCTGGAGGATATTTTTAACTGCGTCAAGGCAGACTACGGCGGGCTGTTCTGGGTGGAGAGCTTTCGCTATACCCAGTACCAGAGGAACGGGCATACGGAGGTGATGTCCTTTGCGCCCAACTACATTATGACGGCAGGCGAGCGGGAGGATATGCAGAAAAAAATTGACAGGCGGGTGAAAAATTATGTCAAAGGCATTAAGGACAGTGCTGACGATTATGAAAAAGTGAAAACGATCTACCGCAGGCTGATCCAAAAGGTAGACTACAATATGGATGCAAAAAACAATCAAAATATTATCAGCGTCTTTATTGGAAAAGAAACGGTTTGCCAGGGATACGCAAGCGCGATGCAGTATTTGCTGGAAAAGCTGGAGATTCCGTGCGTTATTGTGACTGGCATGGCAAAAGGCGGGCCTCATGCGTGGAACCTCGTGCAGCTTGACGGGGAATGGTATTATGTAGACGCGACCTGGGGCAATTCCAAATACCATGACGACGAAGAAAATGACGTCAAATATGTAGAATACGATTACCTGAACATTACGACAAAGGAAATGCTGCAAGACCACAGCCCGCAGGTCAAGTTTGCGTTGCCGGAGTGCAAAGCGCTTAAAAATAATTATTTCGTAAAGGAAAAGAAATATTTTACATCTTTGGACGAAGCGTCAATTGAAAAGCTCGGCAGCATTTTTAAGCGTGCCTACCAAAAGGGAAAAAATAATATATCCGTCAAATTCAGCAGCCGCGAGCTTTGTGCGCAGGCAAAGGAGTATTTTCTGACGCAGTACCATATCAGCGACTACTGCGACGGGCTGGAAACGGTCTATTATAAGACGGATATGCAGATGAATATTTTTGTCGTGATTTTCCCATAGCGATTCATCTTGCCGGCAGCTTACAGATTTAGAAATTTCCTCTAAAATATATTTACAAAACTTGAGTTTAATGTTATTATCATGTAGTAATGAATACTATGTAAAAATGAGATGAATAATAGATATAGCAATACGGGCAAACAGAAGGAAAGAATTGAGGAGGAAGTTATGGGATATAAGATTATTGTAGATAGCTGCGGGGAGCTGCCGGAGGAATGGAAGCGGGACGACAGGTTTGAGTCTGTGCCGCTGGAGCTGGATGTAGACGATTACCACGTCGTAGACGATGAAAGCTTCTGCCAGAAAGAGTTTTTGCAGAAGGTGAAGGAAAGCCCGAACAGCCCAAAGTCCGCATGTCCATCGCCGCAGAGGTATTATGACGCGTTTGCATCAGAAGCAGGTCATATTTACGCGGTTACGCTGTCGTCGCATTTAAGCGGCTCTTACAACAGTGCGCAGACAGCGGCGCAGATGTTTACAGGCGATTTTCCGGCAAAAAAAGTACATGTCTTTGATTCGTGTTCCGCTTCGGTTGGGGAGACACTGATCGCTATGAAGATCCAGGAGCTGGAGGAATCGGGATGCAGCTTTGAAGAAACCGTTGCAAAGGTGCAGGAGTATATTGAGAGCCAGCAGACGTTTTTTGTGTTGGAAACGCTGGAAACGCTGCGCAAAAACGGGCGGCTCAGCAACTTAAAGGCGTTTGTGGCGAATGTGCTTAATATTAAGCCGGTGATGGGCTCGACCCCGGAAGGGGAGATCTGCCAGTTGGCGCAGGCGCAGGGGATTAATAAGGCGCTGGAGCGGATGGTGCAGGAGATTTTAAGCCGCACGAAGAACCAGGAGGAGCGGATTTTGGCTATTGCGCACTGTAATTGCCCGCAGAGGGCGAAACGGGTGCGGGAGCGGATTGAAAAGCTGATGCATTTTAAGAAAATATTGATTTTGGATACGGCGGGGGTTAGTAGTATGTATGCGAATGATGGGGGTGTGATTGTGGCGGTGTAGGGTTAGGTGATGAAGGGGGGGGGGGACGCTGGAGAGAGGGGAGCGGGGCTGGCTTCCTGTTCCGATTCCAGAATGTAAGGAGCCCTAAGCA
>CAMUPC010000221.1 GCA_947090545.1 uncultured Eubacterium sp. | reverse complement strand
TTGTTATTATTTATTATTATTGTTATTATTTATTATTATTGTTATTATTTATTATTATTGTTATTATTGTTGTTGTTGCTATTATTATGCTGTCGCTGTCCTGTTGGCTGTAGCCGTATTTTATGTAGAGCTTGCGAAAACCAGCCGGAGGGAGGGGAGCGGGGCTTCCTTCCTGTGACGTTGGAAGAATGTTAGGGGCTCTTAGCATCCTGCTCGATACAGCAGGGGCGAAGCCAAGCGGCAGCCTTTAGCTGCTGGCTGAAAGCCAGGGCGAACTAGGTGCCGCGCCCGGACGGTGCCACAGCGTAAACGCAGGATGCTTAGAGCCCCTTACATTCTGGAAAAGGAACAGGAAGGAAGCCCCGCTCCCCTCCCTCCAGCGTCCCACCCGCACCCCCAAAAAAAAAAAATTTTCTAAAACGTAACAACGAATGCGGAGTTTTGTCTGTTGCCAGATTGTCCCAGATGCGCTAAAATAGAAATACAAGGAGGAAGCGGTATGCATATCGATTATAAAAACAAAGGGCTTCGCCTTATCAAAAAAGGGCAGAAGGGGGTTTCCCATGCCATTTTCAGCCGTTTTGGGCTGATTTTGCTGCTGCTGTTTATTCAGGTACGGTTTTTATTCGATATTTTTCAGTGGTTCGAGGATTTCCTGCCTCATGTAATAGGCGGGAGGGTACTGTTTACCTTTGTGATGGTCGTTTACCTGCTAAACAGCAGGCTGAACCCGACAGCGAAGATTACATGGCTGATCGTAATTATGCTGCTGCCGGTATTTGGCGTGCTTTTGTTTTTATATACACAGAGCAATATCGGGCACCGTGCGTTAAAAAAATGGGTCAACGATGTGATTGCAGAGTCGAAGCCATGCATTACGCAGCAGGCAGATGTTATGGAACGGTTTGCCGGGGAAAACCAGGGGGCGGCGTCTTTGGCGAGGTATATACAAAGAAGCGGCTGCTTTCCGGTTTATGAAAGGACGGCGGTTACGTATTTTCCGCTGGGTGAGGAAAAGTTTCGGGAAATGCTGGTACAGTTGGAAGCGGCAGAGCATTTTATTTTTCTGGAATATTTTATCGTGGATGAAGGAGTGATGTGGGGGACGATCCTGGAAATACTGGCGAAAAAGGCGGCTGAGGGCGTGGATGTGCGTGTCATGTATGATGGGACATGTGAGTTTTCCCTGCTGCCGCACGATTATCCCAAACGGCTGCGCGCCCTTTCGATCAAGTGCAAGATGTTTGCTCCGGTCGCGCCGTTTATTTCAACGCACTATAATTACAGGGACCACAGGAAAATACTTGTGATCGACGGGCATACGGCGTTTAACGGCGGGGTCAACCTGGCGGATGAGTATATCAACCAAAAGGAACGGTTCGGGCATTGGAAGGATACGGCTGTGATGCTCAAAGGCGAGGCGGTCAAGAGCTTTACGCTGATGTTTTTGCAGATGTGGGATATGGATGAAAAGGAAAAGGAATATACAAGGTTTTTGTCCTATCCGGCAAAGCCCAGGGATCAAGCAAAGGGCTGGGTGATTCCTTATGGGGACTGCCCGTTAGACAATGACAAGGTAGGCGAGCGGGTCTATATGGATATTTTAAACCGTGCGGTCCGCTATGTACATATCATGTCGCCTTACCTTATTTTAGACGGGGAAACGGAGACTGCGCTGAAATTTGCCGCGGAAAGGGGCGTGGAGGTAGTTTTGCTCCTGCCTGGCATTCCAGATAAGGCAGTGCCTTATGCGCTGGCAAAGACGCATTATCCGTCGCTGCTTGCGTCCGGCGTCCAGATCTATGAATATACGCCGGGCTTTGTTCATGCCAAGGTATTTGTCAGCGATGACAGGGAGGCGGTCGTTGGGACGATCAACCTGGATTACCGCAGCCTGTACCATCATTTTGAATGCGCTACGTATTTGTACCAGGCTGAGTGCATTCCCGCGATCGAAGCTGATTTTCAGGTGACGCTTGCAAAATGCAGGCAGGTTACCAAAGAGACTGTCCGCAGGGAAAGCTGGAAGGTCAAGATGACAGGATACCTGATGAAAGCGGTCGCTCCGCTTATGTAGTTTTAGTTCCAAAGTAACAGATTTTGCATATAGAAAACAGTTGGGGGATTACTTATTTATGAAAAAAATATTTACGAAAAGCCTTTGCTTATGTATGGCTGCTGCTTTGATCGTGAACATTGCCGTTGCCGCGTTTATCCAGATGCTCGTATCCAAGCAGAATCACACATCGAACAGTGCGAAGAGCCTGGAAACAGTCAGAGACAGGCTTGTAAAAAACGATGAGGATATTGCAAGCTTAAAAAATACGCTGGGTGAAAATAACCTGGCAAAATCGCGTGCCTTCGCGGAGCTGCTCGCCCTAGACCCGACAATTCTGGAAAATCCAGACAGGCTGGAGGAAGTCAAGGAGCGGCTGATGGTATATGAGCTGCATATTATCGACGAAAAAGGGATTATTACGCACAGCACGATCGAGGATTATATTGGCTTTGATATGGCAAGCGGGGAACAGTCCGCGGCATTTCTTCCGATTATTAAAGACCCGTCGCTGGAGATCGTTCAGGAACCGACCGTCAATGTAGCGGCAAGCATCGTGATGCAGTACATCGGCGTGGCAAGAAAAGATGCCCCGGGGCTTGTACAGGTCGGCATCCGCCCGGAGGTACTGGAAAATATGCTTGCCGGGACGAAGATCGATGTCGTACTCAACGATATTGGATTTGGTGAAACCGGCTTTATTTTTGCGGCAGATGCAGCGGAAGGCACCGTGCTTGCCTGCCCGGATCAGGAATACATCGGAAAGCCTGCACAGGACGCGGGCATTCCGTTAAAAGCAGGAAAGGGCTCTGCAAAAATCTGCGGCACCAATGGAAAATACGTCGCAGAGGAATATAACGGGATGTATATTGGTACGTTTCTGCCGCTTGCCGAGTATTACCGCAACCAGTTTATCCAGACAATTGTGATGTCGCTTAGTATTTTTGTGATCTTTTCCGTACTCTTATATTTTATTAACCGGATGATAGATAAAAAGATTGTCAGCGGCATTTTGCGCATTACGACCTCTGTGAAAAAAATATCCGACGGCGATTTCAGCATTGTCGTAGACGAGCAGAGTACGCCGGAATTTTCCATGTTAAGCAGCAGCGTCAACAAAATGGTCGAATCGATCTGCAAAAACATGGAGCAGAATGAAGAGCTGATAGCCAGACAGCAGGAAGATATGGCAAACAACAAGTCGTTAATTGAAAATATCAAAACGGTCTGTGCCAACTTAGACGGCGTTTCCCAGGAGACGCTTTCGACAGCGGACGCGATCCATAACGGGACAAACGAGCAGGAACGCGCAGTCAAAGACTTAGGAGAGGTGATGGACAATCTGGTGCAGGAGCTCAACGCCAGCGCCGGAGTTTCTAAGAGTGCGGCAGGCGCAGCGTTAGCAGCAGCCCAGAAAATCGAAAAAACAGGTATGCAGATGCAGACCTTAGAGTCCGCGATCGAAAAAATCAGCAACATGTCCGCAGAGATCGAAAAGATCATCGGAGAGATCGACGCGATTGCCCAGCAGACAAATATGCTTTCTTTAAATGCATCGATCGAGGCGGCAAGAGTCGGCGAAGCAGGAAAAGGCTTTGCGGTCGTGGCGACACAGGTCGGCGACCTTGCGGCAAGGAGCGCGCAGGCAGCGCGCCAGACAAGCGAGCTGATCACCAACTCGATCCAGGCGGTAGAGGAAGGCCGACTGATTACGAAGAAAACGGCAGAGGAGTTTGCTACGGTCGTGACAGAGATCGAGGAAGCAAGCCGCAGCGTCAAAGAAATTACAGATATGGTAAAACAAAACGTAGACACAGTATCGCAGGTGGTGGAAGGGCTGGACGTGATCGCAAACGTGGTGGAGAGCAATGTCCAGATCTCTCAGAACAGCAAGGCGGTTTCCGAGCATATGGCACAGGAAGCTGGGAAGCTGCTGGAGCTGGTGGAATAAGCCAAAAGGCAGTACGGCATTTCCTTACGGCACGCCCGCAGGCGCAGAACAGCTACGATCCAGCAGGCTGACATAAGGATACACATTGTGAAACCCCTTGGAAGCCGCAAAAACAAATGCCGCACCGCCATAAAATAAAAACAGCAGCAGGATACAGGCATATTTTTTGTGACTGCTGCTTTGATAAGAGCTGACAATCTCAGGAATGGCAAGCAGTGAAAATACAAACGGATAGACGGCGAACCGTTCCAAAATAAAATGCTTGGTAATAAATACGCTGATCAGACAATACAAAAGCGCACTGTTTTTATATATGGTGCGCTTTGCCTGATCCTGAATCCGGTTTTGAAACAGGCAGATCAAAAGCAGGTACGCCGCAGGCAGCACGACATATTCCCAGTGGTTAGAGTTCCAGAAATAAGTCTCCTGGTAAATCGCGTATTTTTCCGGCAGGACCGGACGTACCAGCAAAAACAGCGGGTCGAAGCAGACATATCCGCATAAGGTAATAAGAAGCAGGCATCCGGCTGCTTTGCGGGAAAGCTTTTTGGGCAGGATAAAATAAAGAGGATACACAAACCACAGGGAATTGTGAAAAAGCCCGCCAATAAAAAGGATCAGCGTATAAGGCGCCAGCCTTTGGTTTTTTAAGCTGGGATAGGCAAGCAGGAAAAAAGAGACAGCAACAGCCTGGCGCATCAGGTTCATATCATAGGCAAGAAACTGTAGGGTAATATACAGATATACGCTCAGCCAGGGAATGCTGGAATAGCGGAAAATCAGCCAAAGAGCCACGAAAACCACAAAGCTGCTGACGACAGTGACCAGCGCCTGAAAAGGCAGCCCAAGCAGGCTGCACAGCTTGCATACAATAAAAAAGAGCGGCTCATACCATATGGACCGCAGCAGGCAACCCAAACGCGCGGCCGCGGTAAGCTCGTAAATATCCTGGTACGAAAAATAATCGAAGCCGATCGCATACCGGAACGAACATAAAAAAGTAAGGACAACAAAAACAACAGCCAGGTACGAAAAGGCTGCTGCTGTATCGTTCCGCTTTTTGGAGAGAAAAAAACCGAGTCCTGTCAGTATACCGATTGTCAAATAATAAATAGACATAGTGGTTTGTTTTGCAGCCGTCCGATTGTCCAACGCGACGGACGGCTGCATCCTTTCTGCAAATATATAGGCACATACTGCGACAGATGCTTTTATCAAAAAGTGATATTAAGGTGTCTGTGTGGTTTTGCTTACAACGAAGGTCGGCGTAACATTAAAGGTTGCACTTTCAGAAACTTCCTGCCCCAACGTACCGACAACGTACATCGCTCCTTCCTGGTTGGCGTCAAGAATCATCACATTCATGTCCTGTGCCGTGTTTTTCTTGAGCCATCTTGCATGGGCAAGGCCTGTCGGCATTTCGCCTTCGGCATCCTCCTGCTTTAAGCCGATCGCAATCTGGTTCGGCTTTACAGATCCGTCATCGCTCCATCCGACGTTCGGCATTTTGCTCATGTCCACCGCAGTATAGGCAACATCGACCTGAACCGGGATGTTGGAGTTATTTTTCACATTGATGCGCGGAGAAATAACCTTGTTCTGCGTAGACAGGCTGCTGCTTAAGTTAAAAGGAACAAACGTCGGCATGGTTACGGAAAGAATCGTCGGCTCGATCGTTCCGACCATCTCCATCTGCCCGGAACCGCCCACCGGGATATCCCTGGTAGAAGTAACCTCAGCGGCATATGTGACTGTTGAAAACATCAGGGTTGCTGCCAGAGCAAGCTGTAAAAATAAAGTTTTTTTCTTCATAAGTACCTCCTGTCCGCATCTGTGGCAGTATGTTATAAACCTGTTAATTTTGTACGGTGAGCGTGATTTGCGCTCCGGTCTGCCCGATAAACTCCGTCGTCTCTTCATCATAGGCAGAAAAATAAGCGGTAGCGTCATAAGTGCCTTTTTCAAGCACCTTATCCAATTTGACCTTTTCGATATAAGAACCGGGCTTGATATATTTGGAAGCATAGATTTCTTCGTCCGTATCATCCATGCGGATACTGACTTGCAGAAGCTTGGCGTTATTGCCAGGATTTTCGATCAGCAGGTTCCCTTTGGAAGTTCCGTTTAGAAAAACAGGGGAAGTATTGATGGAAAATGCGATGACGCTGCGGTCTAACATATCCTGTAATTCCTTTCTGCGCTCATCGATATCGATTCCCGGCAGGATACCGATGGTCGCGTTGTTGTCGTACAGAGGATCTGGCTCCTGCTGCCTGCGGAATAAAAAGTAACAGATGGCGACAGTGATGATGATCAGTAAAATGATGCCTGCGATCGAAAGTGCACGTTTTTTTCCTTTGCTCATAGCAATCATTCCTCCTTTGTGATGAAAAATAGATGTAGTTCACTGACGTTTATCATTATATGTCGAAAAATGGGAAAATACAAGGAAAAGTAGTCGACAGATTTCGACAGGGTTCGACATGTTGTTGTGAGAGGGACGCTGGAGGATGGGGAGCGGGGCTTCCTTCCCGTTCCGGTTCCAGAATGTAAGGAGCCCTAAGCATCCTGCGGGAACGCTGTGGCACCGTCCGGGCGCGGCACCTAGTTCGCCCTGGCGTTCCGCCAGCAGCTAAAGGTGCCGCTTGGCTTCGCCCCTGCTGTATTGAGCAGGATGCTAAGGGCTCCTAACATTCTTCCACAGTCACAGGAAGGAAGCCCCGCTCCCCATCCTCCGGCTGGCTTTTCCAGGCTCTCAGTTAAGAAGCTCCGCTTCTCATCCTCCGGCTGGTTTTTCCAGGCTCTCAGTTGAGAAGCCCTGATCCTCATCCTCCGGCTGGCTTTCTCAAGCTCTCAGTTAAGATTCCCTCAACAGGCGATATCTGTCTGCTGTTTTACTGTAATCAACGATCTACGCGGATTTTTTATTCTGGAAATTTCGATAACCAGCCGGGAGAGGGGATGGGCACGCCCTGGCTGCGGCTTTGGAAGAAGGCTTAGAAGCCCTTAGCATCCTGCT
>CAMUPC010000220.1 GCA_947090545.1 uncultured Eubacterium sp. | reverse complement strand
ATGCAAAAGTTGATGTAGAGGTTTTGCGTAGGGGAAAGAAAGATACGAATAGTGCGCCCCAGCAGGTAATAGAGTTATTAGAAGAATATATCAGGCTTAGGGAGCAAAACGAAGATGATATTTTACAAGAAATATCAGATCAATTTAAGGAACAATTTTCACTGGATGTTATAAAACAATTCCTAGAAAATCCTGATAAATTACCAAAGAAAAAGAGGAATTTGTTTGCTACTGAGTTAAAGAAAATAGGCTATGATATCAATTATCGGAAATATTTAAGGAAATATAATGATGAATTGGATGAGTTTGCCGTATTGATTGACAGAGATATGCAGACACATTCAGAATCAAATATGTTTGAATGTATTAAGTATTGTAGGAAGAATGGATATAAGTGTTATATTGCGAATCCTTGTTTTGAGTTTTGGCTGCTTATGCATTTAGCTGATATAGAAGCGGAATTTGGCAGCCAGTTGGATAAAATTAAAGAAAATAAGAAGGTTTCAGAACAGCATACTTTTGTAAGCAAGGAGGTATCAGATCGAGCACATCACGGAAAAAGTGGTATTCATTTTATCAGTAAATATTTGCCGTATATCGATCAAGCAGTCGTTCAGGCGAAAAAGTTTCCTGGTGATGAAAATGAATTGGTAGATAGCATAGGATGTAATTTATGGAAATTAATCGAGGAACTAAAAATGTATGGGAAATAGATATCAACCCTTAATAGAACTATTTCTTATGACGTTCTTGCCAGAAAATTGACGTTCCTGCCAAAAGCCTTGTTTTTTGCCCACAGCGTGTTTGTGAAAAAGGCTTCCCTGGCAAAGAAGGAAATAAAAAACCTGCAAGCGGGGAAAAAATACTACGTGCGCATCCGCACTTACAAGACGGTAAAGGTTGGCGGGAAAAACACAAGGATTTATTCCGCATGGAGCGCCGCCGCCCTGATAAGGACACTCCTGGCAGCGCAGCTTTAAGCGGTGCGTTCAGGCATAAAGACAGGCAGCAGCTTCATAAAATGCAGCAAGAACCGTTCTTAGCAGGTGGCATACATGGCAAGGACAAAACGAAAAAATAACGAATGTGCGCCTATGCCGCGCATTTACCGCGCAGGAATCTATGTCAGGCTTTCCGTTGAGGATGGCGGCAGGCAGTGCGCGGACACCGTAAAAAACCAGGAAGCGTTCATACGCGGCTATATCGACAGCCAGGAGGATATGCAGCCCGCCGGCGTTTACTGTGATAACGGGCGTACAGGCACCAGCTTCGCGCGCCCGGAATTTGCCCGTATGATGGAGGATGCAGCGGCGGGGCGTATTGACTGTATTGTGGTAAAGGACTTATCGCGGTTAGGCAGAAATTATTTGGAAACGGGAAAGTATCTGGAACGGGTCTTTCCCGTTTTGGGCGTGCGCTTTGTCGCGGTGGCGGACCAGGTTGACACGAAGGCGGCGCAGCGGGACGATGGATTTTTGATTCCCTTAAAAAATATCGTCAATGAGATGTACAGCAGAGATATTTCTAAAAAGGCAGGCTCTGCGCTGGAAATGCGGCAGCGGCGGGGCGAGTTTATCGGGGCATGGGCTTCTTATGGCTACCGCAAATGCGCGCACGACCCGCATAAAATCGAGCCGGACGAAGAGACGGCGCCTGTTGTGCAGCGGATGTTTCAGATGCGCCTTGACGGTAGGAGCGCCCGCCAGATTGCGGACAGCTTAAACGCACAGGGGATTCCTTCGCCGTCCCGCTGCCATTATCTGAGAGGAGAGGTGGCGTGCAGCCGTTTTGCCGGGATTGTCTGGCAGGCGCAGACGGTCAGAAAAATATTGGCAAATCCGGTCTACCTCGGGCATATGGTACAGGGGAAAAAGCGTGCGTCTTTTTACGAAGGCAAAAAGCAGCGTGCGCTTGCGCCGTCGGAATGGACGGTTGTTCGGCATACCCATCAGCCGCTTGTGGAAGAACCTGTTTTTTGGGCAGTACAGCAAAGGGGGCGCGGTATATGACGGTCGCCATGTACCTTCGGATTTCAAAGGAGGACCAGGCGCGCGTGCTGTCTGGCGGGCGAAGCAGGGAGGATAGGGAATCCAACAGTATTGAGAGCCAGCGCGGTATGATTTTGGATGCGGTTCGCAGGATGCCGGAGTATGCACAGGCACAGGTTGCCGAGTTTTGTGATGATGGTTACAGCGGCAGGAATTTTCATCGTCCAGGCGTGGAAAAGCTGTTTGAGCAGGTACAGGAAGGCTTGGTGCAGTGCATCGTCGTAAAGGATCTTTCGCGTTTCGGGCGCAATTACCTGGAAGCGGGCAGCTATCTGTTTCGTGTGTTTCCAGCCTTGGGCGTGCGCTTTATCGCACTCAACGATGGGTTTGACAGCAGCCGGGGGACGGAGACGGATTTTGAGGCGTCTTTTCGGACGCTGTTGTATGATTTTTACAGCAGGGATTTGTCCCAGAAGGTAAAAAGCGCGCTCTATGGCAAAGCGCGGCGCGGGGAATACGTATGTGCGCTTGCGCCGTACGGATACATAAAAGACAGCGCGGATAAGCACCGGATTGTGCCGGACCCTGAGGCGGCGGCGCAGGTGCGGCGTATGTTTGAGATGGCGGCAAACGGGCAGTCCACCAGGCAGATCGCACGTACGATGAACGAAGAACACATACCGACTCCGATGCAGTACCGGCGCAGGCGTGCGGACAGCCGTACCGTGTGGAGCTGTATCGGGGAGGAGAATTTCTGGACGCAGCAGACAGTCGTAAAGATCCTGCGGGACGAGCGTTATACAGGAACAGCCATTTACGGCAGGCAGATACGCGAACATGCAGGGGACGTGCGCCAGGTCCAGGCAAAAAAAGCGGACTGGATGGCCGTGGAGGGCGCACATCCAGGCATCGTGCCAGGGCACGTCTATGCCCTGGTGCAGGAAAAGCTGTATCTTGGCAGGGAGCGCGGCAGCGGCAAAAAAAGCGGGCACCCGCTGCTTGGCAAGGTACGCTGCGGCGTCTGCGGGCGCGCCATGATCCATGCGGGCAGAAAAGAGAGGTATTTTATCTGCCATACGCCCCGCGTGGCGCCTTCCTATGACTGCCCCGCTGCAAAAATACCGGAAACCTGCCTGTTTGAAATCTTACAGCATGGAATCTGGATACACGCAAAAGCTGCCGTCGATCCAAAGCGGCTTGCGAAAGAAGCGCGTTTTGCCAAACACAAAAAGCGGGAAACCGTAAGCGCCCGAAGATGCAGCCTGCAAAAAGCCCGTTCCAGGCTGGAAACGGACAAAAAGGGGCTGTATGAGCAGTATATCCTTGGGCAAATGGACAAGGCGGCATATCTGGCGGCAAAAAGTACGATTGCGGAAAAACTGGAAGTACTTTCTGCACAGATAAAAGAAGCGGAAGAAATCGAATCACAGGCGGAATACAGGGCAAGAGAGATACCGCGGGAACAAGCCGGGCAAGATCTGTTATATGCGGCAGTCAGCCAGTTTGCATCGGATTGTATGCGTGAGCTTTTGCGGGAAATCTGCGTTTACCCGGATTGTTTGTTCAAAATCGTTTGGAATTTTCATAGTACCTTGACAATCTGCCAGGAAGTCATTAATATAAGAAGGTGACAATTTTCGATTAGTCCGTGTCAAGCAGAGGGTGACCAGGGGTATTCAGCGATCGAGATTCTGCGCTATTATTATGGAAGCGATATGTACATTAATACCGCGGAGGAGATCTCAGGCGTGCCGTCCTCCTGGCCGGGCGTGGTGCTTTCGGTCGGCTCGTCCGGCAGCAAAGTGCGCCAGATGCAGGAACAGCTAAACCGCATTGCCAGGGCTTATCCGGCAATGCCTTCGATCGCGGCGGACGGTATTTATGGCCCTAGGACACAGGAAGCTGTGGAAACATTTCAGTCTATCTTTGGGCTCCCGGTTACAGGAAACGTAGATTTTCGCACCTGGTATAAGATCTCAGAGATCTATGTCGGAGTGTCCAGGATCGCGGAGCTGGCATAAAAAGCGGCAATACGGCGCAGGTACTTAGGAAAAGGAGATGAAATATAAATGACAACGATCAAAGCCATTATATTTCGTGATGTGAAAAATGAAAATGAAAGCAGCAAGCCTGCCATAGAAATCCGCCTGGCTGTACTTGGCATGATGGGATATTTTTTATTTATGGCGGCAGGCGAGCTGTGGAACAGGGATGATCAGATGCTTGTGATCACGGTGCCGTGCCTTTTGCTGTATGGCGCCGTGTTTTTGCTGACCTATTATGAGCGCGTGATGCTGGCGGCGTATGGGCTGAACCTTCTGACGATTTTTTGGATTATCATATGCGTCTATTATTTTGGCTGGGATTTGGGCGTGCAGCAGTATTTATTTTTGCTGATCCTGATTGATTTTTTCCTGCCTTACTGGTGCCTTGGGGCAAAGCTGTTTTATGCGGGGATGGTGTGCCTGTTTCGGGTGCTGCTGTTTTTTTACTGTCAGGTATCTGCGCCCAGGATTGTTGTGTCAGAAGGAATTGCTTCCTATTATCATGTGGTGAACACGGTCAGTATCTATATTACAATCTGCATGTATGGATGCCTGATCAGCAGCAACTTTCTGGTCATCGAAAAAAAGCTGATCGAGACGAATAAAAAGCTGCTGCGCCAGGCAGGGACTGACCCTTTGACGCAGCTTATGAACCGGATGAGGATGCTGGAATATGCCTCCGAGCAGATGGCACGCGCAGGCAGCCAGGGAATGTGCGTAGCAATCGGCGATATCGACCATTTTAAACATTTTAACGATACATACGGGCATGAATGCGGAGATGCCGTGTTAAAAACACTGTCCGAATTGTTCCAGCAGGCAATGCAGCCCTACGGTGCTGTGGCGAGATGGGGCGGGGAAGAGTTTTTATTTTTGTTTAAAGGCTGCGATGAGAATGAGGCGTATCAGAGCTTGCTAAAGCTGCGGGAAGAGATTCAAAACGCGCAGATCGTATATAACGGCAGGCACTTGCAGGTCACGATGACATTCGGCTTATCTAAGATCGATTTGTCCAAGCCGCTGGATGAGAGCATACGCGAAGCGGACAAGCTGTTATATGAAGGCAAGGCAAAAGGCAGGGATCAGGTAGTCTGGTAAAAACGGAGATCACAGGAGAAAGACAGCATGAAAGAGCAGTGGTTTGTAACGACAAAAAGGGCAGATTTTCAGGCAATTGCGGCAAAATTCGGCATTGACCAGGTGACGGCGCGGATCATACGCAACCGGGAGATTATTGGAGAAGCAGCCATTGCTTCTTATCTGGACAGCTCCACGCGGCAGCTTCACGACCCGCACCTGTTAAAAGATGTGGACAAAGGCGCCGCCATTTTAGCGGAAAAAATAGCGTCTGGAAAAAAGATCCGTATTATCGGGGATTATGATATTGACGGAGTAAACGCGTCTTATATTTTAATAACCGGGCTTCGCCAGTGCGGGGCTTATGCCGACCATGTAATCCCGGACAGGGTGCATGACGGATACGGGATCAACTGTAGCATGATTACAAAGGCGCTCGCAGATGGCATCGATACGATTGTGACCTGTGATAACGGAATCTCCGCGGCACAGGAAATCGCATTTGCAAAACAGTCCGGTATGGACGTGATCGTGACGGACCATCATGAGGTGCCGTTTACGGTTGGAGAGGACGGGCAAAAAAGCTACCACGTTCCAGACGCAGATGCAGTAGTAAATCCAAAGCAGGCGGATTGTCCATATCCCTATAAGGGCTTGTGCGGCGCCGCGGTTGCGTGGAAGCTGGTCCAGGTGCTGTATGAACGTATGGGCGTCCCGGTCGAGAAAAGCTTTGAGATGATTGCGCACGCAGCCTTTGCGACCGTCGGAGACGTGATGGACTTAACCGGGGAAAACCGCACAATCGTAAAGCTGGGCTTACAAGCGATCCATCAGACGGACAATCCCGGGCTGTCCGCGCTGATCCAGCAAAACGGCATGGAAAAAGAGCAGGTAAAATCCTGGCATTTTGGCTTTGTCTTAGGCCCATGCATCAACGCCAGCGGCAGGCTGGATACGGCAAAGCGCTCCTTACAGCTATTAATGGAGCCGTCACTGGAAAAGGCTTCTCAGCTTGCCAGGGAGCTGGTCGAGTTAAACGACAGGCGCAAAAGCCTGACACTGGAAGGGCTGGAAGAAGCAAAGCGCCTGATCGAAAGCGAGGGGCTGTCAAATGATCCGGTCATCGTCGTATATCTGCCGCAGTGCCATGAGAGCCTTGCCGGAATTATCGCAGGCAGGATCAGAGAGCTGTACCACAAGCCGGTCTTTGTCCTGACAGACGCAGAGGACGGCGGCGTCAAAGGCTCCGGGCGCTCGATCGAAGCTTATTCGATGTATGAGGAAATGTCAAAATGCAGCGCGCTGATGACAAAGTTCGGCGGGCATCCGATGGCAGCGGGACTTTCTATGGAAAAAGAAAATGTAGACAGGTTCCGCAGGGACTTAAATGCTTATGCCACGCTGACGCCGGAGGATTTTATCGAAAAAATACATATTGATGTACCGATGCCGCTGTCTTATATTACGACAAAGCTGATCCGGGAGTTTGAATGCCTGGAGCCTTTTGGAAAAGGAAATGAAAAACCGGTATTTGCGGTACGGGATGTGCATCCGCTTCGTGCTTCGGTTGTTGGAAAAAATAAAAATGTGCTGCGTATGGTGCTGGATGATGGTGCGGGGGGAAGTATGGATGCGGTTTATTTTGGGGATATTGAAGCGTTTTTGGCGTTTTTGCGGGAAAAGGCGTCTGGGGCGCAGGTGGATGCGCTGCTGAGAGGTGCGCCGCAGGGGATACGGTTTTCGATGACGTATGATCCTTCGATTGATGATTATCTGGGGAGGGAGAGGGTGCAGGTGGTGATTCGGCATTACTGTTAGGGGATGAGGGGGGGGGTTTTTGGGGTGGGGACGCTGGAGGAAGGGGAGCGGGGCTTGCCTCCTGTTCCGGTTCCAAAATGTAAGGAGCCCTAAGCATCCTGCGGTTACGCTGTG
>CAMUPC010000219.1 GCA_947090545.1 uncultured Eubacterium sp. | reverse complement strand
TTCTGGAATCGGAACAGGAAGCCAGCCCCGCTCCCCTCTCTCCAGCGTCCCCCCCTCATCTCCCCCCTCCCGCAATCCCACTTTTTTGAGCAAAAATCACAGAGAAAACCAAACGAACACCATTTTTTTCAGGTATTAATTTATAGAACGCAGGAAAGAATCTGTGCTATAATTCTGTTAGAGTATGTGATACGATAAAATCGTCTGCAAGAGAGGAAGTGTAAAAAAACGGAACTTTTTTATAACTCGCATATGCTCTGGAAAGGATTGGCATTAAAATGGAAGAGAAACTAAGTCAGGAAGTAAACATGCAAAAGGATGTACCAGCACGTGCAAAGCGCGGCATCAGCGGCAGCACGCTCAAGATCATTGCGGTGGTTTCGATGGTGATTGACCATACGGCAGCAGGCATTTTAGGCAGGTTTTTGTACAGCAGCGGGCTTGGCAGCCTCGATGCGGGCAATCTATCGCAGGTGCAGGAATGGCTTGCCGGGAATGCGCAGTTGTTTACGATCTACAATGTAATGCGCATGATAGGCAGGATTGCATTCCCGATCTACTGCTTTTTGCTGGTGGAGGGATTTGAGCATACGCGGGACAGGATGAAATATGCGGCAAGGCTTCTGCTGTTTGCGGCAGTCTCGGAGCTTCCGTTTGACCTGCTGTTTAAAGGGAGTATCCTCGAATTCAGCTATCAAAATGTGTTCTTTACGCTGTTTTTTGGGGTTGTCGTTATGATGGGGATACAGGCGGTTGGAGAACGGTTTTACGGCAAGCCGGTCGTTTCGGCTGTTTTGACCTGGATCGTAATTGCGGCGGGGATGGCGGCGGCGCAGTTTGCCAATACGGATTATGCGGCAATCGGCGTATTCTGTATCGTGGTTATCTATTTGTGCCGCAAGAAAAAAGTGTGGCAGATCATTGCGGGATGTATCGTCTTTTCCTGGGAGATTACGGCTCCGCTGGCGTTTGTGCCGATCGGGTTTTATAACGGCAGGCGCGGATGGAAGCTGAAATATTTTTTTTATCTGGTCTATCCGGTGCATCTTTTGATTTTGTATCTGATCTGTATGGCGCTTGGAGTTGCGTCTTATCCAGCGATGTAGGAAAGCGGCTGGAAGTGGAGGGGAGATGGGGAATATGCCTTTGTATACAAGGCAGCAGTTAGTCCGGCTGATCTGGCCGCTGCTGCTGGAGCAGTTTTTGGCGGTTACGATGGGGCTGGCGGATACGTTTATGGTGTCGAGTGTCAGTGAAGCGGCGGTGTCCAGCGTCAGCCTGGTTGATACGCTGAATGTGCTGGTATTTCAGATTTTGTCTGCGCTGGCGTCTGGCGGGGCGGTTGTCGTCAGCCAGTATATGGGGCAGAAAAATACCTTGCAGATGAAAAAATGCGCGGCGCAGCTTTACAGTGTGCTTTTAATCAGCACAGGCGTTGTTATGGCGGCGGCACTAATAGGCAGCAGAGCGATTTTGCGCTTTATTTTTGGTTCGATTGACGATCAGGTTATGGGATATGCGCAGATTTATTTTTTAATCAGCGCGGTGTCTTATCCGTTTATGGGTGCGTATAACGCGGGCGCGGCGCTGTTTCGCGCACAGGGCAACAGCAAGGTAAGCATGAAGGCAAGCCTTGTGATGAATGTGATCAATATTGCAGGAAACGCGGTGCTGATCTACGGGCTGCATATGGGTGTGCTCGGCGCGGCGCTCGCGACATTTGCGGGGCGTGTGTTTTCCGCGGTATGGGTGACGATGCAGCAGCAAAAGCGGGAGAATCCGTTCCGCATCAGCAGCGCCGCGGATTTGAAGCCGGATAGGAACCAGATCCGCCCGATTTTGATGATTGGCGTTCCAAGCGGGCTGGAAAACGGGATGTTCCAGATCGGAAAGCTGTGTGTCAGCAGCCTTACCGCAACGCTTGGCACTTCTGCAATTGCAGCGAATGCGGTGGCAAACACCGTAGCGACCGTGGCAAATATTCCGGGCAATACGATCGGGCTTGCGGTTATCCCGGTGATTGGACGATGCCTGGGCGCAGGGGAAAAGGAGCAGGCAAAGCAGTATGCGAAGCTTTTGTTTGTAATTGCGGCTGTCGGGCTTGCCATAATGAACCTTGCTGTGTATGTCAGTATTCCGGTTGTGGCACAGGCGTATCATCTGACGCCGGCGGCAAAGCAGATGTGTATTGATGTGATTCGCCTGTTTTGTGTGTTCAGCGTCTTTTTCTGGGCACTCAGCTTTACGCTGCCGCAGGTGCTGCGCAGCGGCGGGGATGCAAAATATACGATGAGCGTCAGCATTTTCAGTATGTGGCTGTTTCGTGTTGTTTTATCTTATTTCTTTGTCTTAAAAATGGATATGGGGCTGATGGGGGTTTGGCTCGGCATGTGCATTGACTGGATTTGCAGGAGTATTTTTTTCAGCGTCCGGTTTCTTGGCGGGAAATGGATGGAGCATAAAGTGATTTAAACAGGAAAGTATGGAGGAGAACTATGAGGATTTCAACAAAAGGAAGATATGCGCTTCGCATGATGCTGGATTTGGCGCTGCACAATACCGGCGCGCCGGTAAGGATCAAAGAGATCGCAGCCAGGCAGGAAATATCGGATAAGTATTTGGAGCAGATTATCGCGGTGCTCAATAAAGCAGGGTATGTGCGCAGCGTGCGCGGGCCGCAGGGCGGATATCTGCTGACGCGCCCGCCAGAGGAATATACGGTGGGGATGATCCTGCGGCTTACGGAAGGCAGCCTCGCGCCGGTGGAATGCCTGGACTCTGAGATCGGCAGTTGTGAAAAAAGCGACGACTGTGTGACCGTGCTTGTGTACCGCAAAATGAACGAAGCGGTCAATGATGTCATCGACCATATAACATTGGCTGACCTGATGGGGTGGAAGCTGCAAAAAGACGGGGATTATAGTATTTGACGTCTTTTTTTATATTTCCTATTGACATGATAGGAAAAGTAGGATATACTTGCTGTCATCAGGAAACCAGTTGTAGGGTTCCAAATACTTGATTTTGCATGGCAGAAGCAGGCGTATGGGACGCAGGCAGATCGGAAGGAGAAAAGACGATGGCAAAGAAAACATATGACGACAGGGATTTAAAATTTGAAACATTGCAGCTTCACGCAGGGCAGGAACAGCCAGACCCAGCGACGGACGCGAGAGCCGTGCCGATCTATCAGACGGCTTCTTATGTATTTCACAACAGCAGCCATGCGGCGGCACGGTTTGGGCTTTCCGATGCTGGAAATATTTACGGCAGGCTGACGAATCCGACCCAAGATGTGTTTGAGCAGCGGATTGCGAAGCTGGAGGACGGTGTGGCTGCGCTTGCGGTAGCTTCGGGTGCGGCTGCGATCTCTTATACGATTCAAAATCTTGCCGCGTCAGGAGGCAACATTGTAGCGGCACGCAATATTTACGGCGGGACGTATAACCTGCTGGCGCACACGCTGACGCAGTATGGAATCACCGCTACGTTTGTCGACCCTTCTGATTTGGATGAGATAGATGCTGCGATTCGGGAAAATACGAGGGCAATATTTATCGAGACGCTCGGCAATCCTAATTCGGATGTGACAGATATTGAAAAGATTGCCCAGATCGCACACGCGCACCAGATACCGCTTGTTGTCGACAATACGTTTGCAACGCCGTATCTCGTCCGCCCGATTACGTATGGCGCAGATATCGTCGTACATTCCGCGACGAAGTTTATCGGCGGGCACGGGACAGCGCTTGGCGGCGTGATCGTGGATGCGGGAACGTTTGACTGGGAAGCGTCCGGCAGGTTCCCACACCTTACCGAGCCAAATCCAAGCTATCATGGGATCAGCTTTACAAAAGCAGTCGGCGCCGCGGCATTTGTAACGAGCATCCGTGCGATTCTGCTGCGTGATACCGGAGCCACGCTTGCGCCGTTTCATGCGTTTTTGTTTTTGCAGGGGCTGGAGACGCTGTCTCTGAGAGTAGAGCGCCATGTGGAAAATGCGCTGAAGGTAGTACAGTACTTAAATGCGCATCCGCAGGTGGAAACGGTGCACCATCCGTCAGTCAGCGCAGATCCAAAGCAGCAGGAACTGTACAGAAAATACTTCCCAAACGGCGGTGGGTCGATCTTTACGTTTGAAATCAAAGGCGATGCGCAAAAAGCAAGAGACTTTATTGACAATCTGGAGCTGTTTTCCCTGCTTGCGAATGTGGCAGATGTGAAATCGCTCGTGATCCATCCGGCAAGCACGACGCATTCGCAGTTGACGGAAGAGGAACTGCAAAACGCGGGGATCAAACCGAATACGATCCGGCTGTCGATTGGGACGGAGCACATCGATGATCTTCTGGAAGATCTGGAGGAAGCGTTTGCAGCGGTGAAATAAGACAGTAGCTGCACAACTGCAAACGCAGGCGAATAGAATGGATTGTTTGACAGAAAGGGATTGATTTTTTATGGGAATCTATAAACATATCACAGAGCTGGTAGGAAATACGCCAATCATGGAGCTTTGCCGCTACAGCAAAAAAAATGAACTGGACGCGGTGCTCCTTGCAAAGCTGGAGTATTTTAACCCAGCGGGAAGCGTGAAAGACCGCATTGCAAAAAAAATTCTGCTGGATGCATGGGAAAGCGGAAAAATCAATGAAAATTCAGTAATTATCGAACCGACAAGCGGCAATACCGGAATCGGGCTTGCATCGATCGCGGCGTCGCTGGGCATCCGGGTCATTATTACGATGCCGGAGACAATGAGCGTGGAGCGGCGCAATTTAATGAAAGCATATGGCGCCGAGCTGGTGCTGACGGACGGTGCAAAAGGCATGAAGGGAGCGATCGCAAAAGCAGATGAGCTTGCCAAGGAGATCGAGGGCAGTTTTGTGCCAGGGCAGTTTGTCAACCAGTTAAATCCACAGATGCACCGGGAAACGACGGGACCGGAGATCTGGAAGGATACGGACGGCAAGGTGGATCTTCTGGTAGCGGGAGTTGGTACGGGCGGTACGATTACTGGCACTGGAGAGTACCTGAAATCGAAAAACCCGGATATCCGTGTGGTCGCAGTGGAGCCTGCATCATCTCCGGTATTATCACAGGGCAAGCCGGGAGCGCATAAGATTCAGGGAATCGGCGCAGGGTTTGTGCCGGATACGTTAAATACGAACGCCTACGATGAGATTGTACTTGTGGAAAATGAAGATGCATTTGAAAAAGGCAGGGAAATTGCCAGGACAGAAGGCATTTTGGTCGGCATTTCCTCAGGCGCGGCACTCTGGGCAGCAACAGAGCTGGCGAAGCGGCCAGAAAATAAAGGAAAAACGATTGTTGCGGTATTCCCGGATACGGGAGAGAGGTATTTGTCTACGCCGATGTTTGATTACGAAGGCTAGTGGGTAGAAGCTGCTGGAAGCATTCGTTTAGAAAAGAGAATGCGTAGGCATTCTCTTTTTTAAGGCTTTTCCCATCGCCCGGAAGCGCCGCACGGAAGTATCAGCCCGCTTGCAGAAACCGGAAGCCCGATCTCCTGCGCGTCCGTCCTGCCGCCGTAAGGCTTCATAATAGTCTCTATCATATAGGCAAGCACAGCAGGCTGCAATCCGGTTGTATAGGAATTGACCAGGAAAAACAGCGGATCGCGGCTTAAAATCTTCGTACAGGCAATCAGCAGAGGAAAAATCGCGTCCTCAATCTTCCAAATCTCCCCTTTTGGTCCTCTTCCATACGAGGGAGGGTCCATGATCACCGCGTCATAAGTTTTTCCACGGCGAATTTCACGTTCCACAAACTTCATACAATCATCTACGAGCCAGCGGATCGGTGCGCCGCCAAGGTTAGAAGCGGCGGCGTTTTCTTTTGCCCATGCAACCATCCCTTTGGAAGCTTTTAAGGCTTTTCCCATCGCCCGGAAGCGCCGCACGGAAGTATCAGCCCGCTTGCAGAAACCGGAAGCCCGATCTCCTGCGCGTCCGTCCTGCCGCCGTAAGGCTTCATAATAGTCTCTATCATATAGGCAAGCACAGCAGGCTGCAATCCGGTTGTATAGGAATTGACCAGGAAAAACAGCGGATCGCGGCTTAAAATCTTCGTACAGGCAATCAGCAGAGGAAAAATCGCGTCCTCAATCTTCCAAATCTCCCCTTTTGGTCCTCTTCCATACGAGGGAGGGTCCATGATCACCGCGTCATAAGTTTTTCCACGGCGAATTTCACGTTCCACAAACTTCATACAATCATCTACGAGCCAGCGGATCGGTGCGCCGCCAAGGTTAGAAGCGGCGGCGTTTTCTTTTGCCCATGCAACCATCCCTTTGGAAGCGTCTACGTGCGTAACCTCTGCGCCCGCATTTGCTGCGGCAAGCGTGGCGCCGCCTGTGTAGGCGAACAGGTTCAGTACTTTCACAGGGCGGTTTGCACGGCGGATTTTGGCATCGATCCAGTCCCAGTTGACTGCCTGTTCCGGGAACAATCCGGTATGTTTAAAGCTGAATGGTTTTAAATGGAAGGTAAGCGCGCCGTAATGGATCTTCCATTGCTGCGGCAGGTCAAAAAATTCCCATTCTCCGCCGCCTTTTGCGCTTCTGTGGTAGTGCGCGTTCAGCTTTTTCCAGTGCTTGTCTGATTTTGGCGTATTCCAGATTACTTGCGGGTCTGGGCGCAGCAGGATATAGCGGCACCACCGCTCCAGCTTTTCGCCTTCTGAACAGTCGATGATTTCATAGTCTTTCCATTGGTCTGCAATCCACATAATGGGGCTCCTTTTGCTATTTTATGTTGAGAGTGGAAAAATTCCGGGGTTGATTTGGGTTGAGAAGAATAATCTTCTGTCTGGTAGGTTTTTTTGTATATCTATAACATTATAATAACTTGCAAGATATGATAGATCAAGTATTATTTTTCAAGTATGCGGGGGCGGAAGGAATGTGAGAACGTAGGAACCGAGAATCTTGCGGAAAGGACGCTGGGAGAGGGGATTGGCACGCCCTGGCTGCGTCCGTTCCAGAAGGTTAAGAATCCCTAGGCATCCTGCGGTTACGCTGTGGC
>CAMUPC010000218.1 GCA_947090545.1 uncultured Eubacterium sp. | reverse complement strand
AGTTTGCAGAAATCACACCAGAATGTGTATTGCGAATTACAAATAAATCCTTTAAAGCAAATTGAAATAATGCCTTAATCACTTCTGAATAATCTCTAAAATGGTTCTCATAGTTGCGGCAAAAAATTTCCCTGCTGCCTTCTCCAAAAATATAAGAACAGTTACTCTTTTCAGCAATCTTTCTGGCGACAATCAGATCCGTTTTATTTTCCGTATTTGTTTCTATAACTTCATCTAACCTTTTTTTGGGAGTAAACACACTTTGCTGTTTTGAACGCTGGTAATCTATAAACACTGTCTTATTACTTCTGGTATTGTCTTTATGGATAGCACAGCTCAATGTTTCCCTAACAATATTGGCACCATCTCCACTTCTCACCAAAATAATCCTATAACTTACTTCATAGATAATTGTTTCTGTAAAAATATTAAAACCAGCTATTATTTCTGCCTGATTACTGGCTACATCAATATAATCTGCAATTTCTTGGTCAAGCGCATTGCCAATCATAATTTTTTGCAAATAGTACAATGTGTCAATAACAGCAGTTTTCCCGGAACCATTTTGACCATATAATCCTAACACTTCTGCTGTTTTATACGTTAGATGTTTTTGGTAAGTATTTGGCATATCAATTTGCCCAGTTCTAACATTTTTGATATTAGAAATCTTCAATGAAGATAACCTCACAATACTTTCCATAATCTTTTACCTCCATGAAGTTTATTTTATCACAGATGCTATTTTATTTCAATTATTTTCCCTGATTCCACTTTTTTTATTCCTTTTTCCAAAATATATTTTAAAAATATATCCTAATTTCACTATACAATTAAACCACATGTAACCCAGTAATTTTCAAAAAATTTACTGTTTTCTATCCATTCCCTTACAAAATAAAATAGCCACCAGTGTACTAATGAACGTCGCTACAATCGCCGGTCCCACAATCACCGCCGGATTTACGCTCCCATACTGGCTCCGATACGCAATCATATTAACGGGAATTAACTGCAACGATGAAATATTTAAAATCAAAAACGTACACATCTCATTGCTTGCCGTGCCTTTTAGAACTGCTCGAACTTGATTATTTTTCTTTTTTCCGCTTCTCCTACTTTGTATATCATATTCTCCAACCCCATCCTTCCGCTCTCTGCGCTCATCCTCTAATTTCTCCAACTCCTCAACCGCCCGTATTCCCGCCGGCGTAGCCGCCCACCCCAGCCCAAACACATTCGCAATAAAATTCTCCGCAATATACTGGTTCGCCAGATGCCCCTTCGGTATGCGCGGAAACAAAAACCTCAAAAACGGCTTTAACCACTTCACCGCCCCCGCAATGATCCCAGCCTTTTCCGCAATCCGCATCAGCCCAACCCAAAGCGACATAACTCCAACCATCGCCACGCACAAAGTCACCGCTTCCTTGGACGAGTCAATCGCAGCCTGCGTAACCTCAGGCAGTGTCCCTGTCAGCGCCGCATATACAATACCCGAAACGATCATAAATCCCCATAAATAATTCATATCTTTACCACCCTGTTATTTCTATTAATATATGTCCGCCAAACGATAAATAGTAACAGAATCCAGCCTTGACTTTTACAACCTGGCATGATAATTTCATAATACCAGATGGAAAGGAGCCTTCACATGCATCACACACAACCGCCAACCTTAAAAGAACTCCGCACGCACGGCACAAAATCCTTCCCTTTTGCCACCTATAAAACACTTTTCCATCAAACAGGAATCATGGTCAAGCATCACTGGCATGAGGAAATAGAGATCATCTACTTTTCTAAAGGTTTTTTTCGTCTTGAAATTAATATGGAGCCATTTAACATTCTGTCAGAATGCCTGTATTTTATTAATCCCGGCGAGCTTCACAGCATTTCTACGGAAACTATCAACAGTTCTGAAGAAGCAGTCGTTTTTTCCCCGCATATGTTAAGCTTTGAATCCTACGATACGGCTCAGGTTCGGCTGATTCGCCCTATTCAGAACGGAAAGCTGCTGTTTCCACGCTGCATTTTACCGGAACATCCGGCTTTTATACAGATTCGCGATACTTTTGTGGACCTGATGAATACGCGCAGCGATGACAGTGTGGCTTACCAGTTATCCGCCAAAGCATCCCTGCTTCGCATCCTTGCAGTTCTTTCAGCGAACAGCCTGTTTGTGCCTGATGAAAAAAACTACGATAAACGGGTAGAAGAAATCAAAAAAATTATTACCTATATTATGGAGAACTATAAAGAAAAAATATACATCCGCGACCTGGCTGCTTTAGTGAATATGAATGAACAATATTTCTGCCGTTTTTTCAAAAAAGCAATCGGGCATTCACCAATGGAATACACTAACGAATACCGCATCAAGCAGTCCATGCATCTATTAAAAGAAACTGACCTGCCAGTCACCGAGATCTGTCTGGAATGCGGTTTTAACAACCTCGGCAACTTTTTAAAGGAATTTCGCAAATACACAAATACAACCCCATTAAAATACCGCAAACACCTTGATTTAGAATAAACATCCATAAAAGAAAATTATTTATAAAAAGTCAAAATATCGTAGTTTTTAATCATAGAAACGTAAGACAATCTCCAAAAATACAACTATAATGAAGAAAATACTTCGTACGGAGGTGTAAATATGATAAAAAAATGGTGGCACGACAAAGTTGCGTATCAGATTTATCCAAAAAGCTTTTATGATTCCAATGGAGACGGCATCGGCGACATCCCAGGCATTATCAGCAAGCTCGATTACCTGCACGATCTTGGTGTTGATATCCTCTGGCTTTCTCCCTGCTACTGCTCTCCGCTTGCAGACGAGGGCTACGATATTTCTGACTACTACAAGATCGATCCCCGCTTTGGTACCATGGATGACATGGACTGCCTGATTGCAGAAGCAAAAAAACGCGGCATGTACATACTGATGGATCTTGTAGTCAACCACTGCTCAGATGAGCACGAATGGTTTCAAAAAGCCTGTAAAGATCCAGAAGGGACATACGGCAAATTCTTTTATCTGCGCGATAAAGAAGAACACAAACTGCCTACCAACTGGCGTTCCTATTTCGGCGGCACAGTATGGGAGGACCTTCCCGGCACAAACAAACAATATTTGCATGTATTTCATAAAAAACAGCCGGATCTGAACTGGGAAAATCCTGAGCTTCGGGAAGAAGTTTATAAAAATATAAATTGGTGGCTGGAAAAAGGGATCAGCGGTTTTCGTATTGACGCGATTATTAATATCAAAAAAGCGCTGCCGTTTAGAGATTATGAGCCAGACCGCGAAGACGGGCTTAGCAGCATCAATCATATGCTAAAAGAAGCACACGGCATCGGAGCGTTTTTAGGTGAAATGCGTGACCGTACCTTCCAAAAATACGACGCTTTTACTGTCGGCGAGGTATTTAATGAAAAACCTGAAGAGATCCCGGACTTTATCGGAGAAAACGGCTATTTTTCCAGCATGTTCGACTTCAATGAAACGATCTGCGGCAGCAGTGAAAAAGGCTGGTATGACGCCAGGCAAATTACGCCTGAAGAATACAAAACATGCTGTTTCCAGGCTCAGGCAAAAATCGGTACGATCGGATTTTTGTCCAATATTATAGAAAATCACGACGAACCGCGCGGCGTCAGCCATTATCTGCCAGAAGGCGACTGTACGGTAAAAAGCAAGAAAATGCTTGCCGCACTGAATTTTATGCTGCGCGGCATCCCGTTTATTTATCAGGGACAGGAGCTAGGCATGGAAAACGTACCATTTACTTCTATCGAAGAAGTAGACGATATTTCCACACTGGACGAATATCAGACTGCCTTACAAGCCGGGCTTTCTCCAAAAGATGCTTTGAAAGCAGTAGCAAAATACAGCAGAGATAACGCCCGCACACCAATGCAGTGGGCAAATCAGCCAAACGCAGCGTTTACAACAGGAACCCCTTGGCTGAAAGTAAATCCTAATTATACTACAATCAATGCACAGGACCAGATAAACGATCCAGAATCTGTCAGGAATTTTTATAAACAATTAATCGCCCTGAGAAAAAATCCTGAATATAAAGAAACCATCGTATACGGAACATTGGAACCTGTCTGGGAAGATCATAAAAACTTAATGGCATATTACCGCAAAGGAGAAAAAACACTGCTCGTAATTGGCAATTTTCAGAAGGAAGAACAGGAAATTTGCCTGGATTCTCCGTATAAAAAGATATTATTAAATAACGATACAAGCTTCAAGCAGCAGTGTCGCCATCTTACTTTAACCGGTTATCAGGTTGTTATACTGGAACTATAAAATATCTCATAGAAAGGAAGCAAGCATATGAAAAAAACATGGTGGAAAGAAGCGGTCATCTATCAAATCTATCCGCGCAGCTTTATGGACAGCAACGCAGACGGAGTCGGCGATTTAAAAGGAATTACAAGCAGGCTGGACTATTTAAAATATCTCGGCATTGACGTGATATGGCTCTCTCCTGTATACAAATCCCCAAATGATGACAACGGCTATGACATCAGCGACTACCAGGCAATTATGGATGAATTTGGCACGATGGAGGACTTTGACGAAATGCTCAAAGAAGCACACGCACGAGACATCCGCATTGTGATGGACCTTGTTGTCAATCATACCTCCGACGAGCATCGATGGTTTGTTGAGAGCCGCAAATCAAAAGAAAACAACTACCGCGATTATTATATCTGGAGAGAAGGCAAAGATGCAGCCACGCCGCCAAACAACTGGGGCGCCTGCTTCGGCGGTTCAGCATGGGAATATGACAGCGAGACAAACATGTACTACCTGCATCTGTTTTCCAAAAAGCAGCCAGATTTAAACTGGGATAACCCAAGCGTACGAAAAGAAGTATTTGACATGATGACATGGTGGTGCGAAAAAGGCATCGACGGTTTCCGTATGGATGTGATCAGCATGATCTCCAAGACAAAAGAAATGCCGGACGGAGAAGTGCACGACTTATACGGAGATTTTGCACCATACTGCATTCATGGGCCAAATGTACACAAATATCTCCAGGAGATGAACGAACAGGTACTATCAAAATACGACATTATGACAGTTGGAGAAACAGCAGGCGTTACCCCGGAACAGGCAAAAAAATACGCCGGAGAAGATACCAACGAGTTAAATATGGTATTCCAGTTTGAACATGTAGAAAGCGACGGAAAATACGGCAAATGGACAGATGAAAAATTCCCTCTGACTACATTAAAGGAAATTATGTCCCGCTGGCAGACAGAACTAGATGGAAAAGCCTGGAACAGCCTGTTTTGGGACAACCATGACCAGCCAAGAGCCGTTTCACGATTCGGCAATGACAGCCCGCAGTACCGCGAAGCTTCCGCAAAAATGCTCGCCACCTGCCTTCACATGATGCAGGGCACCCCATATATTTATCAGGGCGAAGAGCTTGGCATGACCAACTATCCATTCCAGACGATGCAGGAATTTCGGGATATCGAAAGTTTTAACGCTTATCAGGAGTGGTGCGAAAGCGGACATTTATCCCATGAAACGTTCTGGCCTTGCCTGACCTTTAAAAGCCGCGATAACGCCCGGACGCCAATGCAGTGGGATACTACAAAACACGCTGGATTTACTACCGGTGAACCATGGATTGCCGTAAATCCAAACTATACACAAATCAATGCAAAAGACCAGACTGCTGACCACGATTCTGTCTTTCATTATTATAAAAAGCTTATTGCGTTACGCAAGCAGTATCCGATTATTGTGTACGGCAGCTATGAGCTTCTGTTAAAAGACAGCGAACAGATATTTGCTTACACACGTACGCTGGGACAAGAACAACTGCTCGTCGTATGCAGTTTTACCGATACTGTAGTTTCGTTCCAGATACCGGAATCATTTAAAAATGCGGTATGCCTGATTGCGAATATGGAACGTTCCTATCAGGAGACTGATATTGAGTTAAGGCCATATGAAGCGTTTGTATTATTAAAACAGGAATAAAAAGAATGATACTCTATCTAGTCAAATTTGGGGCTGGATAGAGATTTCTTTTTTGGATTAAATTTCTTTTTTTCTGGCTTTTTTCTTTAGGGTTCTATTTTATTTTATCTGACATATATTGATACAAACTAATTCAAAAAGTAAATAATTTGACGGATTTTTATTTTTAAATTGACAGTATGCAGATATTCAGAGGTTACATATGATTGGGGTATATTTATCCACGGAGTTTGAGATTTTTTAGGAAGTTATGAACAATTTCCTGTCTGGTGATCTGGATAAAGCTGAAGTTTGGCTGTTTTGGATGAGTATTGGAGTTTGTGGATGGGGGACGCTGGGAGAGGGGATTGGCACACTCTGGCTGCGTCCGTTCCAGAAGATTAAGAAGCCCTAGGCATCCTGCGGTTACGCTGTGGCACCGTCCGGGCGCGGCACCTAGTTCGCCCTGGCGTTCCGCCAGCAGCTAAAGGTGCCGCTTGGCTTCGCCCCTACGTTATAGAGCAGGATGCCAAGGGCTTCTAAATCTTCTTCCAAAGGCGCAGCCAGAGTGTGCCAATCCCCTCTCCCGGCTGGTTATCGCAAGCTGCACAATATTTTAGTGTGACTATTACTGCTTACGGCTGGTTATCGCAAGCTGTACAATATTTTAATGGAGCGTAATCCATAGAGCATATTGAAGCAGCTAACTGCTGAGTTGAAGTAATATGCAGCTCATACTATTGCAACTTATAATATTACCGTGTACTATGCAACACATAAATATCTAGCTGAATGGCGTGCCCACTACCCATAAAATGCAATTTAATTATAACTTTCTACATATCCAGTGCTCCATCCAAACAGAAATTACATTTTATGACAGCCCAATTCACACCATTCCTACGTTAAAATTTCCAGTCACTGTCTCACAAGACAAAAAGCAAAACTGTCGACCTTTTTCAAGCTTTCGATAACCAGCCGGGAGAGGGGATTGGCTCGGGCGAAGCCAAGCGGCACCTTTAGCTGCTGGCGGAACGCCAGGGCGAACTAGG
>CAMUPC010000217.1 GCA_947090545.1 uncultured Eubacterium sp. | reverse complement strand
TTACAGCCAGCAGCTAAAGGTGCCGCTTGGCTTCGCCCCTGTGTTATCGAGCAGGATGCTAAGTGCTTCTAAACCTTCTTCCAAGGCCGCAGGAAGGGCGTGCCAATCCCCTCTCCCGGCTGGTTCTCGCAAACCGCTAAATACGGTGCTGATCTGCGTTTCTGGCTGGTTCTTGTAAGCAGTAAATAGCCATATAGACAGCTAAAGCAGAGGGAGTCAATCCTTTTGTTTGTTTTTTCCGGGTGCTGCAAAAGCAATGATGTATAAGGCTAGTGCTCCATCCGATCAGAAATTAGAGTACTGTGCTGGCTGATTTGTGCCAGTGCTAGGCAAAATCTCGACGGCAATGTGGACCCATTGACTAGAAATTTTAACGACGCAATGGTGCGAGTCAGATTGTGCAGTACTCTAATTTCTGGTCGGATGTAGCACTAGTACAGCAAATTGCAAATACTCATACACTAAGTACTTGCAATTTGGGGTTACAGCGCTGAACCCTAAGAGGTATACTATGGTCGGTTAACGGTGCTACTGAATTGCTCCCCTCCTCTGCCTTGATCTGACACAAATATCAAGCATTTAGCATATGGGCATTTAGCATATGAGCATTTACAAATCGCTGTAATAGAGCAGAGTACCGGCAGGCATTCTCTACTTAGAGGCTGCGAAAGACAGCCGGAGGAAGGGGAGCGGGGCGGGCTTCCTGCGACTTTGGAAGAATGTTAGGAGCCCTTGGCATTCTGCTCGATACCGTAGGGGCGAAGCCAAGCGGCACCTTTAGCTGCTGGCGTTAGCCAGGGCGAACTAGGTGCCGCGCCCGGACGGGGCCACAGCGTAACCGCAGGATGCTTAGGGCACCTTACATTCTGGAAACGGAACAGGAAGCCCGCCCCGCTCCCCTTCCTCCAGCGTCCCCCACATCAAACCTCACCCTTCGTAAGAAATCCGTAAGAATTTCCCCCACACATTTGTAAGAATTTTCCGATACCATAAACCCAGGCAAAAAGGAGGAAGCACCAATGAATCACGCACGCATCCTAGTCGCAGATGACGACAGGGAAATCGTAAAAGCAATCGCCATCCTGCTGGAACAGGAAGGATACCAAATACTGCGCGCCTATGACGGAATGCAGGCACTGGACCTGTTAACAAAAGAACAGGTGCAGCTTGTGATCATCGACGTAATGATGCCGAAGCTGGACGGGCTTTCCGCAGTAATGAAGATCAGAGAACGGCAGAATATCCCGATTATCGTGTTAAGCGCCAAAAGCGAAGAGACAGACAAGGTGCTCGGGCTTTCGATCGGCGCCGACGATTATGTCGCAAAACCGTATAATCCGGCGGAGCTGGCGGCGCGGGTAAGGAGCCATTTAAGGCGCTATACGACGCTGGGGGATATCCATGCAGGCGGGTCTGGCGATGAGCTTCAAAACGGCAGGCTGAGCTACCATACGAAGGAGCATGTGCTGTATGCAGACGGCGAACCTATCCGGCTGACCGCGACCGAGACGAAGATTGTCGAGCTTTTGATGCGCAATCCTGGCAGGATCTTTCCGGCGGAGGAGATTTACCGCCGTGTCTGGGCAGAGGAGAGCTTTGCGTCAGAAAATACGGTGATGGTGCATATCCGGCGTATTCGTGAAAAGATAGAGCTGAATCCGAAAGAGCCAGAATATTTAAAGGTGGTGTGGGGAATTGGATACAAAATGGAAAAAAAGGAGCATCGTACTTAGCTTTGCGGCATTTTTTTTAGGTGTCAGCCTGATGATTGGAAACGGCGTGCTGCTGCTTGGGCAGGCGCTGGATGCAGACAGTGCGGGGAACCCGGGCATATCGGGGCTGTTTGAAAAGGATTATCAAAATACGGCGCAGTTTCGCCGCTTTTTGCAGGGAAGGCTGTCAAGCTTTCTTGCAATAGGCTCAGAAAGCGGGAATATCGGCGGGTATTTTGATGCGGAAGGCGCCTATTGGCAGGATGAAGCAGACCTGAATGGAACGTATACAAGCGGGATCGCGGATGCAGAAAATGAAGGTGCAAAACAAGCGGCAGATGCATACCATGAAGCAGTGAAAAAGGATAAAAACCTGCTGTACCAGGTTATGCGGGACGGGGTTGTACTGTATTCCAATATGGAAGGCGGAAGATGGGAAAACGACGGCAGTACGTATCCGTCGGGCTACAATTTCTTTCTGCATTTTGACGGCGAGAAGGTAACGGTTGTAAAAGACAAAAAAGAACGGGATTTGTACGGCGACGGCTATTACCGTGATGCCAGCCAGTGGTATGTTCCGGGGTATCGAAACTTTACAGCGGATGAAGCAATGAAAAAGGTAGAGGTCATGATATTTGCGGTGAAAGACCCGGTCAGCTATTCTTATGTAAAATATGAGGAGGGCGGTTTTGGGCAGACAGACAGCCGGCTGTATGAGATTTTCCAGGAAGTCAGGCAAAACCATGAGAAAGCCGTCTGGTCAGCGTTTGGATTTGTTGTGGGAGCGGTGCTCTTAACGAATACGGTCATGCTTTCTTCGGTACGCAGGAGAAAAAAAGCGGCGGACCGCGGCATTGCAGCGTTTTTGGGCAGGATTTGGTTTGAAGGAAAGCTTATCGTAGTGCTTGCAATGGCGGCAGGCGTCTTAAAAGTGGCAGGAAGCCAGGCGTTTGCAGGGGCGGATGTACTGCGGGAGTGGACTGGATTCGGAACCGTTTCACAGGGGACGAGGTATTTTGAGAAAGAGGAGGCTTTGGATGGAGATCAGGATGTTTTTTCGGCAGAAGGAAACTATTTGGAAGAAGCTGTGAGTGAAACTGATTTGCAGGATGATGTGCGTGGCTTTGATCTGCCGGAAGAACCGATCGATACGGGAGGGCTTTGGATGGAATGGGAAGAAAGCCCGGCTGTCTGGGAATGGCTTGGAAGGTTTCTTTCGTCCCATCCGCTGTATGTGCTGTTGTATGTTTGGCTGTGCTATTTCCTGCTGTTGGACTTGATTTATCATAAGTCAGGTTTTTTTGACGGTGCCGTACAAAAGCTCTTGCGCAGGGCGAGGACGGACAGCCTGAAACAGCCGTTTGCAGTTGCCCAGGTGCGGCGGGCGGCGGCAGGTGCAGCGGCGGCGATTGCTGCGTGCGCAGCGCTGATGCTCGTTACGGTGCTGTTTGGCGCTGGTTTTTTCAGTAAAACCGAAACGGCAGTGATCCAGTGTATCATATTTGCCGTGCTGCTGGCAGTATTTGTACGAAGCATTGGCAGCGTCCGGCAGCAGGCAGAGGAGCTGGACTTATTGGCGGCACAGATCCAGACGGCGCAAAGCGCAGGTGCCGCCGCACAGGAGCATGGCTTTGCAGAGGATTCCAGGCTAAAGCCGCTTTCCGACGGCATTGCAAAGATCCGGCAGGGAATGGAAGCGGCAGTGTTCGAGCAGCTTAAGAGCGAGCGCATGAAGGTCGAGCTGGTGGCGAATGTCTCGCACGACTTAAAAACGCCGCTGACCTCGATTATCAGCTATCTTTCTTTTCTAAAGCAGGAAGAGGGGCTTCCTGAGCATGTGCAGGACTATATCCGCATCCTTGACCAAAAGGCGGGGCGGCTGAACAGTATCGTACAGGACGTCTTTGCCGTCAGCCAGGCAGCGTCCGGCGAGCTTTCGGTAGAGCTAAAGGTGCTGGATTATACGAAGCTTCTGCACCAGACGCTTGCGGATATGCAGGAGCAGATTTTAAAGGCGCCTGCTACGGTCAAGGCGGAGCTTCCGCCACAGCCTGTCAGGATCAGGGCGGACGGCAGCAGGCTGTACCGGGTGTTTCAGAACCTGCTTCAAAACGCGCTCCAGTATTCCCTGGAAGGCTCACGCATCTATGTAACCTTGCAGGAAGAAGGCGGGTATGCCTTTGCTTGTGTAAAAAACACCTCGCGCCAGGAGCTTAGGAACGGCGCCGACTTTACAGAACGCTTTGTGCGCGGCGACGAAAGCCGTACAGACGGCGGCGCGGGGCTTGGGCTTTCGATCGCAAAGAGCTTTACCGAAGCGTGCGGCGGGACGTTTGCGCTGGAGACGGATGCGGATTTATTTGCCGTGACGGTGGGCTTTGCGGTTGTATTGGACGCAGATCATTCTTGAAAAATGCGGAGGGCATGTTATAATAAAAAGGTAGCGCAGATCCTTTTTCATAGATTGTTCCATGCGTTGTTGTAATGCAAGAAATGGACGGAGCGGAAAGTGAGGTACTTATGAAACAAATCATACGAATGGTGCTTGCCGGAATTTGCCTTGGGCTGGTTCTGCTCCTGGTTCAAAAGGGGCTGCACATAGAAGAAGCCGTTTTTATGAAATGGTATTGGCTTGCGGCTCCGGGAATTATCGCGGCAGCGGTGCTTGTTCATGTGCTCTATCATTACAGCTATCAAAAAAAGATGCGCGCCCTTGCCGCACTGTTGGAGGAGGGCAGTACGGACGCCTATATAGAAGGCGTGCAAAGCCTGCTTGCTTCCGCAAAAAGCAACAGCCTGAAACAGGTATTAAAACTGAACCTTTCCGCCGGATACTGCGAGAAGCGGCAGTTTGAAGCGGCTTTGAGCATCCTGGAGGAGCTGTCTGAGGAACCGCTTCATGGCGTGATTAAAATGATTCACCGCCTTAATTTGTGTGTCTGCTATTTTTATATGTCCCAAAACGACAAAGCGCTTTCCCTGTATCGAGAAAGCGAAAAGACATTTGCGCCATACCGCGGAAGTTCTTCTTATGGAGGAAACCTTGCCGTGCTGGATATGCTTGCCGCGATCGCAAAGGGAGATTATTTTGGAGCAAAAAAGCTGTTGGAACACGCGAAAAGCACCTGGAACACCAAAAGGCTGGCTGCTGAATATGCAGATCTTGAAAAGCTGATCGTAAAAAAGACTGCCGGATGAAAAAACATAGAAAAGCAGTGCGCGTTGAGTTTACAATTTATCCAAAATCTGCTATGCTTAAATGCAGAAAAAGCGAATTGTGGAGGAGGATATATTTATGCGTGCAAGCGGAGTGCTGCTTCCGGTGAGCAGCTTATCATCCAAATATGGAATTGGATGCTTTTCTAAGGAAGCATATCAATTTGTAGATTTCCTGAAAAAAAACGGGCAGAGCTATTGGCAGATCCTGCCGCTGGGACAGACAAGCTTCGGGGATTCCCCGTACCAGTCATTTTCGACCTTTGCGGGCAACCCTTATTTTATCAGCCTGGAAGGACTGATTGGCAGGGGGCTTTTAAAAAAGAAAGACTGCGACGGATATGATTTCGGCAGTAACCCGGCAGATATAGACTACGGCAAGATGTACCGGGCGCGTTACCGCCTGTTAAAAAAAGCGTTCAAGCTGTTTTATGAGGTAAAGGACGCAGATTATGTGAAGTTTTTAGACTTTCAGGAGCAGGAAGCGTCCTGGCTTTTCGACTACGCGCTGTTTATGGCGCTTAAGGACAATTTTAAAGGCAAAAGCTGGATTGAGTGGCCAGACGACATTCGCCTGCGCGAGCCGGAAGCGGTAAAGGAATACCAGGAAAAATTAAAAGAACAGATCTTGTTTTATGAATATTTGCAGTACGAGTTCTACAGCCAGTGGGAAGCGTTAAAAAGCTATGCCAATAGGCAGGGCATCCAGATCATCGGCGACCTTCCTATTTACGTGGCGCTTGACAGCGCAGATGCGTGGGCACAGCCAAAGCTGTTTCAGTTTGACAAAAACGGAATGCCGACGGCGGTAGCAGGCTGTCCGCCAGACGCGTTTTCCGCGACGGGGCAGTTGTGGGGCAATCCGCTCTATGACTGGGACTATCATAAGAAAACGGGCTATGACTGGTGGATCAGCCGCGTGCGGGCAAGCTATAAAATGTACGATGTGATCCGCATCGACCATTTCCGCGGCTTTGACGAATATTACGCAATCCCTGCAAAGGACAAGACGGCAGAGTTTGGCAAATGGGAGCAGGGGCCTGGGATAGGGCTGTTTGACGCGTTAAGCCATGCACTTGGAAAGCTGAATGTGATCGTAGAGGATTTAGGATATATTACAGACTCCGTCAGGGAGCTTGTACGCGCGGTAGGCTTTCCGAATATGAAGGTGCTTGAATTTGCCTTTGACGCCAAGGATCAGGGCCCAAGAGATTATTTGCCGTATAACTACGATAAAAACTGTGTCGTTTATACAGGCACGCATGACAATGAGACACTGCGCGGATGGCTGGACTCGATTCCAAAGGCGGATTATGGCATGATTGAAAAATATCTTGGGTACAAGGTGGAGAATAAGGACGAGATGGTTGCGCAGGTGATCCGCCTGGCACAGGCGAGCGCTGCGAATCTGTGTATTGTGCCGATGCAGGATTACTTGTGCCTGGATAACAGGGCAAGAATCAACGAGCCGTCTACGATTGGAAAGAATTGGAGATGGCGGATGCTTCCTGGTGAGCTGACGCCTGCGGCGGGGCTTCTGATGAAAAACCTGACGAAAACATATGGCAGGATGCCGGCTGCAAAAGTGGCGGCGGGCCAGCTAAAGCAGGGTGCTGGTAAGAAGAAACGCAGGGATGTACAGGCGGAGGCGGTACAAAAAGAGAGTGCTGGTATTGTGACAGGTGTGGTACATGAAGAAAGTGTTCGGGAACAGGGAGGTATTGTGGAAAAAGAGGGTGTTAGTGTACGGGGTGGTTCTGTGCAGAAAGAAGAGGAGCGGGTACAGGTAAAAGCTGGACAGCAAAAGAGGGGTGTGTCGCCGTTGGGTGCGGGTGTGGAAAAGCGTAGGGTGTAAAATGAAGAGGGCTTTGGGCATGTTGTGGTGATGTGCTTGGAGCCCTTGTTTGTGGGGAATGTGTGTTGCGGTGGGGATGGTTTTGACCATGTGGGAGGGGTTTTGCGGGGAGGACGCTGGGAGAGGGGATGGGCACGCCCGGGCTGCGTCCGTTCCAGAAGGTTAAGAAGCCCTAAGCATCCTGCGGAAACGCTGTGGCACCGTCCGGGCGCGGCACCTAGTTCGCTCTGGCTTACAGCCAGCAGCTAAAGGCTGCCGCTTGGCTTCGCCCCTGCTGTATCGAGCAGGATGCTAAGGGCTTCTAAACC
>CAMUPC010000216.1 GCA_947090545.1 uncultured Eubacterium sp. | reverse complement strand
CTTCCAAAGGCGCAGCCAGGGCGTGCCCATCCCCTCTCCCGGCTGGTTTTCGCAAAATTCACGAAAAAGCAAGCCGTCATGCATTTCAATAAAGCGGCGTGTCTAGTGCCTTGTAAAGTTTAAATATCTATCAAAACCAAATATTGAAAGGTTTCCCATAATTATTAAGATTTTAGGTTAATCTGGATATATTTTTGATCTACTTTTAAACTATACAAGGCACTGGTGTACTGTCTGCTTGGTATTTGTACTAATGAATTATTCAAATATTAAATGTATTTATTGACTTTATGCAGATACAGTTTGGTACAAATATCAATAAGACAGTGTACTAGGATGCCCACTGTAGGATCTCTTTCCTTAGAGCTTAGGTACCTGTTATGCCCGCTGTAGGATCTCTTTCCTTAGAGCTTGGAAAAGCCAGCCGGAGGAAGGGGAGCGGGGCTTGCTTCCTGTGACTTTGGAAGAATGTTAGGAGCCCTTAGCATCCTGCTGAGCCAAAGCAGGGGCGAAGCCAAGCGGCACCTTTAGCTGCTGGCTGCAAGCCAGGGCGAACTAGGTGCCGCGCCCGGACGGTGCCACAGCGTAAATGCAGGATGCTTAGGGCTCCTTACATTCTGGAAACGGAACAGGAAGCAAGCCCCGCTCCCCTTCCTCCAGCGTCCCCCTTCTGACACTCCTCAGCAAGAACATAAATCCGCTCACTATCCTCCCGTACAGCCCCCCTGTCTCCCCCGTCACAGGCACACACAAACCTAAGCCCCGCCTGCTCCAACAACTGAACAACTTCCGCAAGCCCATAGCTTCTCTCATAATGAACCTCTTCATACCTGCGGTATAACTCCTGCTCCTGCCGCAAAAAGATCGTCAGCGCATATTCATTCAGCTTTGTTTCCTCATCATAGTAGTTGTCCCACACAAGGCTCCCCTCTGCGCGGTGCTCGCTGAACGTCTGCGTCCCCATCAGTTCCCGGAACTTGTATTCTGTATTTAAGTCAAACAGAAAAATACCGCCTGGGTCAAGATAATTGTTTACCAGCTTAAACACTTGCAGCAAATCCTCTTCCTCTAACAGATAGTTCATAGAATCGCAAATACTGACAATGGCACGTACGGTGCCGTATAATTCAAATTCCCGCATATCCTGCGCCAGATACAAAATCCCTTCGCTTTCATTTTCCCTTGCGATACTAAGCATCTCTTGTGAAGCATCGATGCCGATCATATCATAGCCGCTCTGTGCAAGCAGCCTTGTCATTCTGCCGGTACCGCAGCCAAGCTCGCATACCAGCCCGTCTGAAATTCCTTCCCGATGCAGGATATCCACCAAAAAATCCCGCCACGCTTCATATGGCACATCTTCCATAAACAGGTCATACACCTGTGCGAAGCCTGTATATGCTTCCATTTCCTATACCCCCAATTTTACCAAAATAAAACGATCCGTCAATCATGTTTTTCATTCTCTGCTTGATTATTCTTCCATCCGCTTTTATACTATAAAGTATCAATACAAAAACAGGAGGATACCGTTGGAAACACAATCCGTCAGACAAATCTATAAAAAACGGCTGCTTGCGCCTGCCTTCTATCTGCTGTTCCTTACGGCACTGTGGATGACAACCCCGCTGCCAGAGCTTTTATTTCCGCACCAGTTATCTTCGCCGGTGCATTTCCGCGAACTCAGCTCCGGCAAATACAGCCATATTACAACCACGCTTACCGGGCTGCATTTTACCGGATATACGCAGACCGTGTTTGGATATACAAACGGGTACTATTACTATACCCTCGCGGACAACCAGTATCTGTTTGTCCTGTTAGCGCCCGACTCATGCGAAAACGGGAAGCCGGATATCCCTCAATTGCAGGTACGTGTACGCCTGATCCGGCATTTTAGCCAATATGACACGCTGACGCAGCAGCTTGCCGAGGACCTGAACTGGACAGCGGACGGCATCCGCAGCCAGGTTCCTGATTATCTGCTGAGCGAGCCTGGGTTTCATAAGCTGCTTTCGTTTTTGCTGCTTGGCGTTTATTTTTTAAGCGGAGCTTATGCGCTTTTGCATCTTTTTGCCTGCGTAGTGCATCTTTTGTTTCCTGAGATGCCGAAGCTGCGGCGAAAGAACCGCTGTTTAAAATAAGCCTGTGCATTTTGCGTCCTATGCACAGGCTTCAATTTTCAGGTACGGGGTTTTTGCCTTCCTTAAAACAATTCTCTAAAAAAGTTAAGAATCGCTTCCAGCAGCTTTTTAAAAAACTCCGCAATACTGCTTAATATCCCGCTGCTTTTCTCCATTTCCTTCAAGGAATCATAAATAGAGCCAGCCTGTTTCAAAAGGCTGTCAACATCGATGTCCAAAGACCCGATCTTTTCCATCAGCGCAGTAATCTGCGCCTTCTCGCTTTCATCTAACACGATTTCAAATTTATCACATGCCTCGGAAAGCACTTCCTGAATCTTATCCTTGCTTTGCAGCCCGCCTTCCACGACCTTCTGCTTGACATAAGCGATAAATTCTTCTGTCTGTACCTCTTCGCCCAGGCTTTCGTTCAGCTCTCCGGTAACGACAATCTCGTTCATCGCCGCGTCCAGGCTGTCCGTATCCAGCTTTTTTTCCTCCATATCCGCGTAAGCCTTCATCGCTCCGATCAGGGCGGCGGTCCCGGATAACGGAAACGGGCCGGCGATAATGACGTCCGCATCCTCCAGCCCAGCCGTCGCCAGCGCATTTTTATACATGCCTACGGTACAGTAAGAAATATTTTTCGTCGAAATATGGATGCCTTCTCCTTTTTCCCGTTTCACAATCACTACTGAGGACAGTGCCCTCGTCCCGATAATCGACCGGTCTAAATATGCATCCAGATACTGATGTTCCTCTTCATTCGTTACCGTAGTCACCTGGTAATCGTCCAGGCTTGCGGGATCAATCCCCATCAGCGCCAGCACGGTATTCCTCTGTGCCTCGTTTAAATTGGCGCCCAGCGCTAAATACGGCTTATCCTTCTCGGTAATCACCACGTTATCGTCGTCTTCATCCGCCGGGGTAATCTGCGCCTCTACTTTTGGCTTCTCCACCTCGCTGATCTCTGCGCTGACCCCTGGGCGCTCGCCGTCTGTATTGCCGCCTGCATCTGTATCATCTGGCTTAGCTCCTGCACCAGAATCGTTTTCCGGCTGTCCGTCCGCTCCTGTGCCTGGCTGGGTATTTCCATCCGGGCTGGCTCCCGGCTGCGGGTCGCCGCTGTTGTCTGCGCCTGGCTGTGGATCGCCGCTGTTGTCTGTGCCTGGCTGCTGGACTGTTCCGCTGTCTGCGCCTGGCTGCGGGGCTGTTCCGCTGCCTGTGCCTGGCTGCTGGGTTGTTCCGCTGTCTGTGCCTGGCTGTGGATTCCCGTCAAAGCTGTTTCCTGCCGGCACAGTTCTGTCAGAATCGTTTTCCGGCTGTGCATCTGCGTCAAAGCTGTTTTCCGCCGCAGGTGTAATCACAGCTTTGGTACTGGCGCCTGCCGAAAAGGTAACCATACCGGCAAGCAGCAGCGCCGCATATTTTTTCCACTTTTTATTCATCCAACACTATTTCCTTTCTGTCTGATTCTTTCCATCAATTTTTCCGTCAGTTCTTTTTTTCGGTTCTTTCCATCCGTTCTTTCTTTCGATTCTTTCTTTCAGTTCTTTCTTTCGGTTCTTTCCATCCATTCTTTCTTTCGGTCAGTTCTTTCTTTCGATTCTTTCCATCCGTTCTTTTTTTCGATCAGTTCTTTCTTTCGATTCTTCCCATCCGTTCTTTTTTTCAGTTCTTTCCGTCAGTTCGATCAGTTCTTTCTTTCGGTTCTTTCCGTCAGTTCTTTCTTTCAGTTCTTTCCGTCAGTTCAGTCAGTTCTTTCTTCCAATTCTTTCCGTCAGTTCCTTCCGTCAGTTTTTTCCGCCCGGCATTTTTGATCTCTGGTTTTCGATTCTATGCCAGGCTGCTGCGCTGCCGCTACATCCGCTTTTTGCACCACTGATAAACGTCCGCAAACACCTGTTCCCGATCCGTCTCCTGTAGGATCTCGTGGCGGTCGTTTGGATACAGCTTCATCCTGACGTCCCGGATGCCTGCCTGACGGTACTGCGCATAAGCTTTTCTGACGCCCTCGCCAAAGTTGCCGACCGGGTCATCCTGCCCGGCTATAAAAAAGACTGGCAGGTTTTTACGGATTTTACGGATATGCTTCATCTGGTTCACATAGCGGATTGTGGAAAACAGCCCGTAATACCCGTTTACCGTAAATAAAAATGTACAGCGTGGGTCGTCATAGTACGCGCGCACGCTGTCTTTGTTTTTGGAAAGCCAGCTCTTTGCCAGATCGGTGCCGTCCTTGTCAAACTCTGCATAAGGCTTGCCGAAAGCGGCTCTTGTAATAAACTGGCTTCTGTGATGCCCTCCGCGGAACAACTGGAGCAGGCGGCAGACAGCCATGCCGAATACCGTTGCGACATCCGGCTGGCTTCCGGTGCCGCAGATTACCGCACCTGACACATCCTCACTGTACAGCGTCAAATACCTGCGCAGCAAAAAGGAACCCATACTGTGGCCAAAAAGAAACAACGGGCAGTCAGGATACTGGCCGCGTATAATGCGTGTCACCTGGTAAATATCTGCAACTACCGTTTCCGACGGCTTTTTGTCTGAAAAATATCCCCATTCAGACTCATTGCTGACCGACGCCCCATGCCCGAGATGGTCATGCCCGACGACCAGAAATCCCCGCTCCGCCAAATAGCAGGCAAATTCCTCATATCGTTCGATATATTCGATCATGCCATGCGTGATCTGCATAATGGCACGTACTTTTCCGTTTTTGGGAAGCCATTTTACCGCATGGATTTTCGTCTTGCCGTCCTTTGATAAAAACTGAAATGTTTCCTTTTCTTTGTCTATCACGCCTTGCACCCATCCTTTCCAAGCACCTCACCGCAGATTCCCGATCAACTGGTCGACGATCGTTTCCAGCCCTTTGCGCGCTTCCTGCTCATTCATAAAGCTTGTCCCGATATTTTCAATATCCGACAGCGTCTGATGCTGCAATGTATCGATCTGCTGCGTGCTCTGTGAGAGTTTTTTAATATATTCCGAAATCGCGGCTGCTTTTTCCAGATAATGCCGCTCTGCCGCCCTGGTACAGATCTCATCCTGCTGCGTGATGTTTTTGGAAAGACGCGAAACGGACGCATTGGTATCCTTATTGGATTTTAACAATGCCGCGACCTGCTCGTCCAACTGGCGAAGCCGCCGTCCCATATCGTCCAACTGGCGCGCTACGGACTGTGCGGCACGCTCATAGGCGCTGGAGAGCATACGCACATCCTCCGATGCCTCTACAAAGCCTTTGCCGCTGTCGCCCATGCGTCCCGCCTCAATCGCGCAGTTTAACGAAGAGACCGTCATCTGCTTGGCGTACTCTAACATATGGCTGACCTCAAGCTGCATCGAATCCGAATGGTTTTTTAACGCCGTCTTTGTCTCCTGCAATGCCGACACTGGTTCCATGCTGTTTTTATTTTCCTCTACCATCGCTGCCATCTGCTCGATCTGCCTGTCCGCCACTTCCTGTAGCTTTCTGATGTCCTGCTCCTCATCTTCCATCTGCCCGCGCATACTGGTAAGCTCCATTGCCAACTGCTCCAGCACCTTCGTACTCTCGCCAGTTTCTTCCAATGTCTCATATGCCCGGTTTACGACCTTCGTCAGCTCCTTATCCATTTCACCCTGCGCTGCAATCTGGGATTCAAAATGAGGCAGCATTTGCTGGGTATAGTTTTGTACACTGTTCATCTGCATCTGCACATGCTCCAGCTGGAACTGTGCCATATTTAGTTTTTCCTCTAATTCTCTTGTCAATTCCTGTTTTTTTCCGAACACGGTAGATGTTCCCCCTGTTTGATTTAATTGGCTGCACCAGCCTACGCGTACATTATACCCTCTTTTGCATATGAAATCAACCTAAAGCAATACTTCCACATTTGTATCGCTATTTTTGTGTACTTATGGTAGAATATTTACAAAAAATAGAAACTGGAGGAATAATTTATGCAATATAAGTGCAAAGTAACCGTGATCGACAAAAAATGCTTTTCGGACTATCAAAAGGAATACCTCGCCGACCCGCAATCCGGCGCCTGCCCCTTTTACGAAATTGGCGATACCTTTATCTTTGAGCGCTACGGCGGAACAGATACCTTCTGGCTTGCCGGAGACGGCTCACAGTGCGCAGAAGCATGGGACTGCATCAGCCGCTACATCTATACGGCGCTCCAAGGCGGCAGCATTATGCGCGGCTGGACAAAAGACGACCGTATGATGATCGCCTGCTGCAATGACGGCACAAGGCCCGTGATCTTTAAAATTGAACGTCTGGATTACAAGGTTGTCAAAATCGATGGGATGGAAGGCGCGCAGTGCGCGGCGAAGCTGCAAAAATCGTTAAAACGTACGGAAGGCGTATGCGATGTGAAGATCAGGATGGATCAGGGGTGGGCGGAGGTATTTGTCGCAGATGACGCGGTATCGGATGAAGCGCTGCGGATGGCTGTGGAGCAGTATGAAAAATATAGTGTTATTGGGATTGATTGAGTTGTTGCAGAAACTAAGAGGCTATCGTAAGATTTCTAACTTGAATAAACCAGAATGGTGACAGTTGAGTCAAGTAGTTGCATTTTTACACATATAAGGACGCTGGGAGAGGGAATTGGCACTCCCTGGCGGCGTCCGTTCCAGAAGGTTAAGAAGCACTAAGCATCCTGCGTTTACGCTATGGCACCGGACGGGCGCGGCACCTAGTTCGCCCTGGCTTACAGCCAGCAGCTAAAGGTGCCGCTTGGCTTCGCCCCTGTGTAGTTCAGCAGGATGCTAAGAGCTTCTAAACCTTCTTCCAAAGCCGCCGCCAGGGAGTGCCAATCCCCTCTCCCGGCTGGCTTTCGAGAGTGCTGCAAAAATACAGCGTACCGTTTATACAACTTGGGCACAGCGTACGGAACGACTGGCTGTAAGCGATCTTTATTTGGAGCCCTGAAAAAACAGCCGGAGGAAGGGGAGCGGGGCTTGCTTCCTGTGACTGT
>CAMUPC010000215.1 GCA_947090545.1 uncultured Eubacterium sp. | reverse complement strand
ATGCTTAGGGCTCCTTACATTTTGGAATCGGAACAGGAAGCCAGCCCCGCTCCCCCTCCTCCAGCGTCCCATTCTCAAATACCCCTTGCAAAACCCAAATCAATATGATATCATAAAGATATCACAAAGAATAAGGAGGAATCATCTATGACAGAAAAAAATCTAAGCATTAAAAAGAAAGGCATGACCGTGCTTCTTCTTTCCTTCGCTATTTACGCAGCAGCAGTCTGCGGACTAGTGATAGGAATACAGAAAAACTGGCTGCTTTTCGGCATCAGCCTTTTTTTCATCTGTACAACATGGCTGCTTTGGCCCGGACTTAAGGTCATCAAGCCGCAGGAAGCGCTCGTACTCACTTTATTCGGAAAGTACGTCGGCACGCTCAAGGAGCCAGGATTTTATTTTGTAAATCCATTCTGCACGGCAGTGAATCCAGCAGCGCGCACAAGGCTAAGGCAGAGCGGCGATATTACCAAGGAGACAACGCAGATGGCCGCTATGTCAGCGGCAGAAGCTGCCACAAAGAAAATATCGTTAAAGATTATGACACTTGACAACAACCGCCAGAAGATTAATGACTGTCTCGGAAATCCTGTGGAGATCGGCATTGCGGTTACCTGGAAGGTACATGACACAGCGAAAGCAGTATTCCAGGTAGATAATTACAAGGAATTTCTGTCGCTCCAATGTGACAGCGCACTGCGCAATATTGTGAGGATCTACCCGTATGATATTGCACCGAATGTAGATACGACAGGGGACGGCATGGCGGATGAAGGCAGCCTGCGTGGTTCGAGTGAGATCGTGGCTGCAAGAATCCGCGACGAGATCCAGCAGCGCGTGCAGGAGGCAGGGCTGGAGATTTTGGAGGCGCGGATTACGCATCTTGCTTATGCGCCTGAGATCGCGGCGGTGATGCTCCAGCGCCAGCAGGCATCGGCAATTATCGACGCCAGAAAGATGATCGTAGACGGCGCGGTCGGCATGGTGGAGATGGCTTTGGAGCATTTGAGCGAAAAAGAAGTCGTAACACTGGATGAGGAACGAAAGGCTGCAATGGTTTCCAACCTGCTGGTCGTCCTGTGCGGGAATCACGATGCACAGCCGGTCATCAATACAGGAAGCCTTTATTGATCGCTGCATGGCAGACCAGACGAAAAAACAAATCCCGCTCCGTCTTTCCAAAAAGCTGTATGATGCAATTGCAGCCTGGGCAGAGGATGACTTTCGTTCTGTGAACGGACAGATCGAATACCTGCTGACAGAATGTGTCAGGCAGCGGAAGAAAAACGGGGCGTATATGCCGGAAGAATTTGACGTGCCGCCGAAGCTGGATCTTCATTGAAAAGTGCCGCACACAGGATGGTTTTACCAATCGGGAAAAATAAAAAATTAGTGAACAATCGTAAAATTTCTAAAAAAAGATTGAGATTCAGCAGGAATCATTTTATAATAGAATGAGGTAGATTGGGGTATCAATACTACTATACGGTGATATTTTGCGGGCTTATCCGCAAAGTAGCATTGATCAATACAGCGGTTGGAGAGTCCGCAGAAACAGGAGGGAATTTACGTGAATTTGAATTTAAAGCCAGAAAGTGAATGCAAATATGATGCCGCGTCGCTTGGTGAGGTGATGCTCCGCTTAGATCCGGGAGAGGGGCGTATCCGTACGGCAAGATCGTTCCGCGCATGGGAAGGCGGCGGGGAATATAATGTCATCCGGGGCCTTCGCAAATGCTTTGGGCTGCATACGGCGGTAATTACCGCGTTTGCGGATAATGAAGTAGGAATGCTGATGGAAGATTTTATTAACCAGGGCGGCGTGGATACGTCACTGATTAACTGGATGAAAACGGACGGCATCGGAAGGATCTGCCGCAACGGTATTAATTTTACCGAACGCGGCTTTGGTATCCGCGGCGCGGTCGGATGTTCTGACCGTGCGAATACAGCAATTGCAAAAGCGACACCAGAGGATTTTGATTTTGAGCATATTTTTGGCGAGCTGGGTGTGCGCTGGCTGCATACGGGCGGGATCTATGCCGCTTTATCCGAGCAGTCCTGCAAGACCGTGCTGGAAGCGATTAAGACGGCAAAAAAATACGGCACAATCGTATCGTATGACTTAAACTACCGTCCATCCATGTGGAGCGCAATCGGCGGGCTGGAAAAGGCACAGGAGGTCAATAAAGAGATCGCAAAGTATGTCGATGTAATGATCGGCAATGAGGAAGATTTTACCGCATGTCTTGGTTTTGAAATCGAAGGAAACGACGAAAATCTGACGACGCTGAATCTGGACGGCTATAAAAAGATGATTAACGAAGCAGCAAGTACGTATCCGAACTTTAAAGCGGTAGCAACAACGCTGCGCCAGGTAAAGACGGCAACCGTCAACGACTGGAGCGCCATCTGCTGGGCGCAGGGCGAGATCTATAAAGCAAAGGATTATAACGGGCTGGAAATTATGGACCGTGTGGGCGGCGGTGATTCCTTCGCATCCGGGCTGATTTACGGGCTGATGACGACAGAAGATGCGCTGACGGCAGTTAATTACGGCGCTGCGCACGGCGCGCTTGCGATGACAACGCCGGGCGATACGACGATGGTCAGCAAAAAGGAAGTAGAAGCTGTTATGGGCGGCGCAGGCGCCAGAGTGCAGAGATAATAACAGAACATTCGCAGGAAAGGAAGGAAAGAACATGAGTGTAATGGACAGCATGAAACAGTCAATCGTTGTTCCGGTTGTAGTAATAGAAAACGCAAAGGACGCAGTTCCCACAGCAAAGGCACTGCTTGCCGGCGGGATAAACGTTATGGAGATCACGCTGCGTACAGCGGCGGCGCTTGACAGTATCCGAACTGTCGCAAAGGAATGCCCGGATATGGTCGTAGGCGTAGGTACGGTACTAAATGTCGATCAGGCAAAGGAAGCAGTGGAAGCAGGCGCGAAATTTATCGTATCTCCGGGTTTTGATGAAGAGACGGTGAAATGGTGTATTGAAAACGATATTAACGTGACGCCAGGCTGTGTGACGCCGACTGAGATTATGGCAGCGCGCAAACTGGGCTTACGGGTATTAAAATTTTTCCCGGCAAATATCTACGGCGGCTTAAAAGCGATTACGAATCTGGCGGCGCCGTTTACGGATATTCAGTTTATCCCGACAGGCGGCGTCAGCACGGAAAATATTGCAGAGTTTGTCGCGAACCCGGCGATTTTTGCGGTCGGCGGGAGCTGGGTATGCAAAAAGAGTGATATTACAGAAGGAAATTTTGACAAGATTACGCAGTTGTGCCAGGAAGCGCGTAAACAGGCGGGAGCGCAGTAGCTGTCAAAGTCAGCCTCCCAGGTGTGAAAGCCTGCCTGCACGGTTAAGTACAAGGCAGGCTTTGTACCGCCCAATAATAACAAAAAAGAATCCCTTTCAGCGGCAGCGGCTTGGCTGTATTCCGCTGCCAAAGGGATTTTAAAATATTTAGGAGTTTATAGGAAACGCGTCAAGCATTCATGGCTCTTAGTCCTGTAATTTCAGGTCAAAGCCAAAATATTTGACAGCGTTGTTATAGCAAATGCCTTTTACAATTTCTGCAAGCGTCTCATAATCAGCCGGATATTCTCCGTTTTCTACCCAGGTGCCAATCAGGTTGCAGAGGATTCTGCGAAAATAGTCATGCCTTGTATAGGATAAAAAGCTTCTGGAATCTGTCAGCATTCCAACGAATCCCGAGAGGTTGCCGAGGTTGGCAAGGGAGATCATCTGGTCTTGCATCCCTGTCTTATGGTCATTGAACCACCATGCGGAACCTTGCTGGATCTTTGCAACAGCGGTGGAATCCTGGAAGCAGCCCAGGATCGTGCCGATTGCCTGGTTGTCGTTCGGGTTCAGGCTGTATATAATCGTCTTTGGCAGTTCGTCCGTTACAATGAGCGCGTTCAGATAGTCAGCCATTTCAGAGGACGGCGCATAGTTGTTGATGCAGTCGTAGCCAGTATCAGCGCCGAGCTGGTTGAAGCGCAGTGTGTTGTTGTCGCGCTTGCAGCCGTAATGAAGCTGCATCACCCAGCCGCGTTTTGCATATTCTTTGCCGACGAAAATCATAAAAGCGGTTTTAAATTTCAGCTCTTCTTCGCGGGTCACTGTATTTCCGGCAAGCCTTTTTGCAAATATTGCTTCCAGTTCTTCCGAAGAAGCAGGCGCATACATCACGTATTCTAACGCGTGGTCAGAGACGGAACAGCCCATGGAAGCAAAGAAGTCCATTCGTACAGACAGTGCCTGTTTTAAATCGCTAAATGTATGGATTGCGGTGCCGGAAACCTCGGATAATACGGACAGGTATTCGGTGTAGGTAGGCTTTTCAATATTCATTGCCTTGTCCGGGCGCCATGCCGGAAGCACCTGCACGTCAAAGGATGCGTCCTCGGCGATTTTTTTATGCCATTCCAGAGAATCTACCGGGTCGTCTGTCGTACAGATCAGAGTCACGTTGGACTGCTTAATCAGGCTGCGGACAGACATAGAAGGATCGGCAAGCTTTTCGTTGCACAGGTTCCACACTTCTTCGGCAGTTTTCTTATTTAAAACACCGTGGTACCCAAAGTATTTTTGCAGCTCCAGGTGCGACCAGTGGAACAGCGGATTGCCGATCGCTTTTCCTACACATTCTGCCCATTTGAAAAATTTGTCCTTGTCCGGCGCGTCTCCGGTAATGAAGCGCTCGTCTACGCCGCAGGAACGCATAAAGCGCCATTTGTAGTGGTCGCCGCCCAGCCAGACCTGTGTGATATTTTGAAACTGGCGGTCATCGTAGATTTCCTGCGGATTGATGTGACAGTGGTAATCCAGAATCGGAGTGTCAGCCGCGTTGTCAAAATACAGCTTCTGCGCGGTCTCATTGGAGAGCAGAAAGTTTTTGTCCATAAATGGTTTCATAATGTTTTCTTTTTTCCTTTCTTGGTTATTTTGAATCGCATGGATATACTTGTTATATACGTTTTACAATCGTTTCATACATGCAAGCTTGTGCTTGATAAAGATAGGATCATTAAAATTCTTTTAAAAGCTCGTTGTAGCGCGTTTGATCAGCCGTCCTGCGTAAACTGCTTTTTTGGGCATTTCTTCCCCGTCGATCACATGCAAAAGCGTCTGCACAAGCTGGTGGGTAAGCGTCTCCAGACGGTTGTCCACAGAAGTCAATTCCGGCGTGCAGCAGCCAGTCAGGATCGAATTGTTGTATCCGATAATGGAAAGCTCCTCCGGGATACGAAGCCCCCTGCGCATTGCGTATTTGATGCCGCCGACAGCCAGGGAGTCCTCTGCCGCGATTATGCCGTCAAAGGTTACGCCGCTGTCTGCAACCTGCTCAATATAATCTGTAATATCCGAAAGCATATCCATCCTTCCGGTATAATGGCGGATATAGTGCCCAGGATCTTGAATGCCTGCCTGCTGCAAAGCGTCTTTGACGCCTTTTCGCTTGCGGATGCCGCTGTAAGACTCCGCATTGTATATATATAAGATCTTCTGGATGCCGGCGCGGAGCATGGCAGACGCCGCCTCGAACATGGCTGCATAGTCATCGCAGAGCGTACCATAGACATTCGGATGGTCATATGCGGCGTTGAGCAGCATAATCGGAACCTGTTCTGCCGCTTCGGAGATATAGGCATTTTCTAATTCCGTAGGCGCGATAAAATTGGAGCCTACGAGGATAATGCTGTCCACCTTTTTAGACAGGATCAGGTTCAGATAGTTTTTTCTCGCATCGAGGTTATAGCCGGTGCAGCATAACAATGCTTCATAGCCGTTCGCCTGCAACTCCTGTTCCAGCAAATAGACTGCCTTTGCAAGGTACAGGTCAGAAGAATCCGCACAGAGGATGCCGATAGTCCTGATAGAGTTTAAGCCCATGCCGCGTGCAAATGCGTTTGGCGTATAGTTGTATTGCTCGATAATATCCATCACTTTTTTCTGCGTGGATGCACGTACATTTCCGCTTCCGTTGATGACACGGGAGACTGTTGCAATCGACACGCCTGCCTTTCGTGAGATGTCATAAATTGTCATTGCCATAATCATCACCTGTGCATAAATTTTTCATTGCTGCCGGATACGCTGCGGCTGCTGAACTGTCAGCAGAAAATCAGTAGTGTAAGCAGTTACAATCAAATTGAAACCATTATACATGAAACAATACAATAAAGCAAGCAAAATTTTTTGAAAATAGAAAAAAGATAGAAAAACAAAGATAAATTTTATAAAAATAAGCAAAAATGCAAGAAAATCTAAAAGACCTCACAAAATCTTATGGAAAAAATACAAAACGATATAGAATGTAACAGCTTACATTTTGTATAAGCGCACAAATCCAAAGATAAACATCAGCATGGCTAACCACGGAAAGAATACCGCTCTTAGTGAAATGGATTTCATCATAATCTACAAAAAATATTGTAAAAAATTAGAAAAAATGCCAATTTACAAACGGCTGTGATCAGGATATTATTTTATTGCAAGTGAAATCGATAACATAGCGGCTTTATAGGAATAAAACAAAAAAAGCCGGGAAGAATATGTTAATAGAAAGAATCCATCAGGAACATATCCTGATAAAATAAAAATAATATAGAAAGGAGAATGGTTATGCAGCAGGTATTTGTTAAATTTAATAATGCAGAGCAGGTAAGGAGTTTTGTGAACATGATTGGCACACTGGATGCCAACTTTGATATGGGATCAGGAAGACGTATGGTGGATGCGAAGTCCTTGCTTGGAATATTTGCACTTGACCTGACACAACCGCAGAAGCTAAGCTGTAATTCCGATGACGCGTCGGTGATGGAAAAGATTACGCCTTATCTGTATACGGAACGTTTGGTTTGATTACGAATAAGCTTTGTAAAAAAACTTGATGAAGCTGCTGTCTGAAGGATGCTGCCGAACCAGCCTGGGGGAAATACTGGGGCTGTGCGGGGGTATCCTTCTTATTTTGAGGTATTTGAGGCGGGTGGAGGTGATTTTTTTGCATATGGGGACGCTGGAGGAAGGGGAGCGGGGCTGGCTTCCTGTTCCGATTCCAAAATGTAAGGAGCCCTAAGCATCCTGCGTTTACGCTGAGGCACCGTCCGG
>CAMUPC010000214.1 GCA_947090545.1 uncultured Eubacterium sp. | reverse complement strand
CTTCCAAAGGCGCAGCCAGGGCGTGCCAATCCCCTCTCCCGGCTGGTTTTCGCAAGTTCTACAAAAAAATGTCGCTGGATGTACGTAGTGTATTTCTGATGGTGTATTTCTGATGGTACATTCCTGATGGTGCATTTCTGATGGTGTATTTCTGATGGTACATTTCTGATGGTGCATTCTTGGCAGGTTCTTGTTTCTGTATGGTATGGGTGTGTTCGGGCTATAGACTGCTGGGCGTCTGTCTTTGTAGAACTTGCGAAAAACAGCCGGAGGAAGGGGCGCGGGGCTGGCTTCCGGTGACGTTGGAAAAATGTTAGGAGCCCTTGGCATTCTGCTGAATAACGCAGGGGCGAAGCCAAGCGGCACCTTTAGCTGCTGGCGGAACGCCAGGGCGAATTGGTACAGCGTTGCGGGATGAACGGTGAATACAGTGCCTGAATTTTGTGCCAGCGCAAGGCGGAGGAAGGAAGCGATGTGGTTCCATCGCTGACTGACGACAACGCGGCGATGGCGCAAAAGGCAGGTGCTGTATTCACCGTTCATCCCGCAATGCTGTGCCAAGTGCCGCGCCCGGACGGTGCCACAGCGTAAATGCAGGATGCTTAGGGCTCCTTACATTTTGGAATCGGAACCGGAAGCCAGCCCCGCGCCCCTTCCTCCGGCGTCCTTCCCGCAAAAACACATCACCGTTCTGAAAAGAAACATTGAAAACTTTTTCCCGCAATGATAAACTGGTAAAAACGAAAAAGCGGCTTACATGTGGGCGGGAGGGTTGGAACGGTGGATAGGAAGAAAAAATTTAATGTAACCGGAGTCTGTATTCCGGCAAAACATTATATGGTCGATATTTCAGAGAAATTGGAGCGGGTGGTTCATGAATATATCGAAGAGGGAAAGTATTTTGTGATTCATCGCGCGAGGCAGTACGGAAAGACGACGATGCTGTATTTGTTGGGACAGCGGCTGTCTGGGCAGTATTTGGTGCTGGATTTAAGCTTTGAGGCGGCGGACGACCTGTTTGTGTCTCAGTATACGCTGGCAGCGGGGCTTGTTCGCAGGATTTACAGGGAGTTAAAACGGCAGAATGTTAACGGCAGGGTACTGGATGTGTGGAAGGTGCCGGTAGCAGAACAATTTCCGTTTGAGGATCTTAGTGAACGAATTACAGAGCTTTGCGGAACATTTAAAAACAGGCTGGTTTTAATGATTGATGAGGTGGATAAAAGTTCGGATAATCAGATTTTTTTGTCATTTTTAGGGCTTTTGAGGAATAAGTATCTGGAACAGCAGAAAAACAGGGATGACACGTTTTATTCAGTGATACTGGCTGGTGTGTATGATGTGAAAAACCTGAAGATGAAGCTGAGGCAGGACGGAGAGAGGAAATATAACAGTCCGTGGAATATTGCGGCTGATTTTTCGATTGACCTTGGGTTTTCGGCTGCGGAGATTGCTACTATGCTGTATGCGTATGAAGCGGATTACAAAACAGGCATGGATGTAGAAGAGATTGCCTGTTTGCTGTATGATTATACGGAGGGGTATCCTTATCTGGTTTCCAGGATCTGTCTGCTGGCGGATGAACGGGTGGCAGGGAGCAGCGAATATCCTGAAAAAAGCGGCGTTTGGACAAAGGATGGGATACTTGCCGCGATTCGCCTGCTGCTGAAAGAAAAAAATACATTGTTTGATTCTCTGATGGGGAAGCTGCATGATGACCCGGAATTGAAGGATATGATCTACCGCCTGTTGTTTCAGGGGCAGGATATTTTTTACAGTGCAGATCATCCGGCAATCGATATGGTGCTTACTTTTGGATTTGCGAAGGTGAAGGGAGAAGTACTGGTGATCGCAAACAGAATCTTTGAGACGCGGCTGTATAATTATTTTCTGACATTGCCGAAAGTGCAGATGACGGAAGTATATCAGGCGGGAGGGGAGCTGAAGAATCAGTTTTTTCAAAACGGGCGCCTGAATATGCGGCTGGTATTAGAGAAGTTTGTAGCTTATTTTGATGAGATCTATGGGGAACGCTCGGAAAGGTTTCTGGAGGAAGAAGGCAGGCGTTATTTTCTGCTTTATTTAAAGCCGATTATTAACGGGACGGCAAATTATTATATTGAAGCAGAGACAAGAGGAAGGGAGAGGACGGATATTATTATTGACTGTAAAGGGGAGCAGTTTGTGATCGAATTGAAAATTTGGAGGGGAAATGCATATAAGGAACGAGGGGAACAGCAGTTGCTGGATTATCTGTCCTATTACCATGTCGATAAAGGATATATGCTGAGCTTTAACTTTAATAAGAAGAAACGGGTTGGCGTGCAGGAAATCAGAATGGGTGGCAAGGTACTGATTGAAGGGGTTGTATAATTTGCCAAAAGACGGTATAATAGACAAATGCACGATTAGAAAAGATGAGGAGGAAAGACAAATGCAGACTGTTACGCTGGGCAAAACGGGTATTACGGTGAACAAAAATGGATTCGGTGCCTTGCCGATCCAGCGTATATCGAAAGAGGACGCGGTCAGGCTGGTACGAAAGGCGTATGATGCCGGGGTCACTTATTTTGACACGGCAAGATGGTATACCGACAGTGAGGAAAAGCTGGGCGAAGCTTTTGACGGGATCAGACAGAAGGTTTTCATTGCAACAAAAACGGGTGCGGACAATGCGGAGGCGTTTTGGAAGGATCTTGAGACGTCGCTTCATCTTCTGCGGACAGATTATATTGACGTCTATCAGTTCCACAATCCGCCCTTCTGCCCAAAACCGGGGGACGGCAGCGGATTGTATGAGGCGATGCTTCAAGCAAAGGAGCAGGGAAAGGTGCGGCATATCGGCATTACGAACCACAGGCTGTCTGTGGCGCGGGAGGCGATTGCGTCTGGGTTATATGAGACGTTGCAGTTTCCGTTTTGTTATTTAAGCGGGGAGCAGGAGCTTGAGCTGGTAAAAGGATGCGAAGAAGCGGACATGGGCTTTATTGCGATGAAAGCGCTCTCCGGCGGGCTGATTACAAATTCAGCGGCGGCTTACGCGTTTTTGGCGCAGTACGAAAATGTGCTGCCGATCTGGGGTGTGCAGCGGGAAAAAGAATTGGATGAATTTCTTTCGTATATCGCAGAACCGCCTGCTATGACACAGGAGCTTTCGGATGTGATTGCTCACGACAGAGAGGAATTAAGCGGGGAGTTCTGCCGGGGATGCGGCTATTGTATGCCTTGCCCGGCGGGGATTGAGATTCATACATGTGCGCGTATGTCGCTGCTGATCCGCCGTTCTCCGTCCAAGGCGCAGTTGACGCAAAAGGCGCAGGAAATGATGAAGAAGATCGAAGGCTGCCTGCACTGCGGCAAATGTAAGGGCAAATGCCCATACGGGCTGGATACTCCGGCGCTGCTTGAAAAAAATTATGAGGATTATAAGCGGATACTGGCAGGAGAGGTATCGCTGTAGTCAATAAAAAAAGAGGAGTTTAGTATGAAACAGGAGAAAAAAAGAAATTCATTCTCAGGGTCGATCGGCTTTGTGCTTGCCGCAGCCGGAAGTGCGGTTGGTCTTGGCAACATCTGGCGGTTTCCGTATCTGGCGGCAAAGGACGGCGGCGGGCTGTTTTTGGTACTGTACCTGATTCTGGCGCTGACCTTTGGATTTACGCTGCTGACGACAGAAATCGCGATCGGCAGAAAGACCAAACAAAGCCCGTTAACCGCGTACGGCAGGATTCATCCGCAGTGGAAAGCGCTTGGCATCTTTGCGTGCCTTGTTCCGGTGATTATTTTGCCATATTATTGTGTGATCGGCGGATGGGTAGTAAAATACCTGCTTGCCTACCTGACAGGGGAAGGCGCAAAAGCGGCGGAGGACGGCTATTTTACCGGATTTATTACTGCGGATGTGCAGCCGATGATCCTGCTGTTTGTGTTTTTATTTGCAGTTGCGTTTATTGTATTCCGCGGGGTCAATAAAGGGATCGAAGCGTCGTCTAAGATTATTATGCCATTGCTGTTGCTGCTCGTAGTCGGGATCGCCGTATTTTCGCTGACGATCAGCCATACGGATGAATCGGGTACGGTACGAAGCGGATGGGAAGGATTTAAAATCTATGTGATTCCAAATCTGGAAGGCCTGACTGTACAGGGATTTTTTACGGTGCTGCTGGATGCGATGAGCCAGTTGTTTTTTAGCTTAAGCGTTGCGATGGGCATTATGATTTCGTATGGTTCTTATGTACAGGATGACGCGAACCTGGTAAAGTCCATTAACCAGATTGAGATTTTCGATACGCTGGTAGCGTTTTTAGCGGGCGTTATGATTATTCCGGCGGTTTTTACCTTTATGGGGAGAGAGGGAATGCAGGCATCCGGGCCGAGCCTGATGTTTGTTTCTCTGCCAAAGGTATTTTCCGCAATGGGAAAAGCAGGGACGGTTGTCGGCGTGCTGTTTTTTGCGATGGTGCTCTTTGCAGCGCTTACAAGCGCGGTGTCGGTTATGGAAGCCGTAGTATCCAGCTTTATGGACCAGTTCCATGTTTCACGTATTAAGGCGGCTGTGATCGAGACGGCAATTGCGCTGGCAGGCGGGATTTTAGTATGCTTGGGCTACAACAAGCTGTATTTTGAATATACATTGCCAAACGGTGCGGTCGCGCAGATCTTGGATATTATGGATTATATCAGCAATAATGCCCTGATGCCGATTGTGGCGATTGGTACGTGTATTTTAATCGGCTGGGTTGTAAAGCCGAAGGTGATTATAGACGAGGTGGAAAAATCTGGATGTAAATTTGGCAGGAGAAGCCTGTACATTGTGATGATCCGGTTTATCGCGCCAGTGCTTTTGATTGTGCTGTTTTTGAAATCAATTGGGCTTTTGAATATCATATAGGGAAACAGAAAGGAAAGGGCATTTCATCTTCAGCTTAGAGGAGGGATGTCCTTTTTATGGGAAAAGGGCAGCAGTATGGATGAAACATTTTTACTTATGCTTAAAATACATATCGTAGATGTGCTGGTTTCTTATTCGATCTTTGGATTGTATATTTTTGATATCACAGGAGAGCGGTTGCAGTTTCAAAAGCTGGGAAAGTTTGTTTTGTTTTCCGGGCTTTCTTCGGGAAGCATCGGCTTTGTACTGGTGGGTATGAGCGAGCTGGATACGACAGTTGCGTACTTTCTGTCATCGGATATTACGCTTGTGTTTTCAGCGGCAGCCATTACGTTTCTGTGGCACTATGACGCCTGGAGAGCGTTTACAATTTCCTGCATTGCGGGGATTATACAGGTCTGCTGTGTCGCGATTGTGGCTTCGCTTATGAGTAATACGGTTTTACAGGATGCGTTAGACATTTTTCTGTATTATAGCTGTTATTTCGGCATTTATTTGGCGGCTGGCGTGGCGGCCAGCCGGATTCTTCAAAATATACATTTTTCCAGGCTGCTTCACTTCTATCTCGAAGAAGGAAAGCAGGTGCGCCTGAAAGCGGTGGGGGCGTTTTTGCTGGAGCTGATGGCGGAGATCTTTTTTGTGCTGCGCAGACAGCTTCATGAGGAAACGACGATAACCTATAATGCGGGAATGGTAATGCTTATGGTACTGCTCGTCATGCTTTTGCTGCATCTGTCCGGCAAAGAGGAAAGCAGGCGCAAGATCCAGTATCAGGAGTCCATGATCCTGCAACAGCAGATATATGTGGAGCATTTGGAGCAGATGCAGAAGGAAATGAGAATCTTCCGGCATGACTATAAAAATACGCTTACCGGCATGTATTTATATGCAAAAGAAGGAGACGCCGAAAAGATTCAGGAGATTTTGGAAAAGCTGGAAATCGATTTTGACCAAAAGATCGGAGAAAAAATACACGCAGCGACACAGATCGGAAATATCCATATGCCGGAGATGAAAAGCCTGGTACTGTCTAAGCTGACAAAAATGAAAAAAACCGAAATCGCGTGCAGGCTGGAAGTGCTGTATCCGATTGACGGCTTTGCGATGGATGTCTGGGACTATAACCGGTGCCTGGGAATCCTGCTGGACAATGCGATCGAAGCAGCGGCGGTGCAGCCGGAGCCGTATGTGGAATTGCAGCTTGTGTATGAGGGAGGATATTTTACGACACGGGTAGCAAATCCGTGGAACCAGGAAGCGGATCTTGCCCATATGTGGGACGAGGGCTATTCGACAAAGGGCGTACAGCGCGGAATGGGGCTGTCAAACTATAAGCGCATCCTGGAACACTATCCGCAGGCGGTTTCGGTGACAAGCTGTGAAAACCAGGTGTTTGTACAGGAGCTTACCGTGCCGGTGTAGCAGCCGATCAATCAGCACAAAGACAACCGGAGACAGAGGATGATCAATATATATTTATGCGATGACGAAGAAGCCATCAGGAACCAGATCCAGTCAGAGATCGAAAACAAGATTATGATAGAAGCATATGACATGCGCGTCGTGTTCAGCACAGGCAGCCCGGAAGAACTGCTGTGTGCGGCAGGCAAGGCAGAGCAGAAGCAAAACCTGTATTTTTTGGATGTGGAGTTAAAAGACTCGGCATATGACGGGTTTTTGCTTGGAAAGGAACTGCGCAGGATAGACCCTCACGGGACGCTTGTGTACATTACAAGTTTTCAAAACCTTGCCTATCGCACGTTTCAGTATCATCTCGAAGCGTTTGATTATATTATCAAAGACCCGAAAAACCAGAGGGATTCCATCGGCAAGTGCCTGGAATCCCTGCATGTACGCCTGCGGCAGCAGAGTAAGACGGACGCGGGCGGGATGTATGCGGTAAAAATCGGGGATATGGTAAAATATGTGCCGATGAAGGAGATTATCTGCTTTGAGACAACGGCGAAGTCGCATCATGTGATTTTGCATACAAAAAGCAGCAGAATGGAGTTTGTGGGGAACCTGAATGAGATCAGTATGCAGATGGGGGAGGGGTTTTTGCGGACGCATCGGTCTTATTTGGTGGCGGTGGATAAGATTACGGAGGTGGATTTGAAGCATAATGTTTGTAGGGCGGGGAATGTGGAGTGTTTGGTTTCTAGGAAGATGAAGTCGGAGCTGCTGAAGAGGATGTAGAGGGGGACGCACGCTGGAGGAAGGGGAGAGGGGGACGCACGCTGGAGGAAGGGGAGAGGGGGACGCACGCTGGAGGAAGGG
>CAMUPC010000213.1 GCA_947090545.1 uncultured Eubacterium sp. | reverse complement strand
CTTGGCTTCGCCCCTGCTGTATCGAGCAGGATGCTAAGGGCTTCTAAACCTTCTTTCAAGGCCGCAGCCAGGGCGTGCCAATCCCCTCTCCCGGCTGGTTATCCAGGGTTATACAAAAACAATGCATCGTGTACTTATAGGAATCCAAAATAATAGCGCACTTACTTTTTGACTGTGCAGATTGCTTTCAACTGCATAATTATGTGCAATCATTGATAGTGCTGCTATAGTATATTCCTGGTGGACTTTAGTTTCTGTGCGGCAACAATGCAGTTTGGGCTGTGCTGTACTTCACATTCTGTTTGAATGGAGCACTAGCCGCAATCTGCAATTTATTTAGCACTCTGAAAAAACAGCCAGAGAAAAGGTGTGGGCTTTTGCTTCCTGTGACATTGGAAAAATGCTAGGAGCCCTTATTTAGCATTCTGAAAAAACAGCCGGAGAAAGGGTGCGGGGCTTGCTTCCTGTGACTATGGAAAAATGTTAGGAGCCCTTAGTATCCTGCTCGATACAGCAGGGGCGAAGCCAAGCGGCACCTTTAGCTGCTGGCGGAACGCCAGGGCGAACTAGGTGCCGCGCCCGGACGGTGCCACAGCGTAACCGCAGGATGCTTAGGGCTCCTTACATTTTGGAATCGGAACAGGAAGCAAGCCCCGCACCCTTTCTCCAGCGTCCCCTTTTCAAAACAATCCCCAATGCAATAAATCATTCACCAAATAACTAAAGAAAATCCCCCCGCATCCCGCTCATCCCTTTATTCTGTGTACCAAAAAAAATACTAGACAAATAAGGTTATTTTGTGATAAGATTAAAAAAATTAAGAATTTCATAAGTACCATATAAAAACGAAGGCGTTTTGCACAATATGCAGGGCGTCTTTTTGCTTTTTTGGAGGAAAACAGTATGAGACGAAAATTGGATTTTATCGATCACCAGATGATCAGTTTGTTACAGGAAAATGCGAGGATGTCGTTAAAAGACCTTGCGTCCAGAATTTACTTGTCCTCTCCGGCGGCATCGGCAAGGCTGGAGAAGCTGGAGCGGGAAGGGTATATTACAGGCTTTCATGCGAGCGTTAACCATGAGATGATGGGATACAGCATCAAAGCGTTTGTTACGATTGCTGTGGATGCAAGGCTTAAGGAAGAGTTTTTGGAGCAGATGCGCCGGTGCAGGAACGTGATTGAATGCAACTGCATATCCGGCGATTACGCGATGCTGCTGGAAGTGGTATATCCTGATACAGAAGCGCTGGAGCGGTTTGTCGGGAAGCTGCAAAAATATGGAAAAACCAAGACACAAATTGTCTTTTCCACAGCCGTGGAGCATCGGGAAATTGCGCCGGAGCCAGAAATCGAGAAAGCTGGCTGAAAACAGAAAATGAATAGGGCAGCCCTTGTTTTGGTATCTTGAACCGAAATAAGGGCTGCTTTTTATCCAAATAGAAGTTATGCCAAGTGGTTATGCAGTGAAATGTTTACTTATTTTTTGAAAGTGTTAACAATTATTGGAATAATGATTGACAAATGCAGGAAAATGCTTATAATAAAAGTTGTCAAATAGTTAAACATAAGAAAGTAGAGGTTAACAATATGAAAGAAGAGTCTGCAACTACATTTCCAATTCGCCAATTATGTTTTATTGCACTGATGTCAGCGGTGATGTGCCTGCTTGGGCCGTTGGCACTCCCAATTGGGCCGGTGCCGATTTCTCTGATGACACTGATTATTTATTTGTCGATGTATGTGCTTGGGATGAAGATGGGCACGATGAGCTGTATGATTTATCTGCTGTTAGGGTTTGCGGGAGTTCCGGTGTTTGCCGGATATACGGGCGGAGCGGCAAAGCTGCTTGGGCCGACAGGCGGATATTTGGTGGGATATATCTGTCTGACTCTTGTCGGCGGGTTTGTAATGGAACGGTTTTCCTATCAGCGGATCTGGTGTATCGTTGGCATGGTTTTAGGGACAGCGGTTTTGTATGCGTTTGGGACAGTATGGTTTATGGTGCTGATGAAGTGCGGGCTGGGATATGCGCTGTCAGCATGTGTAGTGCCGTTTCTGATCGGTGATTTGGCAAAAATTGTGTGCGCGGAGTTGGTCGGGCAGGAAGTGCGCAAACGGCTTAGGGCGGCGCATTTTATAGATTAGTGGAATGTTTCAAAGAAGTTATTCCAAAAGCAAAACGGCAAGTGGGCAAAATGGAATTGTAACTTATGAAACAGGTATCAACCCTAAAGGTGCAAGCCTTATTTATTGGTTAAGGCTTTGCACCTTTTTGTGTTGCCCGTACAGCAGTTCGTAAATGCTTTTTCTGCATTTTTAAAATGGTATTAAATCAAGGAAGAGATAGATTATTTCGCGGACCTATGGTAAAATGGTGAAGTACAAAAAGAACTTGTATCACGAAATCGATTAGGAAAACAGAGGGAAAAACGATGAAATTATTAATAATCAGACATGCAGATCCAGATTATGAAGCTGATTCCCTGACCGAACAGGGATGGAAGGAAGCCGGGCTGCTGGCGGAGCGGATTGCGGCAATGGATATCAGCAAATTTTATGTATCGCCATTAGGCAGGGCGAAGGATACGGCGAGCCTTACGCTGAAAAAAATGCAGCGCACAGCGCAGGAATGCGAATGGCTGCGGGAATTTTCTCCGAAAATCACAAGGCCAGACAGGGGAGCGGATTCCATTACATGGGACTGGCTGCCGCAGGATTGGACAAAGATAGAAGCGTTTTACCGCAGGCAGGAGTGGATGGAGCAGCCTGCTATGCAGGACGGAAACGTAGCGCAGGAATATGAATGGGTTACCCGTTCCTTTGATGAAATACTGGCGCATCACGGCTATGAGCGGGAAGGAAATTATTACCGCGCCGTTTGCAGCAATAAGGACACCATTGCGTTTTTCTGCCATTTTGGGCTGGAATGTGTGCTTTTAAGCCATTTGCTCGGTGTTTCGCCGATGGTGCTCTGGCATGGGACTTGCGCGGCGCCGTCTTCGGTAACGACGCTTGTTACAGAAGAGCGCAGGCAGGGGATTGCGTCGTTTCGTATGAGCAGCTTTGGAGATGTGTCGCATCTTACGATGGCGGGGGAACAGCCGTCGTTTTCGGCGCGTTTTTGCGAGTGCTTTGCAAATGAACAGGAACGGCATGATTAAGAAATGAAGATCAAAATATCCGTAAGAAACCTTGTGGAATTTATTTTGCGAAACGGTGACATCGATAACCGCGGCGCAGGCGGGATGCAGGCAGAGGCGATGCAGCGGGGCAGCCGGATTCACAGAAAGCTCCAAAAGCAGGCGGGAGCCTTGTATCATGCGGAAGTACCGCTGAAAATGGAGCTGGAAGAGGAGCATTATACGATCGTGCTGGAAGGAAGGGCGGATGGGATTATGGAAGGCACGCATCCTGTGACGGTCGATGAGATCAAGGGAGTGTTTGCGGATATTTCGCAGATGACGGAGCCTGTCACAGTCCATCTGGCGCAGGCAAAGTGCTATGCGTATATCTATGCGCTGCAAAAAAAATATGATCCAATCGGCGTCCGTATGACGTACGTCAACCTGGATACGGAAGAGGTGCGGCTTTTTCATTTTGCGTATTCATTTGCAGAGCTGGAAACGTGGTTTTTCGCCTTGATGCAGGAGTATAAAAAGTGGGCGCAGTTTCAGTATGAATGGCGGGTGACGCGCCAGGCTTCGATTCAGGGGCTTTCGTTTCCGTTTCCATACCGCAAGGGGCAAAAGGAGCTTGCCGCTGATGTGTACCGGACGATTTTACGTAAGAAAAATCTGTTTATCCAGGCGCCGACCGGAACGGGAAAGACGATTACGACGCTGTTTCCGGCAGTGAAGGCGGTTGGGGAAGAGCTGGGAGACAAGATCTTTTATCTGACGGCAAAGACGATTACGGCGGCGGTGGCAAAGGAAACGCTGGATTTGTTTTATCAGAATGGCTACCGGGCGAAAACCGTGCAGATTACGGCAAAGGAAAAGCTGTGCCTGATGGATGAGACGGCGTGCAATCCCGATGCCTGCCCTTATGCGAAGGGGCATTTTGACAGGGTCAATGATGCGGTGTACCAGCTTTTGCACCAGGGGGATGTGTTTACAAGAGAAGAGCTGCTCGCGCAGGCGAAAACGCACAGAGTCTGCCCGTTTGAGCTTTGCCTGGATACGGCGTCGTGGGTGGACAATATTATCTGTGACTATAATTATGTCTTTGATCCGACTGTTTACCTGAAGCGTTTTTTTGCGGAAGGCGTGCGCGGGGATTATCTGTTTTTAATCGATGAGGCGCACAATCTGGTGGAGCGGGGCAGGGAAATGTACAGCGCTTCTTTATATAAGGAAGAGTTTCTGTCAGTTAAAAAGCTTGTCAAAAAAAGAAGCCTCAAGCTTGCGAAAGAGCTGCAAAAATGCAATGAGATTTTGCTGGGCTATAAAAGGGAATGCGAGCAGTTTCAGTATCATGAGAATATTTCCGCGTTTGTGTTTGCGTTGCTGCGGCTTGCTTCGGAATATGAAGTGTTTTTGCAGAAAAACCGGGAATTTGACGGTAGGGATGAAGTACTGGAGCTGTATTATAAGGTACGCGGCTTTTTGGATACGAGCGAGCGTCTGGATGAAAACTATGTGATCTATTCGCAGCATGAAGGGGAACGGTTTCAAATAAAACTGTACTGCGTAGACCCTTCCAAAAACCTACAGGAACGGCTGGACAAAGGAAAGAGTACCATCTTTTTTTCTGCGACGCTGCTGCCGATCCAGTATTACAAAAGCCTGCTGAGTACGAAAACCGATAATTACGCGGTCTATGCGGAGACGGTATTTCGCCCGCAGCAGCAGCTTTTGCTGATCGCAAGCGACGTGACAAGCCGGTATACGCGCCGCGGCGAGCAGGAATATGCGCGGATGGCAGACTATATTTATCAGACGGGAATGCAGAAAAAGGGGAATTATATCGTCTTTTTTCCTTCGTATAAGATGATGGACGATGTCTATGAGCAGTTTCTAGGGATGAATACTGCGCAGATGGACTGTATCGTACAAAAAAGCGGCATGAAGGAAGCCGACCGGGAGGAGTTTCTGGCGCAGTTTGCAGTGGAACGCAGCAGGACGATGATAGCGTTCTGCGTGATGGGCGGCATCTTTGGAGAGGGGATTGACTTAAAGCAGGAACAGCTCATCGGGGCGATGATCGTTGGAACCGGGCTGCCGCAGGTTGGAAATGAGCGGGAGATTTTAAAGCAGTTTTATGACCAGCGTTCGGGGTGCGGATTTGACTATGCTTACCGTTATCCGGGCATGAATAAGGTGCTACAGGCGGCGGGGCGCGTAATCCGTACGGTTTCGGATGTGGGCGTGATTGAGCTGCTGGACGAGCGGTTTCTGCTCCGGGAATACCGGGAGCTGTTTCCGCGGGAATGGCAAAGCTGCGAGGTGTGTACGGTTTTGAATGTGGCTGAGAAGCTGCGGGGGTTTTGGGATGCGCAGGAAGGAAGCAGGGCATGAAAAAACATGCCCTGAGAAACTTTGTGCTCTTTTTCTTAAGATAATTCTTCCAAATACTCTTCCAGGCAGATCCCACGTTCATAGATTTCCGCCGCGGCTTCCACTCCTACATACCGGTAGTGCCACGGTTCATAGATAATGCCGGTCAGCCTGCTTTTATCCAGCGGATAGCGCAGAATAAATCCGTATTTCCAACTGTTTTCCATCAGCCATTGCTGTACCGGGGTATGCTCCTGCGAGGCGTCCAGGAGCTGATGGCTGCTGTCTACGATGTCGACGGCAAGCCCCGCCTGGTGCTCGCTTGTGCCAGGACGCGCTACAGAGGTAGCGGCTTTTTGGCGTGCGTCCTTTTTGGAATAGCCCTGTGCAGCCAGCTCGTCGATACGCTCCTGAAACAGCGCTTTTTGCTTTTCGCCGGATCGGTAAGAGGAACAGATCAACGGACGCAGCCCCGCTTCGCGGCAGGCCGACATCATTTCGGTCAGGGCAGGATAGCAGCGGCTGTCAATGGAATGCCCGTTTGGTAGGTCGGTCAGGCTGATTTCATAATCGTCAGGGATCTGATTCCAGGGATTGACAAGGATTAAGTTCCATTGGCTGGAAAGCTGCTGGTAATGCTCCGTGTCTGTGTCGTCTGTCGTTGTGTCAATACGCTGTTCTTCAGCCTGGCGTTCCGGGACAGCCTGTATCGATTGCCCGGCATTTGCGGAAAACTGTACCTGGTTATCTTCATAAGAATAATAGATGCCAGTGTCCGGGTTTACAGAATACAGCGTCCGTTCATCTGTTCCAGGCGTCTGTTGCGGCTTCGTTTTGTCATATTCAGCATAGACAGGCGGATTGCCAGAAGAATCGTCCGGCTGTCCGGTATGGCTGCCGTCAGTATATGCGCTGCCGTCCGGCTGTGCAGCCGCGGAATCCGTACCAGCAGGGCTGTTCACGGACTCTGCATTGTTTTCGCCGGAAGCTGCTGTATCCGCGCCTGTTTTTTGACTGTCAGCCTTGTTCCGGCTCGCGCTGTCAGAAGCTGCTGTATTGTGGCTTGCCTGTTTTTTAAGGCTGCCGCCTTTGTCCGTATCTTGTCCGGGTTTGCGGTTGTTTTTGCTTTGGCTTAAAGAGGATGCGGCAGAATCGGATGTGCCTGCGGATAAAAGTGCCGCGGTTTTGGATATATGCTGCTTCCAGTTGTCAGACTGCGGCTTTTGGATGCTCCATTCGGACGATACAAGCAGCGTCAGTGTAAAGACAGATGTGCACAGGGCTCCCTTGGCGCACAGGCGGCGGAATTGGCGGGCTTTTAACGGTGCCTGTTTCCGGTTCTTTGCTGTGCGGATGGTTTGCTTCGGGTGTTTTTTATGTAGATGCTTTTGTGTATGCATGAGCAGTACCTCACTTTCTTAGAAGGGAGCATTTACAGAATTTTGCAGAAGTTGTAAAATTCTGTAAATGCTCCCATATAGTTATCGGATTCTATGAGATAATTATAATAAGAAAAAGCAAAGAAAAAACATTTTTTTGGCATCTTTTTGGCAGTGTTATGTTTTTTTCAGGGGAGGATGCTAGGGGAGGACGCTGGGAGAGGACGCTAGGAGAGGGGATTGGTGCGCCCTGGCTGTGTCCGTTCCAGAAGGTTAAGAAGCCCTAAGCATCCTGCGGGAACGCTGTGGCACC
>CAMUPC010000212.1 GCA_947090545.1 uncultured Eubacterium sp. | reverse complement strand
AGCAGGATGCTAAGGGCTTCTAAACCTTCTTCCAAAGGCGCAGCCAGGGCGTGCCAATCTCCTCTCCCGGCTGGTTTTCGCGAGTTCTGCAAAAGATAACGGCACATTGTGAGTATATGGGAAGATAGCTTGCCTGTTCTAGTGCCTTGTAAAGTTTAAATATATATGAAAACCAAATATTGAAAAGTTTTCCATATTTTATTAAGATTTTAGTTAATCAGGATATATTTTTGACCTACTTTTAAACTTTACAAGGCGCTAGTACAGCCAATCGCAGATGCTCATATACTCATATACTAACAACCGCTATTTGTGCCATTGCCGCATGGTATCCTAAGGGGTATACTATCATCAGCCAACGATGCCGCTGAATCGCCTTCTTCCTTCACCTTGCAAGGATACAGAATCAAGCACTCAGTATGTGAGCATTTACGAACTACTGTACCAGTACATCATTACGAAAATAGCGGTATCCCAGTTTCTTTGCAGCAATGATGTCCCGGTACAGCAGTTTGTTTAGAGCTTGCGAAAACCAGCCGGAGGAAGGGGAGCGGGGCTTGCTTTCGGTTCCGTTTGAAAGAATGTTAGGAGCCCTTAGCATCCTGCTCGACAAAAGCAGGGGCGAAGCCAAGCGGCACCTTTAGCTGCTGGCTGTAAGCCAGGGCGAACTAGGTGCCGCGCCCGGACGGTGCCTCAGCGTAACCGCAGGAGGCTTAGGGCTCCTTACATTCTGGAATAGGACCGAAAGCAAGCCCCGCTCCCCTTCCTCCAGCGTCCTTCCCGCAACTCACCCTAATAATCTACGAAACCTCAAGCTTCGTTTCCCACATCTTAATAATATCCTCACTAGCATCCGTATCAATCTCCGCAACCGCCCCGCAAAGCTGTGCAAACAGCTCCTTCTCCCCATCTGCATAAGAATACTGTTTCATCGTCTCAATCGCTTCCTCCATCTGGTCCATATCCAGGTTTTCAAACGCAAACCGCAGCATACCAAAAAACTGCTGCAAATCCTGTGCAGTAGCAAGCGGCTTTAGCGTGTCAGAGGTTTCTTCTTTGTGAAAATATTCCTGCAAAATCGTCTCAAAGGCGCGGTACTGTTCTAACAGGCGCGGGGTTGTGTAGTGGATCAGGGCTGCGTTGCCTTCGTTTCCGGCTTGTTCCATACGGGCGGCAAGGTCGGATAGTTCCATGGCGCCGATCTGTTTCGAGGCGCTTTTTAAGGCGTGGACTTCGATCGTATAGTTTTTCCAGTCCTCTTTTTGCTCAAATTCTTCGATTAAGTCCGCCTTTTTGGAGATGACAAGAAAATAGTCTTTTAAAACTTCCCAAAACAGCTTTTCACTGCCGAGCAGCTTTAATGCTGCCTTCGTATCCAGCTCATCGATCTGGACAGAAAGTGTCTGTTCTGTGCCGGAAGAGTGGTTTGGCGCGGCGGGCTGTATTTTATCCTGCGGCAGCCAGCGGCGCAGTGCCGAGAGGATGACTTTTAATTCGATCGGTTTTGGTACAAAATCGTTCATGCCTTCGTTTAAAAACAGCTTTTCAGCGCCGTCCACGGCATTGGCGGACAGTGCGATAATCGGCACGTTGTTGTAGTTTGTGTAAAAACGGCGGATAATGTGCGTAGCTTCTACGCCGTCGACTTCCGGCATCATATGGTCCATAAAAATAAGGTCATATGCATGGCGGGCGACTTTTTCAATGGCGTCCTGCGCGCTGCACGCGGTATCGATCTGCATTTGCAGCGGCTGTAACAATCCGGCGGCGACGGTCAGGTTGACGGCGTTGTCGTCTACGATCAGTATGGTCGCATCCGGCGCGATAAAGTCAAATGGGTCGTCGTTTTCCTGGGACAGCTCCGTATGCAGCTCCTGGTTGAAAATGCCTGCGATATTCAAAGCGTACAGCGGCTTTTTCATAACGATCAAATGTGGAATGTCGGTCTCTAAGATCGTCTGGTAGCTGACCATTAAAATTACGGTGATCTCTTCATGGCTGCGTACAAATTCTTCCACTTCATCGGTAAACATCACATGCTCGATAAAGAAATAGTTGATTTTATATTTCAGCAGCAGCGACAGCGACTGTTCGGACTGGATCGGCAGATAGGATACGCCGAGCCGTTCCACGTCCATCTGAAGCTGGCTGGAAGCGTAGCGGTTGCTGACCAGCCCGGCTGCACTGATGTTTTTGGGGTTTTTGACAACTACGCTTGGATTGCTGCGGATAATCTTTTGCGGCAGCGAAAAGGAAAAGCAGCTTCCGCATCCGTAGGAGCTCTGCACATGGATATCGCCGTGCATCTGTGTCAGCAATTGTTTGGTAATGGCAAGCCCCAGCCCGGTTCCTTCGATTTTATGTGTTTTCAGTGTGTCTACACGCTGGAAGGAATCAAATAATTTATTAATATCTTCCGCACGGATGCCGCTTCCGGTGTCCTCGACGGAGACATGCAGCACCAGGGAATCATCCCCGGAAGGGACATAGGAGATCTTGAGCAGGATCTTGCCGTGCCTTGTAAATTTGACCGCATTGTTCGTCAGGTTCAGGATAATCTGGTTGATGCGGATATGGTCGCCTAACAGCACTTCCGGCAGGTCGGGCGTGATATCTACGATAAATTCGATATCCTTTGTCCCGATGCGGGTAGCGATCGCATTGATAATATCGCTGACTAAGGACATCGGGGAATATTCTGTAACATGGATATCGATGGTGCCGGATTCGATTTTGGAAAAATCCAGGATATCGTTGATAATCGTCAAAAGCGTCTGCCCGGCTGCTTTGATCTGATTGATATATTCCTTTGCCGCAAGCGGGATCGGCTCGCGCATTGCCATCTCTGACATACCGATAATGGCGTTCATCGGCGTGCGGATCTCGTGGCTCATATTTGCGAGAAAGTCTGATTTGGACTGGGTCGCATGTTCCAGCTCGATATTTGATTGCAGGATCTTGTAACGGCTGCATCCGATGCTGGAGAGAATGTTGGACAGCGCGTACAAAAATTCTGCCGCATCGTTGATCTGTTCTTCGGTGACAATCGGGATCTTGCGCAGTGCCGACAGGTATTCCTGAGGATCTGCGTTGATCTCATAGGCAAGCCGCAGTGCCTGTTCTTCGTCGGGCGCGTCAATCAGGATCTGTCCGCCTACAAACGTGCCCAGGATCTCGCCCTGGATCGTGATCGGGGCGGCGAAGTCGATCAGCCCTGCATGGCAGCGGTAAAATACGGCGGCATGGTTTTCCAAAGCCATCGCAGCGCCCTGCTTGTCACACTGGTCGCAGCGGGCACGGCCGGCGGCGGTCGATTTGACAAGATGGCAAAACGCGCTTGTGTTGCAGTGCGCCGTGACAGGGACGCCCTGCGGGTCGGAGATGCCCGCGGACATTTCTGTCATTTCACAAAATGCCTGCTCAATCGTTGTCAGCGTATCTGCGTCAATCAGGTCAATTAAGTTTAATTCATTTTGCATTTCCATGGTTTGCCTCTTCCTTTTCCCAGGCAGCGAGAATGGATTCGCAGGAATCTACGTCTAATTCCCATGCCGCGTTTTTAAGCTGTTTAAACAATTCCATCTGCCAGTCCTCATAGTGGTATAGCGCCAGGTCCTGGATCACTTCCTCCATCCGGTCCATATCCAGCTCGTCGATGGCGCTGCGCAAAGCGTCAAATGCCTGCCTGCGCAGTTCAGGAGTTAAAACCTCGCCGCTATTGGACCCAGTCTCATCTTCCATAAAGTATGGCGCTAAAATATGGTCATAATGCATATACTGTTCCAGCATAGTGCCGGTATACTGGTGGATCAAATGGGCATCCCCGGCGTTTCCGGCTTTTTCCATGTCGGCGGCAAGGGCGGACAGCTCGGTTGCGCCAATCTGTTTGGAAGCGCTTTTTAAGGCATGGACTTCGATCGTATAATTTTTCCAGTCCTCAGCCTGTTCCAGCTCGTGGATACGGTCTGCCTTTTTGCGGATTATCTTGTAATAATCCTTTAACACAGCCCACAGCAGTTCTTCGCTGCCGAGCAGCTTGAGCGCGGCGTCTGTGTCCAGCCCTTCGATCAAGATCTGGGAGCTTTGCGGCTCCGGCTGCGGATGAGGGTCGTAGTCCTCGCTGATTTTTTGGATCTTTTCTTTTGGCAGCCACCGTTTCAGCTTGGAGATTAACATACGCAGCTCAAAAGGCTTGCCTACGCAGTCGTTGAGCCCTTCGTTTAGGAACATCATCTCTATTTCGGTAGAAGAATTTGCGGAAAACGCGATAATCGGCACGTTGGCATATTCTTCATGAAAACGGCGGATAATATGCGTCGTCTCGATCCCGTTTAAGTCCGGCATCATATGGTCCATAAAAATAAGGTCATAATGCTTTGCCGAGATCATGGTGATCGCTTCCTTGCCGCTTTTTGCCGTATCGATCTGCAATTGCAGCGGCTTAAGCAGCCCGTCCGCGACGGTCAGGTTTACCGCGTTGTCGTCCACGATCAGCACTTGCGCTTCCGGCGCGATAAATTCGTAGTCCTCATCCATTACGTTGCTGTAATACATATCCATGCTTTCGTGGTTGAAGATAATCGAAAGGTTTAAGGAATAAATCGGCTTTTTCAAAACAAGCAGGTTCGGGATCATGTGGCTAAAGCTTGGCGTGTCAAAAAAGTCCAGAATCAGCACAGCCGTAATCGCCGGATGTTCCTTTACAAACTGTTTGACCGTATCGCTGAACAGCTCTTTTTCCACAAACAGGAAATTTACCTTAATCAGCTCCAGGTCTGCAAGGTCGTCCTCCGTGTCCAGAGGATGGTAAGTAATATGCAGCCGCTTGATGTCTTTTTTCAACTGTGCGTGAATGACGTCGTCCGCGATCAGGCCGGCTACGGCAGAAGGCGGGTCTTTGATCGAGATGCATGACCTTGAGCTTGTAATACGCTGGGGCAGCTTAAACGAAAAGCGGGAGCCTTTGCCGTATTCGCTCTCTACCTGGATCGAGCCCATCATTAGGTGTAAAAGCTGCTGGCTGATGGCAAGCCCAAGCCCGGTGCCTTCCAGGTTGCGGTTGCGTTTGCTGTCAAGCTGCTGGAAGGACTGGAACAGCTTTTCCAAATCCGCTTTTTTAATCCCGATCCCAGTATCCTGTATCGTCGTTTCGAGAATAATCTCGTCTTCGTTTCTTGCAAATGGCTCGCATTTAATCGTAATATAGCCGTCTTTTGTAAATTTGACCGCGTTATTGGTCAGGTTCACAAGGATCTGCTTGATCCGCAGGCTGTCGCCTAGCAGCTCGTACGGGATATCCGGCGAGATATCAAGGATGAGCTGCACGTTTTTCTTGCCGATATGCGACATTACGATATTGGCGACGTCGTTAATCATCGACATCGGCTCGTATTCGCCCATTGTAATTTCCATTTTGCCGGATTCGATTTTGGAAAAATCCAAAATATCGTTAATAATCATCAGCAGGTTTTTGCCGGAGCTTTTGATCTGATTGACATAATCGTGCGCGGCAATCGGCAGCTCTTCCCGCAGCGCCATTTCAGCCATGCCGATAATCGCGTTCATTGGCGTACGGATTTCGTGGCTCATATTTGCAAGAAAATCGGATTTTAAATGTGTGATCCGTTTGATTTTCGCATTTTCCTGCAAAATCACATAGTTGTGGTAGGCGATACTGGACAGCGCATTCGTAATCGTATGTAAAAATAAAGAAGCGCGCTTTAGGTCCTCCCTTGGAAAATACGGCAGCCTGTGGTAAGCTGCGAGGTACTCTTCCTGGTCGATGCCAAGCTCATTTGCAAGGTGGCGGATTTTCTCATCGTCATGCGGCCCGTCTAAAAACTGTCCGCCAAACAGACACCCGATCAGCCTGTTTTCGATCAGGATCGGTGCGGCAAAGTTGCGGAGCCCCGTATGGCAGTGGTAGGTAATTGCCTGCCCCTTGTGGGATGCGTGGATCGCACTGTTAATATCGCATGTTTTGCAGCGCTGGTACCCAATCTTGGAGGCACGCGTATACTGAGAACAAAAATCCGTCTGGCAGGAGGCGCCTGTGACATAAGTCCCTTCGGTATCCGTGATGTAGGCGGCAATGCCAGTCATTTTTGAAAACGAATTCTGCATTTCTTGCAGGATGGAAATATCGATTAAGTCAGTTAAATATAAAGCTTCTTCCATAAGTCACCTTTCTTTGGACTGCCTATCCGATTGTGTTTTCAATGGCTTCAACTAATTTGTCATGGTCGATTGGCTTTAACAGGTAGCCCTGCGGCTTGAGCGCGAGCACCTGCTGGATCTTCTTGCGGTCGTTGATGCCGGTTAAAAAGATCACAGGGATCTCATTTGTCACCGGGTTGGCACGCAGCTTTTCCAAAACTTCAGGCCCGTTTTCTCCAGGCATTTCGTAGTCTAAGAGGATCAGGTTCGTCATTTTGGACTCTAAAAATTTCAGTGCGACTTTGCCGTTGATCGCCGTCGCGATATCGTATGTATCGTCCAGGTAGCGTTTGATCAGCTTTAACATACGGAAATCATCGTCTACAACGAGAATATGCTTGCGTTCGTTTACCGGCGCAACACTGAACAGAGAATCTATATTGTCAAGAATTGTCTGTGTCTGCGCATCTGCCGGAGGAGTAACAGGAATATCGGAAGCAGGCATAGGCTCATTTTCTTTGAGTTTAAAATTACGTTTCATATAATCGGTGATCTTATCGGCAATTTGCAGTGCCGTGATCGGCTTGATCAAATCCACATCTGAGAAGTCTGCGGATATTTTGCGCAGCTCATCGCAGTCCTCTTGTGTCGCGACAACAAAAAATGGGGTCTTGCGCTCTAGTTTTGTGTGCTTGATCGTAATAAGCTGTGACATCGTATCACGTGTTTCATTATTCATGCAGTAAACAAGGACATGGGGCTGAAAATATTTCAAGTGGCAGACAACGTCGTCGAAACGGCTGGAAGTGCTTTGGCATTCCAGGATGTTGTTTGCGTGGAGAAACATGTCTTCGATGGTTGCCTTGTTATTGCCTACTAATAATACTTTGTATCTCATTGTAAACCTCCTGTGGATTGGTTGATTGTTGTTGCTTTCTATTATTATACCAGCATATTAAAAATTTGCAATGCATAGAATCGGGTTTTGTGGATGTGGGGACGCTGGGAGAGGGGATTGGCACGCCCTGGCTGCGTCCG
>CAMUPC010000211.1 GCA_947090545.1 uncultured Eubacterium sp. | reverse complement strand
ATTTTGGAATCGGAACCGGAAGCAAGCCCCGCTCCCCTTCCTCCAGCGTCCTCTCTTCAAAAAACCTTACTCACTGACCACCATTCGCCTGATACGTATAACTTACCTGCTTGACCTCACTGCAATTCCCATTTGCATCCGCAAGGATCACAGATAACACAGAGCTTCCTTCCGGCATTGTAATGCCGCCTGTATACAGCGTTCCGTTCTGCGGGGTCAGTGTGGTTCCTGCTGACCAGCTATAATACGCCTGATACCCGATCGGTACATCAATTGTAATCTGCTGGCTGCTGGTGTAGGTGCCGCTTTGTGGATAGATTTCCGGTGCGCTGGACAGTCCGCTGGCGTCCATGCCTGTATTGTCTGTTATGCTGGTTTCTGCGATATAGTTGACGGCATTTATGCCGATCTGGTAATCGCCGACGGCTTCGTCTCCGTAAGCGCCCCGTTCGTTTTTGCAGACTGCGCGTACGGAATAGATATAGCCTTGTTCCAGTGTAATTGGAGATGCGTACCGGATGCCGTTTTCTTCTGGGGAAGAGCCGTCTAGTGTATAGTAGATATCGTTGCCGCGTTCGCTTGTAATGGAAAGCGTCTGGCCTGCGTCGTAGACGCCGGGTGTTAATACAAGGTATGGCGCATCGACCAGGTATTCGCTGAGCATAGCTGCGATTGCGGAATTTGGCGCATCCTGGGCGAGCCTTTCAATTCCCTTTTGGTTTCCTTTTTCCAGATAAATCGCGAGTAGTTTTTCGTAAGCCTGATAATTGTCGGCGTCCAGGCTGATGATTTTTTTCAGTGTTTCCCTTTGCGTTTTGAGGTCGCCGCTTTCTTCACTGATGGTATGTTTTAAGGCGAGGTAAGCGAGATTATCGGTGTCCTCTTTTAACAGCAGGTCGACTGAAGCCAGTGCATTTGGATATTCTTTTTTTGTCATGCTTACCAGGCAGTTTTGGTACTCTGCCTCTTTTTTTTCATAGGCATAGTCTGTTGAGAAGCTCTGCATGAAAAACGCGATTCCTGCAAAAGCTGCCGTGCTTGCTAACAGTGCAAGGGCAAGCTTTCCCGGCTGCTTTTGAAACGGCTCTTCGTCCTCTTCATAATCCTCTTCGTAGTCTTGTTCATAGTTGCCCTGATCCTTGATTGTACTCATCCCCTTCTGCATTGCCGCTGCCTGCTGGTACAGGATGGATTCGCCTTGGATGCCCTGGATCGTTTCTTCCTCCCATACGGCGTGGAGCAGCTCTTTCTCCATATTTTTGTAATTAAATTCATCCTTCATGCTGCAAAGATGCCTCCTTACCGCGTCAAAGCTTTTACACAGTTATGCATCAGCATGGCGATTGTCATTGGCCCTACGCCGCCCGGTACGGGAGTAATCGCCTCTACATGTGCAAGCACGCTGTCAAAATCCACATCCCCGCACAGCTTGTTTTGTTCGTTGCGGTGAATGCCGACGTCGATTACGACTGCGCCGTCCTTGATATAAGACGCATCGATCATCTTCGGCTTTCCGACCGCGACAATCAATAGATCCGCCTGCCTGCATACGTCGCGCAGGTTTTTGGTTTTGGAATGCGCGATGGTGACCGTAGCGTTTTCCCGCAGCATTAAAAGGGACATCGGCTTTCCGACAATGTTGCTGCGCCCGATCACGACACAATTTTTTCCTTCGATGGATATGCCGGAACGCTTCAGCAGTTGGATTACGCCGGCAGGTGTACAGGATACGTAGCCGGGCAGCCCGCTTACGAGTGCGCCGACGTTTTGCGGATGGAAGCCGTCGACGTCCTTTGCAGGCGAGATCGCCTGAATAATTTTATTTTCATCGATCTGCGGCGGTACGGGAAGCTGTACTAAAATCCCGTTGACCCTTGCGTCTTGATTTAATTCGCGGATCAAGGAAAGCAGTTCTTCTTCGGTTGTTTCTTCTGCAAGCTCATAGGAGCGCGATTCGATGCCGATATATTCGCAGGCGCGTTTTTTATTTCTGACATACACGCTTGACGCCGGGTCTGTGCCGACCTGGATTACGGCAAGACAGCCTTCGATCCCCTGCTCCTTTAGTTTTGCGACTTTTGTTTTCAGTTCTTCTTTGATTTCCTGTGAAATGCGTTTTCCATCAATAATAGTTGCCACTGGCTGATCTCCTTTTCTTCCTATTATAATATACGATGTTACAATATCTCTTCCTCATACTGTTCAAACTGTTCCGGGCTCATCATAATCTTGCGGGGCTTTGTCCCTTCCTCCGGCCCGACGACGCCTGCTTCCTCAAGCTGGTCCATAATCCTCGCCGCACGGTTAAAGCCGATTTTAAAATAACGTTGCAGCATACTGACAGACGCTTTTTCTTTGTCAATCAAAAGCCTTGCCGCGTCTGCAAAATAGACATCCCGCTCATCGGATGATGAAGCGTCTCCCGAAGCCCCGCCAGATCCCGCGGCTGCGCTTTCTACCTGCATGGCTACTTCATTGCTGTACTCACAGGTGCCGTTGCGCTGGGTCAAAAATTCTACGACGTCGGAGACTTCCGCGTCTGACACAAAGGCTCCCTGCACGCGCACCGGCTTTTGGTAGCCCTGCGGATAAAACAGCATATCCCCTTTGCCGAGCAGCTTTTCTGCCCCGTTCATATCCAGGATCGTACGCGAGTCAATGCCTGAGGTTACGGAAAATGCGATACGCGAAGGCATATTTGCCTTAATCAGCCCGGTAATGACATTGACCGAAGGCCGCTGCGTCGCGATAATCAGATGAATGCCGGCGGCACGGGCAAGCTGCGCCAGACGGCAGATCGCATCCTCGACGTCTCCCGGCGCCGCCATCATAAGGTCGGCAAGCTCGTCTACAATAATAACAATATACGGCATTTTCTGAGGCTTGTTTTCCTCCGGGATATCCGCGATTTTCTTAATCTTGGCGTTATAGCCTTTCATATCCCGGACTCCGTAATCCGCGAATTTCTGATAACGGTCCATCATCTCAGATACTGCCCAGTGCAGCGCTCCGGCTGCTTTTTTCGGGTCTGTCACAACCGGAAGCAGCAGATGGGGAATGCCGTTGTAGACGCTCAGCTCTACGACCTTTGGATCAATCATGATCAGCTTTACATCATCAGGGTCTGCCTTATAAATAATACTCATAATAATCGTATTGATGCAGACCGATTTTCCAGAACCGGTAGCGCCTGCAATAAGCAGGTGGGGCATTTTGCAGATATCCGTTACAACAACCTGTCCGGCAATGTCTTTGCCTGCCGCGAATGCACAAGGCGACGACTGCTTTTGGAACGCTTCGGACTCGATCAGGTCGCGGAACATAACCGGAACCGTCTCCTTGTTCGGCACTTCGATGCCGATTGCCGCTTTTCCTGGAATCGGCGCTTCGATACGGATATCCGCAGCCGCTAAGTTCAGCTTGATATCGTCGGCTAAATTGACGATCTTGCTGACTTTGACGCCCATTTCCGGCTGAATTTCATAGCGGGTAACCGAAGGCCCGCAGCTTACGTTTAAAATCGACACGTTGACGCCGAAGTTTTTCAGCGTCTGCTGAAGCTTTAGCGCTGTCTCCTGCAAATGCTCCCTCGTATCTCCCGTCTTACCGGTATCGCCAAAGCGCAGCAGTCCTACTGGCGGCAGAATATATTCCCGTTTCACCTTTGGCGGTGCCTTGGTAATCTGCACCTGCACGTCCGCTGCACCGGCAGCCGCCTGCGCAGCAGTCTGCTTCGGCTGCCTGCATACAGCATCGTGCCGAGGCTGCGCCGGCGCAGCGGCTTGCTGCGGTGTGGAAGATGCGGTTTGCTGCGGTTTGCTGGCGGCGGCATGTGGCGCTGCCGCAAGCTGCTGTGCAATCAGCTCTTCCGCTGAGACTGGTATTGGATCAGGATCAGAATCAAGATCAATATCAACAGCAAAATCAGGATCGGCAGGCTCCTCTTCTTCTGCTTCCTCCTTCTCATACAAATCAAACGGAGAAGGTACAGGATTGTGCTCCGGTAACGGCTCTGCCGCCTGTGCGCCTGCCTCTCCAAACAGCTCGTCCGGCACGATATTCCATTCGATCACAGACGCCGCTTCCGCCTGTGCCAGACGCCGTTCGTCCTCTGGCACAGCATCCGGTACAGGCTCCTGCGCTACGGTGTTGCCCAAATCGCTGGCTGGCATATCCGTACCAGCCGACAGTTCTGCGATCATGCCGTCTATCTGGCAAAAAGGATCGTCTGCCGGATTTTGAGGGGTGTCTCCGGCAATAGTTTCTTCTGCCTGGCCCATGTCTGCCGGCAGCCCTGAAAACGCTTCGGCATGTCCTTGATCTGCCATGCTGCCGGAAGGCTTAAGCGCCACCTTGCGGTTTTTGATCGGGATAATGTTGTCAGCTTCAAACGTAGGCATCTGTGCATACCCCATGCCTGCCGCGGCAAGATTTTGCTGCGGCAGGATTTGTGCGGCTTCCTGATGCTCATATTGACGCTGGCGTGCGGCTGGTTCGTTTTGCAGCCTGGATGCCTGGTTCATCATATAAATTGGAAAATCCTGCACAAATGCCGGGTCAGGCTTGATTTCACTGACATTGTCCGACGCGCCGGGCAGAGGCTGATTTTTAATGCTTGTATCGGTTGACACGCCGGACACCTTATTGTCGATGCGCCGCTGCCTGCGGTCATGAAACTGCTGGCGCTGGCGGATCGTTTCGTTTTTCGCCGAGACATACATTTTTTTGCTGCCGGACTTAATCGGCTTCCATAAGGAACGCTGCGTCATCAGCACAATACAGATAATCAGCATAACCAGGTCGATGACGTAAGCGCTGATCGTCCCAAGGTGCGGGCGGATCAGCCATGTAAAAAGCCCGCCCAAAAGCCCGCCGCCGATTTTATGGTCCGCAGACCACACATAAGAGGCAAACGGCGACTTTGCGTCATGGCTGCCGCTGACGAGTTCTAAGAACATACAGAAAAAAATAAAAAATCCAAACGCCGCCATCGCCTTGATAAACGCTGCCGTATTTTCCTGGTTCGCGATTATAAACGCTGTCCCTGCAAACAGCAGGATCGGAAATATGTAAGCACACAGCCCAAACATGCCGAAAAAGAAGCTGCTGATAACATTACCCGCGGCACCGGCAATGCCAAAATTGCTGATAAATAAAATAATGGATACCGCAAGCACAGCCCAAAGGATCACTTCATTTTTAAACGACGCAGCCGGATTGCTGCTGTTATCGGACGTTACTTTTGAACGTTTTTTTGCCATTTCACTTCTCCGTTTCTCATTAATTTACCGCCCGCATCTGTTTACAAAATCCGAGCCGCCGTTATGCAAGTACAAAATAAGTAATAATCGAAATAATACCTACGATCAGGCAGTAAATAGAAAAGATCGTGTATTTTTTCTGCCTTACCACATACAGCATAATCTTGATGCAGATATAGCCTACCACCGCCGCTACAAGCGTCCCGACAAGATAATTGACCCATTCAGCGGAGCTGATCTCTGCCAGGTTTTCCAGGTCAAAAAGCTGTAGCACAACCGAACCTAAGATCGCAGGGATCGACATAATAAAGGAATATTTCACCGCGAATTTCCGGTCAAACCCGCTTATCAGGCACGCCGTAATCGTTGTGCCGGAGCGCGAGATACCGGGCAGCGTCGCAAACCCCTGGCAGATGCCGATGATAAACGCATTCGTATAGCTGACATGCCTTGGCGTCTTGCTGCCTTCTTTACATCGGTCTGCAATAAACAAAAGAACCGAGGTAACAATCAGGCAGATGCCTGGTACAAGTAAAATCTTAGAAGCCTGCTCGATCAAGTCTGACGCTGCGACTCCGATGATCCCGGTCGGTATCGTCGACACGATCACTAACATCACAAACTTCCGGTAACCATTGCAGACGATCCGGCGGTACTTTTTCTCCCGATTGCCTGCCAGCCTTGCAACTGCCGTACCCACATTGATCAAAAAATCTCCGATAATGCCGAACCCTTCGCAGATCATCTTCCAGATATCTCGGAAATAAACCGCGAACACAGCGATCAATGTACCAAAATGCAGCAGGCAGTCAAATAACAGCCCTGTTTCCTCCAGGTCAAACGCAATCTGGAACAAAGCAAGATGGCCGGAGCTGCTGACAGGCAAAAACTCCGTAATCCCCTGGATCAGCCCCATAAGAATAGCTTCCAATAATGACATAGCGTGCCTCCCTACTGACAGCAAAAAACGAAAACGGGCTGTTTTCGCTTTCTGCTGTAAAAAATCATATGAAATTATATTACCATATCTTGGGGGAAATGTCATTGACTTTCCGCAATTTAGAAAAATTTTATCCCTTTTCCTGTTCAATCAGCCTGTGCAGCTTATGCAGCGCTTCTTTCATGCCGCCGACCTCGCGGATAATGCCTTCGTCCACAGCTTCCTTCCCCACCAGGATCGTCCCCAGGTCTTTGGTCAGCATCGTCGTATTCATCATCAGCTTTTCCAGGCGGTCCTCCTTTGCGTCACAGTGCGAAGCGATAAAGCCGATAATCCGGTTCTGCATCTGCTTAAAATAATCGTACGTCGCCGGCGCCCCGATCACCATGCCGTTCATGCGAACTGGGTGGATGACCATTGTCCCGGTCGGCACGATAAAAGAATAATCGGTAGATACCGCAAGCGGCACGCCGATCGAATGGCTGCCGCCAAGCACTAATGATACGGTAGGCTTGCTTAATGACGCTACCATTTCCGCGATTGCAAGGCCGGATTCAATGTCGCCGCCAACTGTATTTAGCAGAAGCATGACGCCGTCTATATTATCTGCGTCCTCGATTTCGGCGAGCTTTGGGAGGACGTGCTCGTATTTTGTTGTTTTTGTGTTCGAGGAAAGGCATTCGTGGCCTTCGATTTCGCCGATTACGGACAGCAGATAGATTCTGTGGTTGTGGTCGTTTTGTGTTAGAGTGACTGCGCCGTTGTTTTTTATGTTTTCGTTATCGGAAATCTCAGCTTCCAGTTCCTGCTTTTTTTCCTGTACATTGCTCATATACGTACCCTCACTTATTTTTTTGGATAGTATGTGGGGATTGTTTGATTTTATACTGGAGGATTTTTAAAAGGTGTGTGATATTTTTTTTGGGGGTTTTTTCTAATATTAGAGTTTTTTGGCGAGGGGGACGCTGGAGGAAGGGGAGCGGGGCTTGCTTCCTGTTCCGGTTCCAAAA
>CAMUPC010000210.1 GCA_947090545.1 uncultured Eubacterium sp. | reverse complement strand
AACGCCAGGGCGAACTAGGTGCCGCGCCCGGACGGTGCCACAGCTTCCCGCAGGAGGCTTAGGGCTTCTTAACCTTCTGGAACGGACGCAGCCAGGGCGTGCCCATCCCCTCTCCCAGCGTCCTATACGCACAAAACCGCCACCAAGATATTACGTATAAGCACCTAAAAAAACAAAGGAGAGCAAAAAAATGAAACAATATCTCTTAGAATGCTGCGTAGACAGCGTAGAATCCGCCCTAGCCGCTACAGCAGGCGGAGCAGACCGCCTAGAACTGTGCGCATGTCTTGCACTAGGCGGCACATCCCCAAGCCTGGCACTGTTTGAACAAGTCACCACACATTGCACCCTGCCAGTCCGCATCCTTCTGCGTCCACGTTTTGGAGATTTTCTGTATACCGACTACGAACTCTCAATCCTGCAAAGAGAAGTAGAACTGTTTCGTGCAGCAGGCGCAGAGGGCATTGTAATCGGCTGCCTCGACCAAGACGGCGGGCTTGCGCTTGCACAGATGGAAAAACTCATCGCACTTTCAGGCAGCATGAAGGTAACACTGCACCGTGCCTTTGACGTATGCAAAGATCCTCTGCTGGCATATGAACAGGCAAAAGAGCTCGGAATAGACACCATTTTGACCTCCGGGCAGAAAAGTACCTGCCTGGAGGGTATGGAACTGTTAAAAGAGCTTGGCGCCCAGCAGCAGGCGGGCTGCCCGCAGATCATGGCAGGCGCAGGCATGACGCCGGAACTAGTCGGGGTATTTTGCCGCGAAACGGACATTACAGCATTTCATTTGTCAGCTAAAAAAATCATAGACAGCGGGATGCGCTACCGTAAAGAGGGGGTTCCGATGGGGCTGCCTGTAATGAGCGAATACAGTATTCTGCGGACAAACCAGGAGACGGTAGCACAGGCAAGACGGGAGTTGGATTTTTACAGAATGCAATGTTAACTTTCATTAGAAAGCTCTTGACAAATATGCGTCGGGCATTGACAGCAGGCGCCTGAAATGCTATGCTTGTTTTAGACGAAAAGAACGGCAACAATTCTAGTACAGGAGGCTTTCGATGAAAAAGAAAAAACAAAACCCCAAAGTGCCGGAGGCAGGGAAAAAGCAGCAGGGACAGACACTGCAAAAGCATCTGGTTTCTCAGGTGACGCGCCTGTTTCTGATGGTCGTCATCGCACTCATTGTTGTATCTGGAGCGTTTTTGTATTTCAGCAATCTCAATACACTGCATGATATGGCGAATGTAGCGCTGAGCTCGACCTCGTCCGCAGTGGAACAGACGCTGCATACACTGGAGGTTAATGCAATGAATGTTGCCGCTTTGGAAACCATTCGGGATACAGGGGCGTCCAAGGCGGAAAAGCTGGAAGCAATGGACGGCGTGCGTGAGCAGAACCATTATGATGAAGTAGGATTTGTGGAATTGGACGGAAAGGGCTATTCCAATTATGGGGATTTTGATTTTAACGACCAGCTCCACTTTCAGGCGACTTCCAAAGGGAATGTGTTTGTAGGGGAACCGATTATCAACCGCTTGAACGGCGATATTATCATTATATCAGGCGCCCCGGTCTACAATCATGAGAAGCTTGTCGGGACGGTGTATATTGTAGACCTGGTTGCTTCTGTCAATGATAAGATCGGAGAAATTACGTTTGGAAAGACAGGCTACGCTTACATTATCAACAAGGAAGGGACTGTGATTTTCCACAAAGACGAGCAGCAGATCGCGGATCAGACGAATGCGATTACCATGCAGCAGTCGGACAGGAAATATGCTTCCTTGGCGAAGGCAACCAAGAAAATACTGTCGAGCACAGAACAGGGTACGATTACATACCGGCAGAACGGCAGGAGCAGGTTTGCGGCATACTGCCCGGTCAAGGGCCATGAGGACTGGCGCCTGATAATGACCGCGCCAAACAGTGAATTTACATCGGTCGTCCTTATTTCGCTGCTTGTCAACAGCTTGATTGGCGTTCTGTTACTGATGCTGAATGTCGGATTGATGAAACGGCAGATCAAAGACATTATCTATCCGGTCGACCTGGTAACCAAGCGTCTCGTAAAGCTTGCCAAGGGAGATTTGCAGACGCCTGTAGAGGTGATTAACACCGGGGATGAGCTTGCGGTGCTTTCCAGGAACCTGGATGATACGATTCGCAGCCTGAACCTGTATATTTCGGATATTACAAGGGTACTGGCACAGTTGTCCGACGGAAACCTGGATATCCAGACGGAGGCAAGCTTTGCAGGGGATTTTGTCAGCCTTAAGGAATCGATCGATACGATTGTCAGCTCCCTGAATGAAACGATGATGCAGATGAACAGTGCGGCAGACCTTGTGGCAGACCACTCAGACGGCTCCTCGCAGGGCGCGAAAAACCTGGCGGACAGCACGACCGACCAGGCAAGCGTATTAGAAGAGCTTACGGCAAGCATTACCAGCGTGTCCGACCAGGTAAGGCTGACCGCGGACAATGCAGTCAAGGCAAACAACCGCTCTTTGGAAGCAGAGAAAAACGTAGCGGTCTGCAATGAGCAGATGCAGTCTATGATCCAGGCGATGGCGGATATCAAGGCTGGTTCTTCCAAAATCAGCGACATTATTAAAAACATTGAGGATATCGCCGAACAGACAAACCTGCTGTCCTTAAACGCAGCGATTGAAGCGGCGCGCGCCGGAGAAGCAGGAAGAGGCTTTTCTGTTGTAGCCGAGGAGGTCAGGAGCTTGGCGGAGGAAAGTGCAAAGGCGGCACAGAATACGGCAAGGCTGATTACAAAATCGATTGAAACAGTGGAAAACGGAACGAGCATCGTCAATGAAACCGCTCAGTCACTCGCACAGGTCGTAAACAATACGAGTGAGATTACAAGCATTATTTCGGAAATTGCGGATGCGGCGAGAGAACAGGCGGCAGCCATTGACCAGATTAATACAGGCTTTGAGCAAATGTCCGACGCGGTGACGACAAATTCCATGACGGCACAGGAGAGCGCGTCGTCCAGCGAGGAGCTTGCTGCACAGGCGCAGAACTTAAAAGGGCTGATTGGAAGGTTCTCATTAAAAGGGCACGAATAATATTGGAACCGTGCACCGGGATCTATTTTTCTTCTAAGATCCGGTGCACGGTTCTTTTTGGAAATATAATGATAATTTTGCGAAATAAATAAGGATTAGTGAATGGCGAATAATAGGTGGACAGAATGCAGAAAAAAGTATATATTTAGTATATCAAAAAAATAGCTTGGTATAGTAAAGGTGAATGGGGTATGTATAAAAGCGGCAGGATCAGGTTTGATACAAGGAAATATGATCTGGACGAGGTTTTTCGGCGGTATAAAAGCGGTAATTTAATTTTTTATAAGAAAAACAGCATTACAGGAAAGCGCAGAAGCAAGGTGACAAGGGAAGTATTGGAGGCTTTATTAAGAGGGATACCTTTTCCGCCTGTTTATACTTCTGAATTGCAGACAGGAGAGCTGCTTGTATTAGATAAAAGTGACAGGCTCAGGTTTTTAATGGAATATTTAGTGTTTGCATATGGAGAGGATCAGAAAGAAAATCAAATGGAGCAGTCGAACTATTTTTCAGAAATAAGACAGATGTATTCGGATTGGATGAAGGATATTTTTTATGCCCCGATTATGCTGCATGTGATAGATTATACGAATCCGAAATATGTGCATATGCAGGTAGGTGCCTTTGTAGAAGAATGGCCGGTTACGCAGGAACAAAGCGTATGGAATGTGATTTATCAAAAGTCGGGAGCGCAGATTTTGGAAAAGCTGTTAGCGGATATCCGATATTCGCCAAAGGCAGTGCTGATGGTACAGTATCAGTTTCTTTATTTTATGATGGTTTTCTTTGCAGCACATGGGATGTTTGATGATGCAGTATTTCAAGATGCAGATAAATTTCAATTAATAGAGAAAACGATATATTGGCTGCAATTTGGGAATGATGAAGATGTGAAAAAATTGTGTGAAAAATTTAAGGTAATATATGAATTATTAAGTGAAAGAAGAGTGGGCAATAGATTATTTTTACAGGCTTCGCCGGAACGAATAACCAAGTATTTGTGTTTTATGGGTGCATGGAAAACCATTCGGGATGACCATATTGAGGAAGTGTATGAAAATAGAAAAATAAGGGCACGCGTTATAGATTGTGATATGAGTTTTCATGATATCAGTAAAATATTGGAATTTTTTAGAAGGGGAGATCTATGATCAATAAAATACAGATTATGGGGTTCAAATGCTTTGATGATGTGGAATTGGAGCTGAAAAATTTTACATTGTTGGCTGGCAGGAATTCGGTAGGAAAAACAACAGTTATACAGTCTATCTTTACAATGCTGCAAAATGGGAGCCAGCCGTTTCGCGGGGAATATATGAATATTGGAAAACTGGGGGAACTGCAAAATACTATTACCGGAAGCAGGGAAATTATGATCAGGATGCAGTATGAGTGGTGCGGAAAAACAAAGAAAAGAGAAAAACGGATCTGCCAAAATCAAGTGATCGAAGAGGGAGATGCCAGGGATAAAATTAAGGTCATTTACTGTTCGGCAGACCGGATCGGGGTCAATGATACGTACGGGAAATATTTAGGAGATTCTATTACGATAGGAAAGAATTGTGAATACGTTTTTCATTATCTGGTAGCGCATGATGAGGATTCGCTGGATATGGATCAAGATTTTATTTATGATACTGCGTCGAAACTGACCTTTGGCGGACAGGTGGATTATTGGCTCAGTAAGATTATGGGATTCCATGTAAAGGCGAGAGAAATTGAAAAAACCGAATTTATCCAGGTGCTGTATTCTAACGACCAGGTTGCTTTTGAAATGCGCCCGAAAAATGTTGGTACAGGTGTGACCTATATAGCAGAAATTATTGTTGCTGCCTTATCCTGTAAAGCTGGAGATTTGTTAATTATTGAAAATCCTGAAATACACCTGCATCCGTCTGGACAGGCAAAACTGGTTGAATTTTTGGCATTCCTTGCACAATGCGGTGTACAGGTGATTGTTGAGACACATAGTGACCATATATACAATGGAATCAGGAAGAGCATCAGCCTGGATGGAATAGATTCTGAAAAAGTAAGTGTTTTCTTTTTTAAAAAAGATGAAAGAGGTTGCGGGATTCCTCTTAGCATACCGATTGACAGCGAAGGGAAAGCACATAAAAATCCAGAAGGCTTATTTGACCAGATAAATAAGGATTTAGATGCTATATTAGGGTGGTAGAATGCAATTTTTGTTAAACGAAAGATCTTTATATGGACAGTTTCGCAGCACACAGGAATTTTTGAAATCATTAAAACCAGTTGTACGATGTATAAAAATGATTCATGATTGCCCAGAGCTTGGAATTTATAAAATCTTAAATTTTCATGAGTGTAAAATTACAAAGGATGAAACGCTGAGTGATTTAAAATTATGCGGAGTGCCTGATGAATTGTTGCGTTTTAAATTGAGTCTGGACAGGGAAGTATATCATGAACCTTATTGGGACAGGCTGCCAGTGCACGATGTATCACAGGAGTTTCTTTGGGAGGGTGAAAATGTTGCTGCTACTTCTCTGGCAGAAGCAGCAGTGACGAACAATTCGCTTTTGTCGTTTCAGTCCGAACGGTTTCTTGACCGTGTATTGATTTTAAGAAATCAGGAATTTACCTATCAAGTTGATTCCATACATACGCCAAGATATTTATTGGAACAATATCATGACAGCATCCATCCCGATCGGAAGCTGATATTATTCGTACGATATGAAGGAACCAGAATTGATTTCAGTACACTAGAAGATGACTACGGCGTCGCGATTTTGGAGAAAAATGAGTTTGCAGAGCTTTTGTCTACGTTAGACAAGTTTGTGAAGCATGAATCATGGGAAAGCATTGGGCGTGACGATGGGTTGGAGTATAAAAAATATAATCCATCATCCATAAAAGAGAACTGGTTTCGAGGTGCTAAGTATCAAGGAAAAACCATTATGAAATTCAGATTCAGCAGGATATTAAGATGTTATGGTTATCGCAAAGGTGACAGGTTCAGGGTGTTAAGATTTGAAAGGGATCACAAAATAAGCAATTATGGATAGTATACAACAGTTAAAATCAAATATCGAAAAAGTCATCGTCGGCAAACAGCAGATCATAGACTTCGTATTAACGGCGCTGCTTGCAAATGGCCATGTGCTGCTTGAGGATGTGCCGGGCACCGGAAAGACAATGCTTGCCAAAACGCTGGCAAAATCGATCCAGGGGGAATTTGCCAGGATTCAGTTTACGCCCGACCTGCTGCCTTCGGATGTAACAGGACTCAATTATTATAATCAGAAACAGGGAGAATTCGTGTTCCGCAAAGGCGCGGTGTTCGCCAATATCGTGCTCGGCGATGAAATCAACCGGGCGACCCCGCGTACGCAGTCCAGCCTGTTGGAGTGTATGGAAGAAAGGCAGGTCACGATTGACGGCATAACAAGGGCAGTCGGAGATCCATTTTTTGTCATCGCCACGCAAAATCCAGTCGAAACAGCGGGGACATTTCCGCTGCCGGAGGCGCAGCTAGACCGGTTTTTGATGCATATTTTTATGGGCCTGCCCGATACGCCCGCACAGGAGCTGCATATTTTAGAGCGGTTTGTGCAAAACGACCCGCTTGCCGGGATTCAGGCGGTAATTACAATCGATCAGCTCAAACAGATGCAGCGTTCCTGCCGCCAGGTTTATGTGCATCCGTCTTTGATGGAATATATTGTGGCAGTTGTTCAGGCAACGAGAGACCCGGCAAAGGTGCTGATGGGCGCAAGCCCGCGGGGAACGCTTGCTTTATTGCGGGCGGCGCAGTCGTATGCGTGGATACAGGGCAGGGATTATGTGGTGCCGGAGGATATAAAGACGCTTGCTGTTCCGGTTTTAGCGCATCGGGTTGTGCTGGCGGGTGGAGGGATGGACAGCGGAAGTAAACGGGCGTTTGTTGAGAGGGTGCTTGAGAGGGTGGATGTGCCGGGGGAGGATTGGGGGAGGGGGTAAATGCTGGTGTGGCGTTTTTGGGGAAGAGGACGCTGGAGAAAGGGGAGCGGGGCTTCCTTCCTGTTCCGATTCCAAAATGTAAGGAGCCCTAAGCCTCCTGCGGGAAGCTGTGGCACCGTCCGGGCGCGGCACTTGGCACAGCATTGCGGG
>CAMUPC010000209.1 GCA_947090545.1 uncultured Eubacterium sp. | reverse complement strand
GCGTAACCACAGGATGCCTAGAGCTTCTTAACCTTCTGGAACGGACGCAGCCAGGGTGTGCCAATCCCCCCTCCAAGCGTCCCCATTCCAGAAAGGCACACCATGCAATACAATTTTTTAAACCACTTCCCAAAACGAATGAAAAACGTCGGCTTATACGCCCTGCTATTTTCAAACACCACCCAAAAAACCACATGGAAGCAATACGGCTTCGACACCATCAGCGAGCAGCTCAACACCATCTTTGCAGTTATGCTCTACCTCATGGAGCAGTCTCTGAAAAAAGAAAACTGCCTGATCGACGATATCGGAGCCTATATCGATACCCTCAATACATCATCCTTTGAAAAGCCAATGTCCTATGACGACTGCCGCAAGCTCGCTGATTTTATCGTTAACGTCATCTTGTCCAACGACGGCCGCCCGATGTATTTTGAAGGCTATGATTTTGAAAAACGCGAATATCAAAAGCTCCATATCAGCTATGTCTCTAATAAGGTTGTATACCTGGACACAGGCATAAAGCGTACCTCCTACCGCCTGACAGACGACGGCTATAACCTGCTGCTCGGTACGCTGGAGGTCGAAAATAATATGAAGCTGACGATCCAGGAGATGATCTTTAAGCTGCATCTGGAAAAGCAGAGTTATGACAAGGCTGCGGACGCGATCAGAAATGTATTCCAGCAGCTTCAGATCCAGTTGCAGAAGATTCAGGAGGCAATGGACAGGGTGCGCAGGAACGCGCTGAGTTATTCGGTCGCGGAGTACCAGCGTATTTTGGAAGAGGATATGGACATTGTGCGGGATACGAGAAAAAAGTTTGTGGAATACCGCGAGATGGTGAAGGCGCGGGCGGCGGAGCTGTTTGAAAAACATATCAATATTCAAAAGCTGAATGAAAAGGAAGAGGAAAACCTGGGCAATCTGCGTGAAATTGAAAGCTATTTAACGCGCACGATTGATGAGCATCAGAAAATACTGAACCACCATCTGGATTTAAAAGCGCTGTATACAAAAGAATTGGAGGGGCTGTCGCAGATGTCGCTGATCCAGCGGTTTTCGCTGCGGACAGAGCTGTTTGACCGGGTTTTGGAGCAGCCTGGGGCGCTTGGGCAGATGGAGCTTTTTTTCCGCCCGCTGTTTTTGCAGGCGCCTGAAAAAATTTATAACCTGAATAAAGCGCTGGAGCCGCAGCAGACGGTGCGCAAAAAGGTGGAGGCGGACAGTGAGGAGCAGGCTGGTTTTGATGAAGAAGCATGGCTGCGTGAGCAGGAACGTTTGCGGCAGGAAAAGCTGGAAAAATACCGGGGCTGCCTTGGGTACCTGCTGAAACGGCTGTTTTTACAGAATGCCTTTACCCTGGAGGACTGTAAGCGCGATACACACAATCGGCAGGAGGACAGAAAGAAGCTGGTTCCCAATGTGGAGATTTTTAAGGAAGTGATGGTAGAACTGATTCAGGGTGCGGAATTTGACCTGCCGGCTTTAAAAAAGGAGCGCAGAGAATTTATCCAGGAAAGCTCCGAGGGCTTCCAGATCAATGAAATGCTGATGCAGCTTTTGGAAGAGCAGGAGGCTATGGAGCGTGTGTCGGGACAGGAGCGGGGCAGGAAGCTTCGCCTGCTGCGGGTGCGCCGGACGCCGGATGGGACGGCGGTAGTGTTTGACGGGGTGCTGACTGCGGACGGAGAGGAAAAGACGATCCGCTGCTCGAACCTGCTGTTTGAGGCAGAGTACGAATGAGGAAAGGGTAGGAGCGTTTTATGGCATATGAGATAGAGGAGATTCGCGCCAGCCAGGAGATTTTTTATTTTCTGCTGGAGCACCACGAGATCCATGAGGAGACGGAGGACAGGCTTTATCAGGCTTATACGGAAAATGAACAGATACAAAACCTTGTTAAATCGCAGGGGGAAATGGCGTTGTGCAGCATTGAGCGTTATGGGGATGTGATTTACCTGATCCCGCATGAGGAGAATCATTTTCTTGGCTATTCCAAAGCGCAGCTAAAAGCGGCGCTGTGCAAGTCCGGCGCGACAGATAGGGATTATTTTCTGTCCCAGTTTGTTATTTTAACACTGCTTACCGAGTTTTATGACGGGCAGGGCAGAAGCAGCAAGGCAAGGGATTTTTTACGGGTCGGAGAAGTGCAAAACAGCGTCAGCGCCTATTTAAAGGCGGGTGCTGAAAGCAGCGAACAAGATCAGGAACAGCAGGGGCTTTCGTTTGCCGCGATGCACGAGGCGTATGAAGCGCTGCGTTCCGATGAGAAAGGGTCGAAGGCAAAGACGACGAAGGAAGGATTTTTGCACCATATTTTAAAATTTCTGGAAAAGCAGGGGCTGATTGAGTATGTGGAAGAGGATGAGATGATCCAGACGACGAAAAAGCTGGACAGCTTTATGGACTGGAACCTGCTGAATCAGAATCACTATATGCGCGTGCGGCGGGTGCTGGGGCTTGAGGAGGAGACACTATGAGCAAAATCAACGCGTTCCGTGTGATCAACTTAAACTACAATAACAACACAATCCGCATCAGCGACGAGACGTTTCATATGAACGGGGAGAGCACGCTGCTGTCGATGCGCAATGGCGGCGGGAAGTCTGTGCTGGTACAGATGATGACGGCTCTGTTTGTCCACAAGCGGTTTCGCGATGCGATAGACCGTCCGTTTGAGAGCTATTTTACGACGGCAAAGCCGACGTTTCTGCTGGTAGAATGGGTATTAGGCCACGGCGGTGGGTACGCGATGGCTGGCATGATGGTGCGCAGGCGCCAGGAGATTGCCCAGGACCCTGCCGATACGGGGGACGACCTGGAGATCGTTCAGTTTATCAGCGAGTATCAGTCGGACTGCCCGTATGATATCCACCATCTCCCGGTTGTGGAGAAGCATAAGACGCAGATGGTGCTTAAGAGCTTTGCGTCGTGCAGGCAGTTGTTTGACAGTTATAAAAAAGACCCGTCTGTGAAGTTTTTCAGCTATGATATGAACAACAGCGCGCAGGCAAGGCAGTATTTTGACAAGCTGTCGGAATACCGGATCTATTATAAGGAATGGGAGCATATTATCTGCAAGGTGAATGAGAAGGAGTCCGGGCTGTCGGATTTGTTTTTAAACAGCAAGGATGAGAAAAGCCTTATGGAAAACTGGCTGCTGGATACGGTGGCAAGCAAGCTGAACAAAGACAACAACCGCATGAAGGAATTTCAGTCGATCGTGGAAAAATATATCTGCCAGTACAAGGATAACAAGTCCAAAATCAAGCGCAGGGATGTGATTGGGCAGTTTTCAGAAGAAGCGCAGGAGATCCAGCGCACGGCTGTGTCCTACGAGGCGGTGGAACAGGAGCTTTTGCTGCGCCGGGAACAGATCGGTATGTTTCTATGGCAGCTTGGCGCTGCGAGGGTTTCGGCGGAGGAATGCCTTGCACGGATTGTGGAAGGGCAGGAGCAAATTCAGGAGCAGATCAGGCATTTCCAGTATCAGCAGATCTCGAAAGCGGTGTATGAAGCGATGGAGGCGGAGCGCCGTTTGATGGCGGAGCGCGAGATGGTGCAGCTTGAACGCGATGAAAAGGAAGCAGAGTACGAGCAGGCAAAGCATACGCTGCGGCTTTTGGAGCTTGCCAGGCAGCAGTCGGAGCTGGAAGAACAGGCAGCGGAATGCGCGCAGTATGAGCATCAGCTTGCGGTGCTGCGGCAAAAGGAGCAGGATTTTAGCGCGGAACGCGGCAGTCTGGGAGCTGCGCTGCGGCAGCATTATGAAGCAGAGCAAAAGCAGGCAGAGAAACAGGCGCAGCTTGCGCAGGAAAACTTGCGGCATTTACAAGGCCAGGCGCTTGCCGAGGACGAAAAGGCAGATACGATGCGAGGGACCGTGTTCGAGCTTGGCCAGTCTCTTGGAAGCGTACAGGCAAGGATACTGGAATACGACGAAAAAGAATCCGCATACAACAAACGGTATGAGCCAGGCTTGATCCGCAGCATTCTCGGAGAATACGAACCCGCCGAGCTGGATATCCGCCGCCAGGAATATGAAAAAGAACTGGACGGCATCAAAAGGGATTACCAGCAGATGGTAAAGGCGGCAGAGGAAGGAAGCTGGACGCAGAAGGAATATGAGCGCAACCTGGAGGACGCCCGCCTGAGGAAAATGCAAAAAGAGCAGGAGCTTGTACACGCGAAGGAAGTGTGCGAGGCATATGAGCAGGAGCTGGCTAAAAGGCGCAGGCTGATCCGCTATTTTGGGCTGTCCGGGCAGGAGGAAAGGCTTTACGACCTCGAAGCAATTATGCACGCGGCGCAGCGCAGGCTGTCCGAGGCAGAATGGGCAAAGCGCAGCCTGGAAAAAGAAGAGGACCGGCTGCAAAAGGAATACCAGCGCTTGACGCAGGGGCGGGTACTGGAGCTGCCGGAGCCGTTTGAAAAGCTGCTCGAAGAGCTGGGGATTACGTATGTCTATGGGATGGAATGGCTGAAAAAGAACGCCTATTCAGAAGAAGAAAATCAAAGCTTCGTACGCGCGTATCCGTTTTTGCCATACGCGCTGCTGCTCTCCGCGCGGGATATGCAAAAGCTCAGGCAGCTTAAAGAAAAAGACCTGCCATATACATCCTTCCCGATTCCCCTGATGGCAAGAGAACAGCTAGAGCGGCAGGAAGCAAACCAAAGCAGCCCGTTTCTGGAAGAAAAAAGCGTCAGCTTTTACCTGCTGTTTAACGAGCATTTATTAAACGAAGAAAAGCTAAAACAGATGGCGGCGGCACTCGAACAGCGGATTGCAGGCAAGAAAGAGCAGATCCAGATCCGGCGGGAGGAATACGAGTCTTATTTTGAGAAAAAAGAACAGCTCCGCAGCCAGACGGTTACGAAACCATTGCAGGAGCAGGCGCTCAGGGCAAAGGAGCAGATCACAGAAGAGCTTAAAGCCATCACAGAGGAGATCCTGAAAAAGAAAGAAGAAGCACAGCGCCTAGCCGATAGTCAGCAAAAGTTACAGCAGCAGATGCGCTCCTGCGTCAAAAAACAGAGCGAAAAGGAACGCAGGCTGGAAGATTTAAAAGCGCTCACACATGCCTACCAGTCCTACTGCAAAGACAGGCAGCAGCTTAAAACACTCGAACATCACCTGTCAGCCACAAAGGAAAAAGAACAGCTCGCCTGCAATATGGCAAAAAAACTGCGGGAACGCGCCAGGAATCAGGAAATCGAGCTAGACCGCCTGCTGCGCCTGGCAGAGACATTCGCAGAAAAAGCCGCGTGCTACGCGCAGTATAAAAAGGCACAGCAGACGAAAGGAGGCATCGAAGTTAACATCGAAGTTAATATCGAAGCTAACAGCAAAGCTAACATCGAAGAAATGGAAAACCGCTACCAGGCAATTACAAGCACCATCTCCCTGCGCCAGCAGGAGCTGGAGCGTTTGGCGCAAAATGCACGGGAAAAGGAACACAGGCAGAAAAAAGAGCTTGCAAGGCTGCAAAAAAAGTATAAGCTGAAAGACGGGGCATGGAACGACACCGTATACGACGCCAAAGCAGAAGAATACCAGGAGCAGCTACTTGCATCCCGTGAGCAGCAGTACGAGCTGAAAAAAGCACAATGGAACGAAGCAGATAAAAACGCGGCACTGGCAAGCCAGCGTCTTGAACAGCAGAAAAAAACAATGCTGGAAAAATGCCGTCAAAGCGCCCCGCTTCCAAAAGAAGCAATCCAGCCCGTAGATTTTGAAGCAGAAATCGAAAAAAAGGAATACGAACACAAACAGTCCGTTGAGGCTGCGCAGTCCGAAAAGAAACGCATCGGATGGTATGAGGAGTTATTGGCCGCGCTTGCGGAATATACGGAGTTTATGCCTGAAAACGAGCAGGAGCTGTGGGAATTTTTAAGCCGCGCGCTTGCGTCCGATACGGTAACGGCAAAAGAAGAACAGCGGATGTGGGAAACCATCAAACAGCAGTCAGCAACAGTTCCCGAAACGGGTGAAGAAAACCAACAGGAACAGGCAGGCGGAAGCAATCCGAACATTCTGTCAGAAAAGCTCAAAGACGCGGCATGGAAAAAGTGCCAGCTCCAGATGATCGCCGTTTTGCAGGAACAGGCAGAACGGCTGTCCGGGGAAGAGCTGCGGCACAAAAAAGGCATTCTGGTGCGCGACTATAACCATTGCAGGGAAAACAGGCAAAAACAAAAGGAGCTTCTAACCAGCCAGTTAAACGCGATGGTACGCCAGGAAGCATTTGCCGAGGATTTTTACCGCAAGCCAATCGAAGCGATGCTGTCATTAACCGGCAACGCAGGACAGGTGCTGCGCCAGCTCGATACGACCTTGCAGTCATACCAAAGCCTGATGGAAAAGCTTGTAGTAGACATCTCCGTAGTAGAAGAAGAAAAGGCACGGATTGTAGAGCTGCTCAGCGAATATGTACAGGAAATCCATCAAAACCTCGGGCGCATCGACCGCAATTCTTCGATACAGATTCGGGATAAAACAGTAAAAATGCTCGAAATCACACTGCCAGACTGGAAAGAAAACGAAAATCTGTACCAGACAAGGCTGCACGACTTTATGGATGAGACAACAGGCAAATGCATAGAATTATTAGAGCAAAACTGCAATGTACAGGAATATTTAGGAAAATCCTTAACGGCAAAAAACCTGTACGACGTCGCAGCCGGCATTGAAAATGTACAGATCCGCCTGTATAAAGTCGAAGCACAGCGAGAGTATTTGATTACCTGGTCACAGGTGGCGCGCAATTCTGGCGGGGAAGGATTTTTGTCTGCGTTTATTATTCTGTCGAGTTTGTTATATTATATGCGTAGGGATGATTCTGATTTGTTCGCAGACCGCAATGAAGGTAAGGTACTGCTGATGGATAATCCGTTTGCGCAGACGAATGCGGCGCATTTGTTAAAGCCGCTGATGGATCTGGCAAAAAAGACGAATACGCAGTTGATCTGCTTGTCGGGGCTTGGTGGGGAATCGATTTATAATCGGTTTGATAATATTTATGTGCTTAATTTGATTGCGGCTGGGATGCAGAAGGGGATGCAGTATTTGAAGGCGGAGCATTTGCGCGGGGGAGAGAAGGAGACGGTGGTTGTGGCGCAGGTTGAGGTGAGGGGGAAGGAGGGGGGTGTTTTTTAGAGCTTGGTAGGGGAGGACGCTGGAGGAAGGGGAGCGGGACTGGCTTCCTGTTCCGGTTCCAAAATGTAAGGAGCCCTAAGCATCCTGCGGTTACGTTGTGGC
>CAMUPC010000208.1 GCA_947090545.1 uncultured Eubacterium sp. | reverse complement strand
AACCGCAGGATGCTTAGGGCTCCTTACATTTTGGAACCGGAACAGGAAGCAAGCCTCGCGCCCCTTCCTCCAGCGTCCGTTTCTCAACAAAACGCAGCACTTGACCAAAACCGCCGCCATTTTGATCCATCCACGTTAGCATATCCCACACTGTTCATGCGCTTATTCTAAGTTCTGGAATTTAATGATTGAAAAAACAGCCTGTTAAGAATATAATGTTAAATTAGCAAATTTATTTTGAGAAGCTGATCTGTCGCGTACTGACAGGAGTAAGATCAGAAAGGAGATTCATTTATGGGACTTATCAAAGCAGGATTAAGTGCAGCAGGAGGAACGCTTGCAGATCAATGGAAAGAGTTTTTTTACTGCGATGCAATGGAAAAGGAGGTACTGGTCACAAAAGGCAGGAAGCGCACAAGCTCCCGCTCGTCGAACCAAAGGGGGAATGAAAATATTATTTCCAATGGCAGCAAAATCGCGGTGGCTGACGGCCAGTGCATGATGATTGTAGAACAGGGCAAGGTTGTAGAGTTGTGCGCGGAGCCGGGAGAGTTTCTCTATGATACGTCTACAGAGCCCAGCATTTTTACAGGCGGGCTTGGAAAAGGGATCAAAGAGACGTTCCAGACGATCGGCAGGCGCTTTGCATTTGGCGGTGATCCGGGCAAAGACCAGCGGGTTTATTATTTTAATACAAAGGAGCTGGTAGACAATAAATTTGGGACGCCGAATCCGATTCCGTTTCGTGTGGTGGATAAAAAAATTGGGCTGGATGTGGATGTGTCTGTCCGCTGCTGCGGGGCGTATTCGTATAAGATAGCCGATCCGCTTTTGTTTTATACAAATGTCTGCGGGAATATCGAGGAGGATTATACGAGAGACGAATTAGACAGGCAGCTTAAGACGGAATTTATCAGCGCCTTGCAGCCTGCATTTGGAAAGCTTTCGGATCTGGAAATGCGCCCGAACCAGATTGTGTCCCATACGGCAGAGCTGGAACAGGCGATGAACGCTGCGCTCTCAGCAAAATGGGGCGAACTGCGCGGGCTTAAGGTGGTTAGTATCGCGCTTGGCTCTGTTACGCTGCCGGATGAAGATGCGGAGATGATTAAGCAGCTCCAGCGTACCGCTGTGCTGCAAAATCCAAATATGGCGGGTGCTGTATTAGCAGGCGCGCAGGCAGATGCGATGAAAGCGGCGGCTTCTAATCCGGCAGGGGCGATGAATGGATTTGTAGGCATGGGTATGGCGATGAATGCAGGAGGCGCGAATGTACAGAACCTGTTTGCGATGGGGCAGCAGATGGCTCAGCAGCCGGCAGGCGGACAGCAGATGGCTCAGCAGCCAGTCGGTGTGCAGCCGGCAGGCACATGGATATGTACCTGCGGTACGGCAAACAAGGGAAAGTTTTGTCAGGAATGCGGCGCAAAGAAGCCGGCAGGCGTGCCGCTTTACAAATGCGACAAATGCGGGTGGGAACCGGAAGATCCTGCTCATCCGCCGAAGTTCTGCCCAGAGTGCGGGGATATATTTGATGAGAATGACAGGAAATAAGAGGAAAGAAAATGGCAGCAATACAAGAGTATCAATGCCCGTGCTGCGGCGGCGCTATCGCGTTTGACAGTACGCTGCAAAAAATGAAGTGCCCGTATTGTGATACGGAATTTGAGATGGAAACGCTGGCTGATTATGACCGTGAGCTGAAAAATGACCAGCCGGATGATATGGGCTGGGAGGAAGCCGCGGGCGGTGAGTGGCAGGATGGGGAAGCCGGCAGGCTGCGTGCTTATGTATGCAAGTCCTGCGGCGGCGAGATTGCGTGTGATGAAAATACAGCGGCTGCTGCCTGCCCGTTCTGCGGGAATCCGGTGGTGATGACGGGGCGGCTTTCGGGAGTGCTAAAGCCTGATTATGTGATTCCGTTTCAACTGGATCAAAAAGCCGCAAAACAGGCGCTGAAAAACCTGTATGCCGGGAAACGGCTGCTTCCTAAGGCGTTTAAGGATACGAACCATATCGATGAGATCAAAGGCGTCTATGTTCCGTTCTGGCTGTTTGACGCAGAGGCGGAGGTCAATATGCGCTATAAGGCGACAAAGCTTCGGATGTGGTCGGACAGCAGGTATGATTATACCGAAACAAGCTATTTTAGCGTCAGCAGGGGCGGAAGCATGAGATTTCAGAGGGTTCCGGTAGATGGCTCGAAAAAGATGCCGGACGATTTTATGGAATCGCTGGAGCCTTTTGACTTTTCTAAAGCAGTGGATTTTCAGACGGCGTATCTGGCGGGCTATTTGGCGGACAAATACGATGTAGACAGCAAAGAAAGCATCGGGCGCGCCAATGAGCGGATAAAAACGAGCGCGCAGGCAGCCTTTGACGCGACGGTAAAAGGTTATACGACAGTGAGAAAAGAGGCTGGCAGCATTCAACTGCATGGCGGCAAGGTAACCTATGCGCTGTTTCCGGTCTGGCTTTTGAGTACGACATGGAATGGGCACAACTATCTCTTTGCCATGAACGGGCAGAATGGAAAGATGGCTGGGGACCTGCCTGTGGACAAAGCGGCGTACAGAAGATGGCTGTTTGGGCTGACAGGCGTGATCGGTGCAGGGATGTATCTTTTATCCTATTTGTTTTGGATGCTGTAGGAGGGAAGAAGATGCAAAGCGTAAAAAAGAGATTATGGATGATACTTTTGGCACTGTTTTTGCCTGTGTTTTTCGTGTGCCCGGCAGTTGCGGCAAACGCTGCCGAATCAAGGCTGGTGGACCAGGCGGGGCTGCTTTCGGACAGCGAGGAAGCGAAGCTGCTGGAAAAGCTGGATGAAATCAGTGAAAGGCAGCAGGCAGACCTTGTCGTTGTTACCCAAAAATTGCTGCATGGAACGTCCGCGATGGAAAATGCAGACGACTTTTATGACAGGAACGGCTACGGCTTCGGGGAGGAAAAAGACGGGATACTTTTTTTGATCAGCATGGAGGAACGGGACTGGTACATATCAACGAGCGGCTTTGGGATTACGGCGCTTACAGATGCGGATATCAACGAGATGTCGAAGCGGTTTACAGACGACTTGTCAGCGGGAGAATATGCGGCAGCGTTTACGAAATTTGCAAATCTGTGCGACGATTATCTGACACAGGCGCGCAAAGGCGCAGAGCCGTTTCCGTATGTCGGAGCGCTGGTGCTTTCCCTTGGCGTGGGATTTGCCGCTTCGCTGGCTGTGACGGGCATGATGAGAAGCAGGCTCAAGACGGTGCGCAGACAGGCGTCCGCGGACGGCTATGTGAAAAACGGAAGCATGAAGCTGGCCACGGAGAAGGATTTGTTTTTGTACCGCCAGGTTACGCGCATGGAAAAGCCGAAGCAGCCAGACAGTGAGGGGGCTTCCATTTCTGCGGGAGGTTCCAGTACGCATCAGTCGTCCTCTGGCGCGTCACATGGAGGTGGCGGCGGCAAGTTTTAAGAAGGATACGATAGCTATACAGATAAGATTAGATAAGGGCATTCGCCGGAGGAATCTGGCGGATGTCTTTTTGAAATCATAAGTTCTGTCTTGACATCGGAGACTATTTGTTGTAGTCTGTGTAAAAGACCACAACGGGTAGTCTGTGAAAGGAGATGGGGCAAATGGCAGAGGTACAGTTAGGGGTAATTGAGGCGCAGTATGCGGATATGATCTGGGAGCATGAGCCTGTGACATCGTCAGAACTGGTAAAAATGACGGCAGAAGAGTTCCACTGGAAGCGAACTACGGCGCATAATGTACTGCGCAGATTAATTGACAAGGGACTGTTTCAGAATGACAAAGGAGTTGTAACGGCTGTGGTGTCTAAGGATGAGTTCTATGCGATGAAGAGCAGAAAATATGTGGAGGATACGTTTCACGGCTCTCTTCCGGCATTTATAGCCGCATTTATACAGGACTCCGGGATTACGGCAGATGAGGCTGAGGAAATCCGCAGGATGATTGACCAGGCGAAGGAGGAATGAGTATGGGGGAGCTTTTTTTAGAGCTGTTAAACAGGAGTATTACGGCTGGCTGGTTTTTACTAGCGGTGATAGTGGCAAGGCTTGTCTTTCCCAAATTTCCGAGATGGATCATCTGTTTTTTGTGGGGAGCGGCGGCAGTCAGGCTTATCTGCCCGGTTTCCATCGAAAGCCCGTTCAGTGTGCTGCAAAGTGCAAAACCTGTCAGAGACAGTGCGGTTGTGGAAGGTAAGGTGCGAAAGTGGATACCGTCCATAGACAGCCATCTGGCGGTCGTGGAACATACGGTGAACCCAATGCTGGCAGATACATTTGCGTATCAGGAATCAGACAGCGCGGCGCCCTTGCAGGTAGCTGCTTATGTGGCTGGCATGGTGTGGGTGTGCGGTGCCGTTTTACTGGTGCTGTATGCAGCAGCCAGTATGGGAAGGCTGTATCGGCTTGTAAGAGAAGCGGTATGTGTCAAAGACAATTTTTATATTTGTGATGCGGTGGCATCGCCGTTTATTTTGGGAATTGTTCGTCCGCGCGTGTACCTTCCTTCTGCATTAAGCGAGAAAGAAATGGGCTGTATTGCCGCGCATGAATCTGCACATCTGCAAAGAAAAGACCATTGGTGGAAGCTGCTTGGGTATTGCTTAGCATGTATTTATTGGTTTCATCCGGTTTGCTGGGCGGCGTACGCGATGTTTTGTAAGGATATCGAGCTGGCGTGCGATGAAAGAGCGGTGAAGGAAATGTCGTTTGACGAGAAAAAAGAATACGCCAGAGTATTGCTGTCGCATACAGGCAAAAAGAGCCTGCGCATGGGGTGCCCGCTGGCTTTTGGAGAAGCTGGGGTAAAAGAACGGGTGAAATCCGTCCTGCACTACAAAAAACCAAAGTTATGGATGACGCTGGCGGCGGCAGCCGGATGTGTAGTATTGGCAGCATGTTTTTTGACAAACCCGGTGCAGGGAGAAGAAAAAGACAGCGCCGCATCGCGCGAAAAACCAGAGAAGCTTTATGACCAGCCGCAAACCGAAAAATCAGAGAAGCTTTACGACCAGCCGCAAATCGAAAAACCAGAGAAGCTTTACGACCAGCCGCAAGCCGAAAAACCAGTGAAGCTTTACAGCCAGCCGCAAGCCGGCAAAGTATGTATCGCAGTGCAGCCCTCGGAAGTCAGAGAATATGCTACCTATTACTATATTCCAACAGGCACAAAACAGGATCGTTTGGCAGCGCAGGTGAAGGCGCAGCAGCGCAAAGGAAAATCGGGCGGGGTGCGTTTCAACGGGCAGAAGGAAACGGGCTGGCGGATCATCTGGCAGGATATCGAAATGACTGGTTTGGAAGGCGGGTATTTATACGGCTCGTATTATGATGAGAAAGAAGGCTTGCTGGAATTTTTGGAAAAAGCGCCCAGGCTATGCGCTTCCGTCCAGAGAATGCTGGAAGAGGACATCGGCTATCAGGCATATGATATCTCTCAAATTAAGGATGTTGTATCTGCGAAGCTGGACGTAAAATCGATGTCTACAGGATGGAAGCGATACAGCCAGACGATTACCGATCCGCAAGTGCTGCAAAAGCTGGAACAATGGTTCAGCCAAGCAGAGTATATTTTCGGCGGTGCAGACTGCGGCAATCAATGCGCCTGTCTGGAACTGACGATGAAAAACGCAGAGACGGTAAAGCTGTCGGTTGCCACAGACAGTTGCCCGAATGTTACGGTCAACGGCGTTGCGTATGATTACCGTCCGGCGCCGGACTGGGATAACCGTGAATTTTTTGCATATTTTAATGAGATACCGTGGGAGCCATAATTTCAAATGTGAAAATCGAAACATCCGCAGGAGAGGTGAAAGATGAAAAAAGTAGATTTTGACAACGGCACGATTTTAAACAATATGCTACAGACCGCGCTGCCGATGCTTGCCGCGCAGATGATCAGCCTGTTATACAGCATTGTGGACAGGATCTATATCGGAAGAATCGAAGGCTGCGGCACGCAGGCGCTTGGCGCGATCGGGCTTTGCTTTCCTGTGATTATGATTATTGGCGCATTTACCAATATGTTCGGGCTGGGCGGAGCGCCTTTGTTTTCGATCGAGCTTGGCAGAAATCACAGGGAAAAGGCACGTGCCGTGCTTGGGACAGCATTCCGTCTGGAGCTGACGGCAGGCGTGGCGTTGATGCTGCTTTGCGGGCTGTTCGCGCCGCAGATGTTATCACTCTTTGGCGCGGCAGCAGGCGAGCTTGGCTTTGCGGTGCCTTATCTGAGGATTTATTTGTTGGGAACCGTATTTCTGATGGTTTCTACTGGCATGAACCCGTATATCAATGCGCAGGGATATGCCGCTGTCGGGATGCAGTCTGTACTGGTTGGCGCTGTTTCCAATATCGTATTAGACCCGTTTCTGATCTTTACGTGCGGCATGGGAGTCAATGGGGCTGCGGCTGCAACTGTGGTTTCACAGTTTTTATCGATGCTGTTTGTCATGCGGTTTCTTTGGAGCGGCAAAAATGAGTTTCCGATTGATCTGCACCGCTTTTTTACATTTCCCTATGCAAAAGAAATTGTAAGCCTTGGATTATCGTCGTTTGTGATGCAGTGCACCAATTCGCTTGTATCCGCGGCGTGCAACAGCGTACTGATCAAAACGGGCGGGACGCTCTATGTGTCTGTGATGACGATTGTTTCATCGGTAAGGCAGATCCTGGATACGCCGATTCTTGCCGTTACCGAAGGAGCGTCCCCAGTAATTTCTTATAATTATGGGGCGCGGAGGGCAAAAAAAGTGCTGGAAGCAATTCGGATTATGGCGGTTATTGCGGTCTTATATACCTGCCTGATGTGGTTATTAATTGAAAAGCTTCCGCTTTTGTTTATTAAAATTTTCAGCGATGACGCCACGCTACAGCAGTTAGCGCTGCGGCCGCTGCACCTGTATTTTTTTGCATTTGTGTTTCAGGCGTTTCAGTATTCCGGGCAGACGGTTTTTAAGGCGCTGAATAAAAAGAAGCAGGCTATTTTTTTCAGCTTATTCAGAAAGGTGGTGCTGGTGGTACCGCTGACGTATCTGCTGCCCTATGCGTTTCATATGGGGACGGATGGTGTCTTTGCGGCGGAGCCGGTTTCTAACGTGGTTGGCGGGCTGTCCTGCTTTTTTACTATGTTGCTGACGATGGTCCCGGAGCTTCGCAGGATGGAGTGAGCAGTAAAGTTGGTCATGTTGGGGCGGTTTTTGTTATGTGGGACGCTGGGAGAGGGGATTGGCACGCCCTGGCTGCGTCCGTTCCAGAAGGTTAAGAATCCCTAAGCATCCTGCGGAACGCTGTGGCACCGTCCGGGCGCGGCACCTAGTTCGC
>CAMUPC010000207.1 GCA_947090545.1 uncultured Eubacterium sp. | reverse complement strand
TTTTGGAATCGGAACAGAAAGCCAGCCCCGCTCCCCTTCCTCCAGCGTCCCTCCCAGGACAAAGTACAGCCTCCACCCATCCAGCTTCCTTATTTCTACACAATCTCAACCACCTTATGCAGCGAAAACGAATAAATCAATTTTTCTTTTATGTTCTTCCCTGTAGCCTTCTGCAAAGCCTCCCCATACAGATCCAACTGTACCTTATACCTCTGCGTCAGCTGCTCTTCCTCCTTAACCGCATCGGTCTTATAATCCAAAATCACAAGCTCCCCCTCTTCCACCCAGCAGACGTCCACGATTCCCTGGATCAGTACAAGCTCATTGCTTGCGCCCTCATAGACCCGTGATGCTTCTATGCCCATCACAAACGGCTGTTCTTTATACAGGACTCCCTGCTCCTGTGCCTTTGCCATGCGCACAGCCAGCGGATGGCGCAGAAAGCGTGCCAGCATCCCTGGGCGCACCAGTTCTTTCATCTGCTGTGTAATCCGTCCCTGTGCAAGCATATGGTCGATCTGCCTGCGGATTTCTGCGGTCTTGCTGCTTGTTTTGGCGCTCTGTACAAAGTCGACTTCTTCCAGTACTTTATGCACTGCGCTTCCGCGCATTGCGCCGTAATTTTCCTGGTTTGCCTGGGTACGCAGAAATGATGGAACCATGCTTTCCCGCTCCTTTGCAAACCATTCTTCCTGCGGCGGCGTGTTTTCTTCCAGCACCATTGCCTGGCGGCGTTTCAGTTCTGATACGGAGATCTTGGTTTTTAAATCGGTATCGGATGCAAATGGATAGCTCCAGGACAGCCTTTGGTCTAATTGTTCATACAGCTTTTTGTCTGCCGTCCGATAGAGTTTTTTTACCTGTAGCTCATCCAGCTTTTGAACGGCTGCTTCTACCGCTTCCTGGAGTTCCAGGCTGCTGGCGTGATAGGTGTGGATGTTAAACAGTGACTGGTTTTTTGCCGCACAGGGATAGATCCAGTCCAGATAGGAGGATGCGTGATATCTGGTGAAATAATCCATTGGGCGGGCTTCCTGTTTTGTGCCGTGATCGGGGTCTTTTTTTGGCTCCTCTTTGACAGATGCTGTCATGACCAGCTTTTCCTTGGCGCGGGTCAGTGCTACATACAGCACCCGCAGCTCTTCTCCCTGATTTTCAATCCCGATTTCATTTGCAAGAATTTTCTTGATAAAACCAGGTTTTCGGATTCTTAGTTCCGTATCGATATAATCCAGACCGATGCCGTACTCAGGATGCAGAATGATGCGGCTTCGGATATCCTGCTTATTAAACTGCTTGCTCATTCCGCTTACAAATACAACCGGGAACTCCAGCCCTTTGCTCTTATGGATGCTCATGATGCGCACGACATTTTCATTTTCGCTTGTGATATCGGCTTCTCCGAAGTCTATCTCGTATTTTTTTAACTTTTCGATATAGCGGACAAAATGAAACAGCCCCTTATAGCTGGTCTTTTCATAAGCGATCGCTTTTTCGATCAGCATATCCATATTTGCAAGGCGTTTGCTGCCCGCTGGCATCGCCTGGATATAGGATGCATACCCGGTTTCCTGTAGGACAATCCGAATCAGCGTATGGATCGGCGTATGGGAAGCCAGCCTGCGCAGGCGGCGGTACAGCTCCATAAAAGAGGCTGCTTTTTGGCGCAGTGCGCCTTCTCCGTGCTGTGCATACTCTTCCATTGCCAGAAAGTAAAAATGCTCCTTGCTCGCTGCGCGAATCTTTGCCAGCTCTTCCCCGCTCATCCCGCCGATCGGTGAGGCGAGCACTGCGGCGGCTGGGATATCCTGGAGCGGGTTATCTAAGACGGAGAGCATACTTAAGATGGCCTGTATTTCTACCGTGGCAAAATATCCGGTCTGCGACGCCGTATGTGCCGGGATTCCGGCTTCCTGGAGCACTTTTAAAAACGTATCCGCCCATCCGGTAATGCTGCGCAGCAAAATTACGATGTCCCGGTACTCCACGATCCGCAGCCTGCCGCTGCTTTTATCGGTGACATACTGTACCGCTTCACCGTCTTTTTGCATCATTTCCCGAATGCGCGCCGCAACCATGCGTGCTTCCAGCTCCTGGGCGTTTTTCCATCCTACGGCGTCCATCTCTTCCTGTGCCGCCTGTGCCAGCAGCAGTTCGCTCTGAAACAGGTTGCTGTTCATCCGGCAGGACTGTAAACGGTTCTCCTGCGTGTTTTCCGCCTGCGCCTGTGCCAGTTCGGACATGCCAGGGTATACCGCGCCTGCATAAAGCGCCGCCTGCTGATCATATTCCACATTTCCGAGATCTTTATGCATAATCTGATAAAAAACCGCGTTGATGCTGTCAATAACTTCCGTACGGCTGCGGAAATTTTTGTGCAGGTCGATTTTTTGTTTGCTGCTTTCCCCGTTCGTGTAAGTCTGATATTTTTCCATAAACAGCTCCGGCCTCGCCAGACGGAAGCGGTAGATGCTCTGCTTGACGTCTCCGACCATAAACAGGTTATTTTTGCCAAGCGCTTCGCGCGAGACTGCTTTTAAGATCGTCTCCTGCACATAATTGCTGTCCTGGTATTCGTCGATCATAATCTCCTCAAACGTCTCGCGCAGCTCCCTCGCGGCTGCTGTCGGCTCCTTTGTCTGTTCGTCCACCAGGATTTTTAACGCAAAATGCTCGATATCGGAAAAATCAAGCAGTTTGCGCTCTTCTTTTTTTTCTGCATAAGCTTCTGAAAACGACTGTGCCAGCGCCGCCCATGCCTCTGCATCGGGCAGGATCTTTTCCATATCTGACTGCATTGCCTGCAAATCCTGGTAAAAATAAGATTCCTGCACTTTTGTAAGCGCGTCTTTTACCGTCTTGCGGATGCTTTTGACCTGCTCCTGCTTTTCCTTACTGCCTTCGTATTTGCGGTTCACGCCCAGCCGCTGAAAGGAAAGCCGCATCAGGCACTGGCTATACTGTTCATAGCTGCTGCACAGGCACAGCTCATCCAGCGTTTCGATATCTGACTGTACCGCTTCCAGATACATCCCCGGCCCGTCGCTGTCGCTGCACAGAGCCAGCGCATCCTCCATCTGCTGTTTTAAATCTGTCATAAAAAAGCCCAGATAACGCAAAAGCCCCTGCATCCATGGCTGCCCGTCCAGCTCTCCCTCCATGCGGTAAGCGTCAGACAGCGATGAAATCCACTGCGCCGGCCACGGATAGCTCTGCGAAAAATCATACAGGCGCAGCATCCCATCAATCAGCGCCGCATCGCTCTTCGCCGTGGCATAGCGGTCGGCAAGCCGCAGAAATCCCGCTTCCTTTTCCTCGTAATACCGCTCCATCACTTCATTTGCCACATCCGCCTTTAAAAGCTCCAGCTCCCCCGGGTCTGCGATCCGAAACGAAGGCTCCAGCCCGATTGTCTGAAAATAATTGCGCACAACATACAGGCAAAAGCTGTCGATCGTCGTAATCTGCGCATGGTACACAAGCGTTGCCTGCCGCTGTAAGCGGCTGTTATCCGGCTGCGCCTCCAGGCGCTGTTCGATCGCCTGGCTGACACGCTCCCGCATCTCCGCCGCCGCCGCTTTTGTAAACGTCACAATCAGCATCCGGTCAATATCGACCGGATGCTGCTCATCCAAAACTTTCTGCACAATCCGCTCCACAAGCACCGCCGTCTTTCCTGACCCCGCCGCCGCGGAAACCAGAAGGTTGCGGTCTTTCAGCGTAATGACCTGCTGCTGCTCCTTTGTCCACGTTACACCCATCTGCTCACCTTACCCTATCTATTTTCCCTGCCGCAAAGATCCTCATGCCTGCGATGATTTTTCACCCTGCGGCTGTCCGCTTCCATTATCTTTGTTCTGCTGCTTCATCCGCTCCAGGATCTCTTCCGCCTGGTCAAACCGTTCCAGCCTGCGGTAAGAAAAGCCGTCGATTTTTTCGTCAAACCCGCATACGCTCCGGTACGGGCAGTACCCGCAGGGCGTCTTTCCGGAAAGCTCATAAGGATTCACCGCGATCTCGCCGCGCATCATACGCAGCCCAAGCTCCGCGATTTTGCGGTTTACAAAGTCAGAGAGCACCGCAAACTGCTCCTGTGTCGCCGCCTTTGAGTTTTTCCGCAGTGTCCCGTCTTTATTTTCCGTAACCGGAAGGATCTTGGATGTAGACTGCATCTCATGGTCCATCGCGTGGTAAACCTCCGGGTCTGCATCCACATAGCCGTCCAGCTTCAGCTTTGCGAAAATCTGCTCCCGGATCTCCTCTTCGGACTGTTCCTCGTCCGTTTCCAGAAGCGGGTCGTCGATATGGTAATAAAAAATGCCTGCGGGCCTTACTTTTTTCCCCGGATATTTTTGCCGTGTCAGCTCGACCGCCGCATTCAAATACACAACAAGCTGAAGCTGCAAGCCATGGTACAGGTTTAAGAGCTGGAAGCTGGTATTGCCGGATTTGTAGTCAATGACCCTGACATAGACCTCCTGTTCCTTTTCCCATAGGTCCATCCGGTCGATCCTGCCCCTTAACCGCATCTTCTCTTCTTCGCTCAGCTTAAAATTGATCGCGTCCAGCCTGTCCACATACTGGAACGCCACCTCGTAATTTTCCGGCACAAAGCTGCCGCTTCTGATCTGGCGCCCAAGCACGTCCACCGTACGGTTTAACACCTTTTCCATCCGCCGCACAAGATACAGGTTCCGTTCTCCGTCCGCAAGCGCCGTATTTTTACACGCCGCGATCGCCTGCCTGATCGCTTCCCTGGCATATTCCTGCTGTTTTTCCTGTGTGATCAAAAACCAGTCGTCCCCAGCCTGCTGCATCAGCCTGGCAAACCGTTCGAGCGCATCGTGCAGGATGCTTCCAAAATCCACCGGCTCAAACTCATTCATCTGCCGCTTCGCAAGCTGCAAGCCATACTGCAAAAAATGCGCAAACGCACACCCGGCAAACCGCTCTAAACGCGTCACCGAATTTTCCAGCACAAGCCCATACAACTGGTGAGCAAGCTGCGTGCCAAGCTCCGTATCGCGATGGACAAAAAATGCCGCCTGCAAATAGCGCGGGACTGACTCTGCCCAAGGCTGATGCTGCAAATACCACGCATACAGCGCCTTCCATTCTTCGGACGCGCACTGATCCCTCGCATCCAAGATCCCGCTTAAAAAATACTGCATACTGCTCCTTGGCGTTGCCAGCACTTCTTCCTTCGGCGTTTTTACCGTAAGCTTTGGAAACAGCTTTAACAGCGTGCCGACCAGATACGACCTGCGCCTTGTCGTACCCTCCTGCCCGGACTGGGAATACGTTACATACAGCCGCTTGGAAGGCTTGGTCAGGTTTAAATACAGATAAAACTTCTGGATAAACGCCCGCTCCCTTGCTGTCGGCGCAAGCGCAAGGTCAAACCCGGCAAGCTTTTCCCGCTCAAACTCAGACAGTATCCCGCTGCCGGATTCGTTTTTAGGAATCATGCCGTCGTTCACTCCGAGAAAAAACAGCACCTTGATATGCTCTAAGCGCGTCCGCTCGATATCCCCGAACAGGACGCGGTCAAAGCCCGGAGGAATAATCCCGACCTTGGAAGCCTCAAACCCGGCATCCAGGATTTCGGCAAACTCTGTCCTTGTCACATGCTCCGTACCCAGCAGCTCGGCAAGCTTTTCAAATAAATCGATCACGATCCCATAAATCTGCTCATTTTCTTTTGCCTCGGCAAGCATTCCATCCGCCTCATACTGCTCCTTCTGCAAAATAACCTGTTCCTCCACATGCAGCTTCACAAGCAGCTCATACAAAGCCGTCGTCATCTCCAAAACAGAAGCATCTTTTTTATGGAATACCTTATGAAACGGCTCAAACAGATCCACAAACGCTTCGCGGGCTTCGTTTAACAGCGAAAGCTCCGCCTCTTCCAGCCACGCCGCCGGGCGCACCCAGCTTTTTTTCCATCGGCGAAAGCCGCGGATGCCAAACGCAAGCAGGTAATTTTCCAAAAGGTCGATGATATCTGGATCTGTCCCGCTAAGCCCGCTTTTATAAAACCGCATCACGCTCTCATACGAATAATCCGACGTCTCCATCTCCAGCACGGCACGCACCAGCTCAATCATCGGATGAAACAAAATATTTTTTTTCTGGTCGATAAACAGCGGAATTTCATACTGCTCAAAAATCTCTTCCGCATAATTGGCATAAGACGGCACATCGCCGGTTACCACCGCAATATCAATATAGCGCAGATGTTCTTCCGATACAAGCCTTCGGATCTCCCCCGCCGCAAACCGCAGCTCATTTTTTGGCTGAAACAGACAAAAAATCTGGATCTGCTCCTGCTCATCATCGTATTTCGCCGGATGCCTGCGAAACAAGTTCTGCTCCAGATGAAAGATCGCAGGCGCATCCACATACCGCCTGTTTCGCCCATGCCCAAGCAGCACCGGGTCAAGCAGCGCTACATGCTGCCTGACAGCAATCTCTTGCAGCGAACGGACGGTCTGTTTGCTCAGATAAAACAAATCCTGAATCTGCGGCTTTCCATACACCGGTTCCCACAAGTCCATCGTAACCGCTACATGCACGCTTTCCGCCAAAACAAGCAGCTCTTCCAAAAACGCATTCTGCACCGGCGTAAATCCGGTAAAACCGTCTAACACCACAACACTGCCCCGCAGCATCTCCGACTCCGGCGCAGCCTTGGTCAGCAGATTGATAATCTCATCCGCGGTCACATATCTGCCTTCCAAAAACTGCTGATACCCACGGTAAAGCGTTAAAATATCATTCATTTTATACCAGAGCGCATTTTTGCTCTCCAGCGTATTTTTTACCTGCTCCAGCTCATCCGGCGATACATAGTACTGCACCAGCTCTGAAATCAGCGACTTTAATTCACTGATATACCCGGTCTTTCGGATGCTTCCGCCCAATAGCTGGAGATTTTTTTCCTCTGCCGCAGCCACCTTGCGCAGCACCAGGTTTTTCCCCGTCTCCTCCAGCACGACAAAATCCATCATGCCAAGGTCGTCAAACACACGGTAAGCAAGGCGCTGAAAGCTTAGCACATCAATATTTAAGATCGAGTGCGACGGGTGCCGGTTGACAAACTCCTTCTGTGTCTGCATTGTGAACTGCTCGGGTACGAGAAACAGAAAATCCTTTTGCGGGTATTTTTGTGCCTGCTGGAGTACGTATTCATAGAGCCATGTGGATTTTCCGCTGCCGGAGTTGCCGAAAATAAATTGCAGTGACATGTTTGCTCCTTTCAGATTTTGGGATGGGCTGGATTAAGCGGGGGAGTTGCTTGGGGGTGTTTTTGTTGCGGGGGGGGGACGCTGGGAGAGGGGATGGGCACGCCCTGGCTGCGT
>CAMUPC010000206.1 GCA_947090545.1 uncultured Eubacterium sp. | reverse complement strand
CCCCCCCCCCCCCCCCCCCCCCCCCCCCCCCCCCCCCCCCCCCCCAACCCCCCTTTCCCAGCGTCCCCTTCCCACCCTCCCCCCCCCTACACAATTTCGCATCAAAAAACCGCCAGGCTTTTCCGCCCGACGGCTATCTCCCGCATCAGCACTATGCCACATACAAATACATAAAGATAAAGTGACACACACTCCCTGCCATTACAAACAAATGAAAAATCTCATGCGATCCAAAATATTTATGATGCTGATTAAACAGCTTTAGCTTCAGCGCATAGATCACGCCTCCAACCGTATAAATAATCCCTCCTGCAAGCAGCCACAAAAACGCCTGCGTCGGTAGCGTGCGCAGCAATGTCCCGAACACGGCCACGCATACCCAGCCCATCGCAATGTAGATCACCGACGAAAACCATTTCGGGCACGTAATCCACACCGCCTTGACCGCCATGCCGACAACCGCGATCCCCCACACAACCGCCAGCAGCGTATAGCCCTGCCTGCCACCGAGCACAATCAGGCAGACTGGGGTATAAGAACCTGCAATCAGTACAAAAATCATCATATGGTCAATTTTGCGGAACACCTTTAGTATTTTGTCTGAAACGTTCACAGAATGGTACATCGTACTTGCTCCATACAGCAGGATCATGCTGCACATAAAGATGCCCATTGCCACCAGGCTGCGTACCCCCGACGTCATGCCAGCTTTTAAAAGCAGCGGCACAGAAGCAAATACCGCAAACAGCATCCCTATAAAATGTGTAATCGCACTTCCTGGTTCTCGAATTGTAAGTTCCATAAGACATCCTCCTTTTACATATCCTGCATTTTTTGTTTTTTATTTCTTTATTATGTAATATTCGTTGTTTTATTATGTAGTATTCATTACTATGTATAATATTCCCATTGTATCGTTTTGTCAAGGCAATTCATGAAATTTTAACATTTCTCAGACATCACTTTCCTATCCAATTTATGCATAGGTTACCAAAACTGCCACAAACTATGTTAACACTTATTTTCAGGAACATGCCGGGAAGCTGGAATCATCATTGAGGTATGTTTCAATAAAAGAAAAGAAAAGGATCGGAAACAGCATAATTTCCCGATCCTCTCCCTGCGTTACACTACCGCCTCTACAATCGTTTTCGGCCCGATTTTTATAGTTTTTACTCCTGTCTGCTTAGTTTTGTTAAAATTAAAGCTGAGCATATATCCTTTTTCCAGATGATAATATTCTAGATATTCCGCAATCTGCGCTTCCCCTCGTTCATGGTATGCATTCCCGTGCCAGATCTTTAGCTCAATTACAAACTGTTCCCCCAGATAGTCTACAATTACATCTGTACGCTCCATATTTCGTGTACGTGCTTCTACATAATAATTTCCTGTCCCATTGATAATCGGCATTAAATACAGCAGAAAGTATCTGCGACCATCCTCTTCCAGAAAGCTTTGCTGCCTGTCTCCATACAGCTCATCAAAATGCTGCACAAACTTTTCCAAAACCAGCTCCATATTCAGCCGCCCATAACAAATAAACTGGTTCTTCTCTTTTAATGCCGTATCGTATATCGTATTCCGCCGCATTTCCGGCGCGGCAAGGAACCAATTATACAATAACGTCTCAAAGATCCTGTTTGCCAATACGATCCTATAGTCCTGCTTTTTTACAAACCCAAGCATTCTCGCAACCTCAACCGACCGCACTCCTATCGTATAATCAATCTGTTTCCCCCGAAACAAAAGATTCCGAAGCATCTCATGTAAGTCTGGATCGTCCTGTAATTTATGAATCAGTGATTCAAACAGCGTATTTTGCTCTGTCAGCAAGATACGAACCGCTTCTAATATATGCTCCTTCGTCCAGGCGCACCGCTCGCCTGCCGCTGTGCACGCAAGGCGCTCATCCGCCAGCTTGCAGATATAAGAAACAAGAAACGGATAGCCGGACGTATATTCATACAGCAAGGACGCGACTGCTTCCTCATCCATGCCTGTCCCATGGTCTTTTTCATATTCCTCCAGCATACCTGCAATATCTTTTTTAGAAAAACTCATATCATCCAGGAAATCCACGGCAATATTCCAGGGACTGTTCTGTTTGTGGTTCTCTCCTGTGCCTGTTTTCCCCCGAAGCTGCTTGAAATCATATACGCCTGCAAGAATCACTGACTGAAATGCAGGCGTCTCATCCCGGTCAATATAGTCGGCACGAAGCTGTGCCAAAAAATCCAGAAAAACCTGATTGCCCGCCGCAAAATCGGCTTCGTCAATAATCAGGATCAGCGGCTTTGCGGCATTCCCGCAAATATCATGCACATATCCAAACAATTCAAACAGCTCCAATGTATCCTTCTGCGTTTGTACTGCCCCCTCAAATTCCCGCAGCGCTTCCCTGCCGTACATATCCAATTTGTCACACTGCGCTTTTACAGACTGTATCATCATTTTTGCAAAGGCAGCAGAAAAAATATTTTCATTTGAAAACTTCGCGGCGCCCATCCGCTGAAAGTCCAGGCTGACTACGATATACTCTTTTTGCAGGAAACGGCTCAGCGCCCTTAACGTCGTTGTTTTTCCATACTGTCTGGCCCGGTTGATCGTAAAATAATCGCCCCGGCGTACCATCTCTTTCATTTTTATCAAACGCTCTTCTATGTTTACCATATAATGCAGGTTTGCTTTACAGTCCCCGCTGATATTAAATACCTTTCCCATACAAAACACCTTCCTCCCGGATCATTACCGTGTTCTCGCTGCTGCTTTTATTCTAACATATCGCCACTTATGTTGTATAGCCTTGTATTCCCTGCAAAAAATTTCAGCTTGACAACAAGGCGCTGCTTCTATTTTAATAGTAACAGGGGAACTTACCAAATCTATAAAAAAGGAGAAGCGTATGAAAAAAATCGTAAAAGGACTGCAACAAATCTGCCGCATCCTGGAGCTCGTAGTCGCTGTATTTGTATTGATCGGGATCATCACTGCCATTATCAGCCTGTTAAAAGACGACATTCAAATATTCGGAGAATTGCTAGAGGACATGACTTCGTTCCGTCACTATCTGGAAAAGATTTTTGTACTCGTGATTGGGATAGAATTTTTAGAAATGCTCTGCCATCCGACCTCGGACAGCGTGATTCAGGTGCTGATTTTCCTTGTAGCGCGCCATATGATTGTCGGTGAGACTACACCATTTGAAGATTTTATCTCGGTACTGAGCATCGCCGTACTGTTCATCCTGCGCAAATATATGCACAATGGGGAAAAAAATACCGAGACACATAATATCCTATAAAGATACTGCCGCAGGAAGAATTACGCTCTTCCCGCGGCAGTATTTTTCACTGTTGGGTGAAACAGTAGCACTCTTTCCATATTGCGCAATGAAACTAATGGATATAATTTTCTGTCAGCTCTCCATATTTTTCATAATTGGTGATCCTGGCAATCTGATTTTTCTCATCTACAAATACGACCTTCGGTTTATGCTCTTTTGCCTCCTCCGGCGTCATCTGCGCATAGCTCATCAGTATAATATGATCTCCAACCGCCACCTGCCTTGCCGCTGCACCGTTTAAGCAGATCATGCCGGAGCCTGGTTCTCCCGCGATCGTATACGTCTCAAACCGGTTTCCGTTTTCGATATCTACGATCTGTACCAGCTCATATTCCAAAATACCTGCCGCATCCAGCAGATCCGTGTCTACCGTAATGCTTCCGACATAATTAAGTTCTGCCTGCCTGACAACCGCACGGTGGATCTTCCCTTTTAACATTGTGAGATTCATAACTGCCTCCTTACCTTTCAACAATAAAGTTATCGATCAGCCTTGTCCTTCCGATAAATACAGCGATTGCAACAAGGACATCCCCGCTTGCCGCATCCAGCTTCTCTATCGGCGTAATCGAATCAAAATCCACCACATCTACATAATCAATCCTTGCCATCGGCTCCTTTTCAATCTCCTGCGTAATCGCCTGCCGGATCGCCTGCGCGCTAGTTTCCCCTGCTTCGGCAAGTGCCTTCCCCACATGCAGGCTGCGGCTTAATACAAGCGCTGCCTGGCGCTCCTTCTCATTTAAGTACGTATTTCTGGAACTTTTCGCAAGCCCGTCTGCCTCACGGATAATCGGGCAGCCAATAATCTGCGTGCCTACATTTAAGTCCCGCACCATCCGCCGCACTACGGCAAGCTGCTGCGCATCCTTTTGCCCAAAATAGGCGCGGTCCGGCGTCACGATGTTGAACAATTTCAGCACAACGGTCTGAACTCCGCGGAAATGAACCGGACGGCTTTTTCCACACAATTCGCCTGTCAGCCCGTTCATATCCACATAAGAGCAAAAGCCCGGTGCATACATCTCTTCCAGCTGCGGATGAAAAATCAGGTCCACGCCGGCTTCCTCACACAGCCTGGCGTCCTTTTTTAGATCTCTCGGATAGCTTTCCAGATCTTCATTCGGGCCAAACTGCATCGGGTTGACAAAAATACTGACTACCACACGGTCATTATCCCTTCTCGCCGCATCGATCAGGCTTTTATGCCCTTCATGAAGATACCCCATCGTTGGAACCAGCCCGACCGAAAGCCCAGACTTCTTCCACTCGCTCACCTGCTGGCGGATACTTTCTATTTTGTCTGCTATTACCATTTTATACTCCCTGCTTCTTCGCATATAAAACTGCTGTCTGTTTTTTATGCATTTTTAATATAATTTATCAATAATCGTCTCGTCCATCTTAAACGTATGCTCCGGCGCCGGAAAGACACCATCTGCGATCTCTTTTTTATACGCGGCAAACGCTTCCTTCATCTGGGTGCCGACCTGGGCATACTGCTTTGCAAATTTTGGCGCCATATCCGAGTACATCGCAAGCATATCCTGATAGACAAGCACCTGCCCGTCGCATCCTGCACCGGCACCAATACCGATCGTCGGGATGCTGATGCTTTCTGTCACTTTTTTTGCAAGCACATGCGGCACGCATTCCAATACTACCGCAAAAGCGCCTGCCTGCTCGATCGCGCGCGCCTCGTCTAAAATCCGCTGCGCCGCTTCCTCGCCTTTGCCCTGCACCTTAAATCCGCCGAACGCATTGACCGACTGCGGAGTAAGCCCAATATGCCCGCAGACCGGGATCGATGCCTTTACGATCGCTTTGATATGTTCACACACTTCGATTCCACCTTCGAGCTTCACCGCCTGTGCACGCCCTTCCTTCATCAGCCGCCCCGCGTTTACAACCGCATCGTAGACAGACGCCTGATAAGACATAAAAGGCATATCCACAATAATCAGCGCATTTTTCGCGCCTCGCGCCACTGCCGCACTATGATGGATCATATCCTCCATCGTGACGGATAACGTATCTTCATAGCCCAGCATCACCATACCGAGCGAATCTCCTACCAGGATCGCGTCAATCCCGGCTTCGTCGACCAGCTTTGCCGTCGTGTAGTCATACGCTGTCAGCATGGAGAGCTTCTCACCCTTTGCCTTCGCCTCCCTGAATGTAACAGATGTGTTCTTCATAATCCAATTTTCCCTTCTGCAATAAATTGAAATTTGTCTGGAACCAGCAGCCTGGTTCCCCTGAACGGCAGCATTGGATTGCATTTTAAACTGAATGTTATTTTACGAATTTTCTTTTCATAAACAACCTGGTTTCAATACACTGTTATTTTCCCGGCACGCCTGTCTAAGTCAAACCTTTTCTCAAAGTATCTGCTCATAAAGCGCCATGTCCTCCAGTCCCTGTCCCGTCAAAGTGCTGGAGATCCATTCGTACAGCGGACAAAATAACGATACAAAAATCATTTCTACAGTTCTGATAATACAGTTTTCGTGATACAGTTTCTTCTGAATACCGTTCGTCTGACAATATACCACAAAAGGGATGAAATTTCAATATTTTGAACCGATGTGTTAAAAAAAAGACAAACTTATGGCGGCAAAAACTTATGCCATTTTACGCACAAAAGGAATCAGCACCGCACCCGCCGAGTTCCCAAGCGTAATCACGAGTATACGCACTGCGGCGGGCACCGACCATACCCCGCCCGCAAAAAAATAAAACATATCCGCAATACAATGCTCAAAGCCGCACAAAATAAAAGCGGCAACCCCCAGAAACAAAATCACCGGGCTGCCTGTCGCCTTGTACCCGTCTACAGCCGCAAACATTAAAAATCCGCAGAACACTGCAAGCAGGAACAAACTATGCAGTTGATCGTTCAATTTTCCCTCGCAAACCGCAGCCGCCAGCTCACCAATCCCACTGATCCTCGTCTGGCTTACCGCGGCGGCAGTAAGCCCTGTCCCGGCGAGGTTGCCAAGCCAGATGACAGCAAGCTGCGCCAAATATCCGGCAGGCTCACTGACCAGATATCCGACCTTTCCCGTATACAGATTGAGCCCGTGTACACAGATCGTATATAGCCCAACCGTAAACATCAGTGCTCCCGCCGTCTTATTTTCCATTGATAAGTATACCGTCCCGCCAATCCCGATTGCGATACCGGCAAGTACTGCCAGCGCAAACATATACACATACTTTTTTATCATTTTCTTCCCTGCCTGTTCTTATCTATCGTGCCTGGTTAGTGTGATTTAATATTCCTTTGCCACATCGCTAAGTCCGTACATTTCCTTGAATGCCTGCAAATCCTTTTCATTGCGTACGAACATAACCTCGTGGAATTTTCCGGTACGCAGGTCTTTGAAGCCAGCCACCTGTTCACCGTTGCAGATACTGCATTTTAAGACAGGCTTTTCGGTTTGGCTGTCGTATGGATGCTTTTGGGTTGTCTGCTTTTTTTGATTCTTTTTTTGAAATCCTTTTTGAAACAACATGTTATCAATCCTTTCCTGGGGCAGTTTTTCTGTTCGGCTGCTGATATGTGTATTGTGGGGGTGCAACCTGATGGATTTATTATAGTCTAAAATTGATTGATGTACAAGGATGATTCGGAATATGTGGGAGGAACGGGGTGTTTTGGGAGATGGGGGGGACGCTGGGAGAGGGGATGGGCACGCCCTGGCTGGTTTTCGCATGTTCTGCAAAAAATGACGATACAATGGTCAGGACGCATTTCTTGTGGGTTCCTGTTTCTGTATGTTTTCTTCTCTTTACGGTAATAGTGTCAATTGATCAGCTTATGCAGCGCTCTCCGCTTTAATTTTTGACCGGAGGGGATCACCATATGCATTAGCATGACTGGAATCAGCTTATAGAGCGGGTTTGGAAGGAATCTACTTAACGCAGGCAACTTTTTGTCCATGATTTGCATTGTTTTTGGAATATTCTGAGCTAATGGAAACCCCCAATCCCTTAATTTATCAGTATTCCAGAAATGTTAGCACATACGGGAGGGAAACACCAACTGTACGCCAATCTTATTTAGAGCTTGCGATAACCAGCCGGAGGAAGGGGAGCGGGGCTGG
>CAMUPC010000205.1 GCA_947090545.1 uncultured Eubacterium sp. | reverse complement strand
GTTAAGAAGCCCTAAGCATCCTGCGGGACGCTGTGGCACCGTCCGGGCGCGGCACCTAGTTCGCCCTGGCTTGCAGCCAGCAGCTAAAGGTGCCGCTTGGCTTCGCCCCTGCTTTGGTTCAGCAGGATGCTAAGGGCTTCTAAACCTTCTTCCAAGGCCGCAGCCAGGACGTGCCAATCCCCTCTCCCGGCTGGTTTTCGCGGGTGCGCAAAAAAATTAGATTTCATTTTTTTCAGTAAAGCAGAATGTCAAGTGCTGTGTCTTAGTGTGGATTTTTACTTAGAGCGTGAAGAAAATAGCCGAGGAGGTACAGTGGAATTCACTTAGAGTTTTGGGAAAATAGCTGAAGGAGGGTGCAGCGGAACTTACTTAGATCTTTGGAAAAACAGCCGGGGGAGGTATAGCATATGCGCTAACATTTCTAAAACCAGCTTATAGAGCAGGTTTGGTAGAAATCTGTTTAACGCAGGCATCATTTTTATCCATTCATTTGCGTTGTTTTTAGAATATTCTGAGTAAATGGAAAAGCTGAAAGCCCTTTATTTATCAGCGTTTCAGAAATGTTAGTGCATATGGGGAGGTACAGTGGAACTCACTTAGAGTTTTGGAAAAACAGCCGAAGGAGGGTACAGCGGAGCTTCACGTAGAGTCTTGAAAAGACAGCCAAAAGAGGGTACAGCGCAGCTTCACGTAGAGTCTTGAAAAGACAGCCGGAGGAAGGGGAGCGGGGCTGGCTTCCTGAGACGTTGGAGGAAATGTTAGGAGCTCTTAGTATCCTGCTGAATGAAACCAGGGGCGAAGCCAAGCGGCACCTCTAGCTGCTGGCGGCAGCCAGGGCGGACTAGGTGCCGCGCCCGGACGGTGCCATAGCGTAAACGCAGGATGCTTAGAGCTCCTTACATTTCTGGAATCGGAACAGGAAGCCAGCCCCGCTCCCCTTCCTCCGGCGTCCCTCCAGGATACACTTTTATAAGGACACATGGAACAGCAACCAGCAAACCATGTGTCTTTTTTGCACCATAAACAAACCATACATAGAGCAGTCCTTCTTTAACACAAAACTCCTCCACCCATTTCCACCAGCCAGTTTCTGTGTTACAATATACCCAAAGAAAAAAATCGTTCAGAAAGCACATCCAAAGGAGGAAACAAACCGAATGGTAATAAAAGTCGCACTAAAATCCATAGGAAAGAAAAAACAATCCATACACCCCAAGCCTTACGAAATTCAAGGCCACCCCTCTACCGTGCGTGATCTGATCCTCGCCGTTACAGAAGCGGAAGTACTCGCATACAACGAGCGCGCAGAGGAGTCAGAGTTGCTGCGTAACATCACTTTGACAAAATCCGAAATCGAGGACAGGGCACAGGCAGGCAGGATTTCATTTGGGGTCAATAATAGCGGGAAAAAAGCGGATTTGCATCAGGCGCAGGAAAATGCGTTGCAGTGTTTTGCGGACGGCATTTACAGGATTTTTCTGGATGATCAGCCGCTGGAAGTACTGGATGCCCCGATCAGTGTGACGGAGCGGAGTGTCTTTACATTTGTCAGGCTCACGATGCTGGCGGGGCGGATGTGGTGACAATCAGGGAGAAACTGGAAAATATCGGAAGAAAGCAGCGGGGAAATACAGGATAGAAAAAGTGAAGGAGGATAACATGGCAGACTTTACCTATCAGACAAGGCGTGAGCTTACGCAGCGGCGCAAAGATGCGCAGCGAAAACGCATAGAACAATATGCGGGGAAAGACCGGAAGCTGGTGCTGGAAACCCATGACGGCTATCGGGTGGATGATGCAGCAGTGGCGGCGATGGTACGGCAGTTTTTGAAGGAGACTGCAAAAAAGCCGTCTGAATGGTTTTTGCAGAGAGGAAAGAAGGGGCTTTTGGATGTGTTTGTTCCGAAGCAGTTTCAGGAGTCGTATTTGTATATTATTGACAAGCTGAACCAATTTCCGTTTTCAACGGGATGGAACCGCAGGACGGTGCGTACTGCGTCATACGCGCCGCAGGCGTGGCGGGTGTGTTCGCTGCTGATGGCTTATGAAAGGCTGTTTTTCTGTGGGGAGCGGCTGGAGGATTTTATTTACAGGCGCCTGGATGAGGAAAAGCTGGATTATATCCGGCATGAGTGGAATTTTACGAATGATTTCAGCCTGATCTATGCGGCGGAGATTGACCGTGGCAACCAGGATGTGATAGGCGCCTTTGAGGATTTGATTTTGAGTGAAACGAATACGGCGTATTTAGACCGGGAGATGATTCTGGGGATTTTCCGGTCGGATAACAAAAGGCTGCATGAGCTTGTCTGCCGCCTGCTGGTAGCGGCGAGGCTCCAGGAGGGGCTGCGCCAGGCGGTGTGCGAGACGGCGGATGAAGGGACGAAGGATGCGTTTTTGGCGGTATTGCGGGTGATTGAGGAGCATGACATGATCCGGTATTCTTCGGTAAAGCGCTCGGTTTCTGCCTGGATTGGGATTTTTGACGAAAACAATGTGGACAGGGTAAACGCAAAGCTGCTGGCTCTGATGGGAGCGTGTGTGCGTGACGAAGCAGTTTGCAGAAAGCAGTTGCAGACGAATGATTCTATTGCGGTCAGCGCGGCGCTCTGGGCGCTTGGCTTTGAAGAGGCGGAGACGGCGGTCGATGCGATGATGGAGCTGATTGACAATGGGACAAAAAATCAGAAGCTGACCGCAGCTTTTTATAATCAGAACTTATTTGACGACGAGCTGAAAATACGGGCGGCGCGTAAGGTGATGATGGAAGATACAGACGATTTGGAACTGGTAGCGGCGTTTATGCCGGCGTATAAGTCTCGTTTGTACGGATATACGAATGTGCTGCTGTATGGGGAGTCCGGGCGGGCGTGTCCCGATCAGGAGCAGCAGCCGCGCAGTGCGGTGCTGACGGATTATTTTACTGACGAGGAAGATGCGGTGCGTCATTATGAGATATTTAAAAGTATTTACAAGCGGCTGCCGAAAAAAGGCGTTGTCTATGATCCGTGTATTTTTCCCTGGTACCGGGTGGAGCTAAAGCCGTCGGAGGTTATCTGTGAGATGGCGTTTGATGCTTATGTGTTGCAGGATCAGGATAAGATTACAGAGGCAGCGGGGCTCTTGGGAGAGATTTCGGTCGGCAGTTACATGAGTGAACGCGCGAGGATGCTGCATCTGCTTTTGTATCATCCGGCGAACCAGGAGCAGCGAAAGCTGCTGATCGAATATATGGGCAATGCGGAAGAATCTACGTCGTCCAAGGCGATGGCGCTTGTGAAAAAGCTTGACCTGCACGAACCGGATTACCGTCTGATGGAGGATATGCTGCGTTTTAAGCGGAGCAGGCTGCGCGCTGCGCTACTGGAATTTTTGATGGAGCAGGACGACGCCTGTATGGAGCAGTGTTTAAAACGCCTGCTGTCGGATAAAAAAGAGGAAAAACGAACCGCCGGGCTGGACTTGCTGCTGCGGCTGTCCAGGCAAAAGGAAAAGGCGGCGTTTTATTCAGGCGTAAAATCGTTTGCCCAGGTAATAGAAAAGCCGACGGATAAGGAAGCGGTGCTGCTGGAAGAAATACTTGGAGAGAATACGAAGCAGGCAGCGCAGCAGAAAGGATTCGGCATTTATAACCCGGATGTCCCGGCTGAGATACCAAAGATTAAGCCAGGACGTGACAAGATCAGGGCGTGCCTTCCGCTGACAGAAAAAGAGATCATTCAAAAGATAAAAAAGCTGGATCAGATCATATCTGAAAACAGGCATTATGAATATGATTCGGTATTTGGAGAAAAACAGCTTTTGGAAAACGGCTATGAAAGGCTTGCCGGCAGTACGCAGGAGCAGCAGAATTTCAACGGCTACCGGCTGAAAAATTATCCGCTGGAGGAGAAGCTGCGCGCCTATTATGAAACGGAGATCGGGGATTATGGGACATTTATCGAGTGGGAAGCAAGGATGATTCTGCACAGCAATGAGATTTATCATAACAGCCGTGTTTTTTATGAAGCGGTATTTGGAAAAATGCCGTTTGCGCCAATCCCGTTAGAGCTGGGCTATGCGGCGCAGGCGAGAGATATCAGGCTGAATTTCCGTTACGAATTTTTAGACCGCAAGCTGCTGTTTCAGGCGGGCATCCAGGCGGCGCAGGCGCTGATTCCTGTGATGAGCGAAGAAAACAGGAACGTTTGTTTTCATTATGGCGGCTGGGATGGGAAGTCGATGGAATCGTATGTGCCGGTGTGCGAGCTGCGTTTTCTGGACCGTTTTTTGGAAGGGCTGTCTTATTGGGAGACAGACGAGGAATTTACGCAGGCGTTTTATACTGCATGGGAGCTGGAGATGACATGCAGCCATAAAACAGAAAGAGCCCGTTTTCTGCCTCAGATCAAAAGCAATTACCAATACCAGGCGAAACAGGTGACGCCGTTATGCACCTATTGGTTTTTAAAAGCGTACCATCTGGGGCTGATTTCCAAAGATCATGTGTTCCAGGCAGTGCTTGCCTACTTTGACCGCGCGGAAAATCTGCGGGCGCTGACGCAGCTTGTACAGGGAGAATACGCAAAAAGGCATAACACGGCATTGTGGGAACGATTTTTCGGCAAACATCTGGGGAAGGAGATTTTGGAGCACGGGCAAGAGCTTGTGGGCAGGGATACATGGTGCGGCAGGCTGGTGCAGGAGCTGTACGACGCGATTGTTCCGGTGATGGTAGATACTGAGCTGCGGCGCGGCGAAGCGGAGACGGTATTTTCACAGGATATGGGAGGCATTACTTATATCCGGGGCGTGGAATATCTGGTGCGTATTTTAAAGGCACTCGGCAAAGATACGCTGGGGCGGGATACCTATTATTCCTGGTACTACGCGCGGAATTGTACAAAAAAAGAAGTATTAAGCCGCCTGTTAAAATCCTGTTATCCTGCGAAACAAGACGACGTAAAGACGCTTGCGGCAGCACTTAAGGATACAAGCATCAAGCAGGAGCGCCTTGTGGAAACGGCGATGTATGCACCGCAGTGGATGGAGCTGATAGAACAGTATTTGGGCTGGAAAGGCTTAAAGAGCGGATGCTATTATTTTATGGCGCATATGAACGAGCGGTTTGACGATCAGAAAATGGCGATTATCGCCAGATATACGCCGCTGTCAGCAGAAGAGCTGCAAGACGGTGCGTTTGATATTGACTGGTTTCGCGAAGCATATGGAATGCTGGGTGAGAAAAATTTTACCGTGCTGTACAAGTCGGCGAAATATATTTCAGACGGGCTGAAACACGCAAGGGCGAGAAAATACGCGGACGCAGCGACTGGAAAGGTAACGCTGAAAGAGCTGCGGGAACAGATCACAGCAAAGAGAAACAAAGACCTGCTGATGAGCTACGGGCTGGTGCCGTTTGGAAAAAAGCGGGAACAGGATTTGCTGGAGCGGTATCTGTTTATCCAAAACTTCGCCAAAGAAGCAAAACAGTTCGGCGCACAGCGGCGCGCGAGCGAGACAAAGGCAGCACAGACAGCGCTGGTGAATCTGAGCGTACATGCGGGGTATGCGGACGTAACCAGGCTGACGCTTTCTATGGAAGGCAGGATGGCAGAAGAATTTGCCCCAATGATGAGCTGGAACGCAGTGGATGATGTGGAGGTCTGCCTGCATGTCGATGAGAACGGGAAGAGCGCGGTATTATGTAAAAAAGGCGAAAAAATGCTGAAATCCATCCCGTCCCGCCTTGGAAAAAACGCGTACGTGCAGCAGATCAAAGAAGCTCATAAAAACTTGAAGGAACAGTATACAAGAGCCAAAAAGCTGATGGAAGAATCCATGGAGGACGGTGCAGAATTTACCGCGGCAGAGATCACCGGGCTGATGGGCAACCCGGTCGTGCGTGCGATTTTGCAAACGCTCGTATTTGCCTGCGGAGAAGAAAATCAAGCAGAACTGGGATTTTTTGAGACAGAGGAAACAGAAGCCGCTGAGAAACCGATGTGGCTGCATCACTATGACGGGAGCAGAAAAGAACTGAAAGCGGACGACAAGGTACGTATCGCACATCCATTGCATTTTTACCGCGCGGGCGTCTGGCAGTGTTACCAGAAATATTTGTTTGACCATCAGATCTGCCAGCCGTTCAAGCAGGTGTTCCGGGAGCTGTATGTAAAACTGCCGGAGGAGCTTGGGCAAAAATCATCCAGAATGTTTGCAGGCAACCAGATCCAGCCGAAGAAAACGACGGCATGTCTAAAAGGGCGCCGCTGGATTGCGGATTATGAAGAAGGGCTGCAAAAGATCTATTACAAAGAAAATATCATTGCCCGTATCTATGCGCTGGCAGACTGGTTCTCTCCAAGCGATATAGAAGCGCCGACGCTGGAGTGGGTGGAATTTTCTAACCGCAGGACATTTGAGCCGATGTTGATAGAGCAGGTGCCGGATCTGATCTACAGTGAAGTGATGCGGGACGTTGATCTTGCGGTAAGCGTGGCGCACGCGGGAGGCGTAGACCCGCAGACGAGCCATTCCACGATTGAGATGCGCAGAGCGATTGTGGAGTATAATCTGCCGCTGTTTCGGATTCAGAATGTGGAGCTGAAAGACAGCCATGCGCTGATACATGGGAAGCGCGGGAATTACAATGTGCATCTTGGAAGCGGTGTTGTGCATCAGGAGGGAGGAGCGATGCTGAATATCCTGCCGGTGCACAGCCAGCATAGAGGGAAGCTGTTTTTGCCGTTTGTGGATGAAGATCCAAAGACGGCGGAGATTATGTCGAAGATTGTGCTGCTGGCGGAGGATGGGAAGATTCGTGATCCGTTTATTTTGGAGCAGATACGGGGGTAGTTGTGGGGGACGGACGCTGGAGGAAGGGGAGCGGGGCTGGCTTCCTGTTCCGATTCCAAAATGTAAGGAGCTCTAAGCGTCCTGCGCAGCGCTGTGGCACCGTCCGGGCGCGGCACTTGGTACAGCATTGCAGGATGAACGGCAAATACAGTACCTGCCTTTTGCGCCATCACCGCGTTGTCGTCAGTCAGCGATGGAACCACATCGCTTCCTTCCTCCGCCTTGCGCTGGCACAAAATTCAGGCACTGTATTCACCGTTCATCCCGCAACGCTGTACCAATTCGCCCTGGCTTGCAGCCAGCAGCTAAAGGTGCCGCTTGGCTTCGCCCCTGCTTTTGTTCAGCAGGATGCTAAGGGCTCCTAACATTTTTCCATAGTCACAGGAAGCCAGCCCCGCTCCCCTTCCTCCGGCTGGTTATCGCAAGCTCTGCATAAGCTCTACATGAGCTCTATATAAAATGGCATCCAGACAGACAACGCTACATCCAGTCAAAGCTGAAAATCCTGTATCGCCTAAACCGCACCATTACCACAAAGAAACAAGAAACAGCCAGGAATAGCGTAACTTATGCGACGCTTTTTAGCAGAACCCGCAAAAGCCAGCCGGGAGAGGGGATGGGCACGCCCTGGCTGCGGCCTTGGAAGAAGG
>CAMUPC010000204.1 GCA_947090545.1 uncultured Eubacterium sp. | reverse complement strand
CGCAGGATGCTTAGGGATTCTTAACCTTCTGGAACGGACGCAGCCAGGGCGTGCCAATCCCCTCTCCCAGCGTCCTCGTATGAACCAAAACACCACACTTGACCGCCTTTACTGCACAAGGTAAAAAAATTGCCACCTTCCACAAAAAATCATCCATAAGTACCCAACAAAAAAAAGGAGATCAGAAAATACCACTATCAGTATTTTCCAATCCCCTCTTCCCGATGATCCTACAAATCAAATATTACCGGTTCATCTCTCATTTCATCATCAAACCAACTTCTCCTGTCAGTTTTCCGCAAAATCAGCCTTCTATTACACCCTACTGGCAGTTATCATTAATAAACGCCTTAATCTCATCCTGCTCCCTGCCAATTGCACTGTTTACAGTAACCGAACCATCCGCAATGCCAGCCTTCGCTTCTTCCAGCTTCGTTTTGCCTTCTTCAGACAAAAGCCCGTCAAGCACCGCCCCTTCAACAATACCTACTGCGTCATCCGCAAGCCCTACGACCTGATATTCGCCATAAGGAAGCGTTCCTTCATCCAAATACTGTCCAATTACATTGTAAATAGCATTTCCGATTTCTTTTACCACAGAGGTTGCAAAACGATCCTGAATATCCTTGTCATCCTCATACAGCAAAGACTGGTCGCTGTCTACGCCAAACACATATTTCTTCGCTTCCGCAGCAGCATTGTGCACACCGTTTCCAGAACCGCCTGCACAGGCAAAGATTACAGCAGCGCCGGCATCGTTATACTGCGTCATAGACTGTGTTTTTGCCGTATCCGGGTCGTTCCATGCGCCTACGTAATTGTAGACAATCTTGATATCCGGGTTGTACGCCTTCGCGCCCTGGATGTATCCCCATAAGTACTCCTGGATCGGAAGCGACTCATCCATACCGCCTACAAAGCCAATAACATTCGTCGCTTCCACATCGCCTGCGCCGTTTGCCGCGATATCGGCAGCCGCAATCCCGCCCAAGTATGCAGCCTGTGCCGTTGCAAAGTCAATACCGTAAACATTGTCATTTTCACACTGGTCAATCACATCTTCACTGATAATGACAAAGGAAATGTCTGGATACTCGTTGGACACTTCGACCAGGTTGTCCTTAAAATCAGACGCTGTAATAATCAGGTCGGCGCCTGCGTCCGCCGCTTCATACATTGCCTGGAGGTTTGCCTGGATATCCGCGGTCGTCTCTGCCACATGGACATTCGCACGCTCCGCATAATCTGTTACCGCACGGTCAGAGCCTTCCGCCATGCTGTCCCAGTAAGACAGGTCGCCGCGGTCACGGATAAATACATAGACTTCCTTCTTTTCTCCGCTGTCGGCGTCCGCGTTTTCTCCGCCTGCGTCCGGTGTCTGCTCCTGGTCAGACGCCGTATTCTCATTATCGGTTCCTGCCCCTTTGCCGTCAGAACCGCCTGAGGCGCCGCATCCGGCTAAAATCCCCGCTGTCATTACCGTTGCCATTCCCAATGCTGCTAATTTTTCCACGTTTTCATATGTTCTCCTCCTTGATGAAATTGGCGTCTTTATTGCTCTTTTTTTGCCTCTTCTGCCTCTTTTTTGCACATCTCATACAGCTTCTGGCGGTAAGAATCATCGTATTCGTCCCACAGCGGCAAAACTTTGCTTGCTTCATCCAGGAAATAGAATACATCCCTTCCCATCGCCCTGCCTTTGATCGTATGCATATCGATGGCATAGTCTGGAATCTCCGGCACATAGCCTTGTTCAAATTCCTTCATAATAATATTTTTGATATGGTCTGTCGAGCGCTCTTTCTGGCATTTGCACAGATAGCGGATCGCATGAAGGAAAAAGATCGGGCGGTCGCCGTCCATATACGGGTATTCCTTGTGCAGATCGTACATCGTCTTTACAAATCTCGGCGCGTCTGTATTGCCGAACCCGATGTCCTCTACGGAAATAACCAAAAGCCGGTTCCACATCTTTTTTTCATGGAAGGTCGAGGTAATGTACAGCTCATAAGCCATACGCATGGCAAGATCCTCCTCGCCGCGGCGGATGCATTTTTGCATCGCCGAAATCACCAGGTCAGCCTCCAGACCATTTTTTGTCCTTGTATTTGACCAAGGATCATAATATTCCTGTTGCATCATCATAGTCCTCCTTTTATTTATGTATCTATTAAAACACGCTCCAAAGAGAATGTCCTAAACGCAAATCAGGCGTTCCTGCTATTATGCCGTCTGCTGCATACTTGCCAGACGCTCTTTCTTTTTTGCCGTCATCCTGCGGATCGCCTGAATAATGACCAGCACCACAATAATAAACAGATAAGGAAAAGCATCGATCAGCTTTAAGTCAATCTTGCTGTAAAGCTGTAAGTACACTGTAATCGTGTCGGAAAATCCATACAGCAGGGAGCTTAGGCATCCCACTACCGGATTTCCCTGGCTCATCGCATCCATGGCGAGGGACATATACCCTCTTCCGGCTACCATCCCGGTCGTAAAGGACTTTAACGCCCCCATGGAAAGGTACATCCCGCCAAAGGAACATGCTACGCCGCAGATCGCCAGGGCGACAAACTGGTGAAAAATCACATTTAACCCAGCGGCTTTCGCGGCGGCAGGATTTTCGCCTACGGCACGGATATGAATGCCGAGCTTTGTCTTGTACAGCATCCAGGACGTCGCCGCGACAATCGCCCACCCAAGATAGGTCACCAGGTTTTGCTCAAAAAAGATCGTTCCAAGGATTGGAATGTCTTTTAGCACCGGAATGCCTACAACCGGGAAGGTCAGGCTCTTTAAGGCGCTGGAATTTGCCTTGCTGCCGGTAAGCATTACCAGCACAAACACCGTCCCTCCAGAAGCGACCAGGTTCAGCGCAACACCGCAGGCATTCATCGCCCCCTTCATCACCAGGGCAAAATAGCCGAATACAAAGGATACCAAAACTCCCATCAGCACGGCGGCAATGCAGCCTACCCATAAATTCTGGGTAAAAGCACTTGCCACAACGCCCGTCAGGGCACAAATTAACATCGTTCCTTCAATCGCCAGGTTAAAAATCCCGGATTTTGTCATCATATTCGCAGCCAGCGTCGCCAGCATTACCGGGGTAGTGCTCGCCAGCACCGTTTTCCAAAACGTAGGAGAAGCAAAAAATCCCATCATGCCGCAGCACCTCCTTCCTCTGCCTTCGCCTGCTGCAAAGACAGCTTCTGGTCGTGGCGCTTCTTTAAGAAGTACAAAAATCTTTGGGAAGCAACCAGCAGGATAATAATGCCCTGCAAAAACGTAACAATTTCAGGATCTAAATCGGACGAACGGGACATAATCTCGGCACCTACCCGCAGATAAGCGATAAAAAATGCTGTGATCGGGATAAATACCGGGTTTCCGTTTGCCAGCATATAGATCAGCAGCCCATCCCACACATAATTCGTCTGGGTCTGCCACTGAAACCGCTTGTATACGCCTACCATCTCAATCGCGCCGCCCATCCCCGCAATCGCGCCGCCGATAAACTGCGCGAGCAGGATAACAAAGCCCGTTCGGATGCCGGAGGTCTTGGCAAAAGCTGGGTTGCTGCCCGTCACCCGGACTTTATAGCCAAAAGACGTCTTGTTCATCAAAAAGATGACAAAAAACGTTACCAGCGTCACAATAATAAACCCGTAGTGAAGAGAGGTGCCCTTCATCATCGTTCCAAGCCTTGCATGGTCCGGGAATTTGTAGCTTCCCCAGCTTCCGCTTTTTTCCAGGAAAAAGGAGCTGATAATGGAAAGCCCGAAATAGTAAAAAATCGAGTTCGCCATAATCGCAAGCACGACCGGATTGACCCGGGTGTACTTGTTGACGATAACCGGAAGCATGGAAATCAGCCCTCCTACGACTGCCGCTGCTAAAATCAGGACCGCCTGATGGACGATATTCGGCAGCGGCCACGAAATCGCAATCGCCGTAGCTACCACTGCGCCCATGTAAAACGACGCGTCCGAGCTGATATTAAAGATCCCGCTCTTTAAGCACAGCGTCAGCCCAAGCCCCGTAAATACCAGCGGGATTCCCCGCACAATCACATTGAAAAAGCTCCGCTTTGTTTCCAGCGGCCCGGTCATCAGCTTCTGGATCGCTACGCCTGGCATTTCGCTGACAAATAAAATAATGACAAATACGATCAATAGCGAAAGCAGCAGGGCTGCACCGATTCGGATCGCACTGAAATAATCCATAAGGTCAAATTTTTTCTTGTTCTTTTGTTCCATTGCTTACCCTACTCCCTCCTGCTTTTTTAACCCCAGCATATAAAGCCCGAGCTCTTGTTCTGTCACCTTCGGCGAATTGCCAAGCACGCCGGCAATCTTTCCTTTATGCATCACAATAATCCGGTCGCTTAATGAAATCAGCTCGTTTAAGTCCGCCGATACTAAAAGGATCGCCTTGTTGCCGCTGCGCATCTCCAGAATCTTGGAATGGATAAAGGAGATCGCCCCGACATCCACGCCGCGGGTCGGCTGGTTTAAAATCAGCAGGTCGCTGTCTGCCTTAAACTCCCTTGCAACAATGACCTTTTGGATATTTCCTCCCGATAAGCTGCCGATCGGCTGGTTTTCATCCTTGGTCTTTACGTTAAATTCCACGATCTGGTTTTTGCAGAATTCCTTAAGCTTTCCCGTCTGGATCATGCCCGCCCGGTTAGCAAAGGTATCAATATTCGATACGATCAGGTTTTCCTGCACAGACATTTCCGAAGCGCAGCCATCCAGCATCCGGTCTTCCGGGACATGGGACATCCCAGCCTTTCGGATATGCGGAATGGATTCCCTTGTGATATCGCTGCCGTTTAAATATACATTGCCGCTGATTGCCGGCATATTTCCAGTAATAATAGATATCAGCTCGCTCTGCCCGTTGCCCTCTACTCCGGCAATTCCTACGATCTCCCCGCGGTGCACCTTGAAGCTGACGCCGGAAAGCTTTGGAATCTTAAATTTGTCCACATATTTGATATTTTCTACCCGCAGTACCTCCTGCCCCGGCTTCACCGCCTCCTTGTCGTATTCAAAGGAAATCTCGCGCCCAACCATGAGGTTGGAAATCTCCTCCTCCGTAACATCTTTGGTCAGATACGTACCTTTGGTCACCCCGCCCTTTAGCACCGTAATCCGGTCGCTGATCCGCTTAATCTCGTTTAGCTTATGGGAGATAAAAATAATTGTCATCCCCCGCTCCTTAAGCTCTAAAAGCCGTTCAAACAGCTCCTCTGTCTCCTGTGGCGTAAGCACAGCCGTAGGCTCATCCAGGATAATCAGCTTCGCGCTGCGGTAGAGGATTTTTAAGATTTCCAGCTTCTGCTTCATCCCTACGCTCATATCCCGGACACGGCGGGAAGCGTCGATCTCAAAATTATACTTTTTTGCCACCTCATTTGTAATCTCAATATCCCGTTTCCGGTTGGTAATAAAACTTGTTTTCTTTAAGCCCAGCATCATATTCTCTGCCCCCGTCAGCGAATCCACCAGCATAAAATGCTGATGCACCATACCGATGCCGTGCGCAATCGCCTCCTTGCTGGAGGACATCTTAAGTTCCTCCCCATTCAGGTAAATATGCCCCGAAGTAACATCCTCAAGCCCATAGAGCATCTTCATCAAAGTGCTCTTCCCAGCTCCGTTTTCACCTACAAGGGCATGGATCTCTCCCTGATCCACGGTAAAGTTTACATTGTGGTTTGCAAGGACGCCCCCTTCATAAATCTTTGTCACATCTTTGACTTCAAGCAAATGTCCCATCTGTAATTCCCTTCCCCCTTTCGTTTGTACAGGCTGTTTATACGTCTCTCACGCTTCTTTCAAAAATGCGCAGCCCCTTGCTTGCCCCGCTTCCCAGAATCGTGGAATTGCCAACGCACCGCTCGCCTGCATCGTATTTTTCAATATCCGAGCGCTTTACGAGATATCCGGTAATACGGATCACATCCGTCGTATCTGAGTAGAAGGAAAAATAACGCATCCCCTGCCCAAAAGCCCCGCGAATAATATCCAGTACCGCCTTCGGATTTTTCTTCGCCGTCTCTTCAAACGGAAACAGCTCCCCAATCCCCGCCGCAAAATGCTTCTGGGTCTTTGCCGTAAACAGAAGCTGCTCAGGAAGGCCCGGCTCTTCCCCTACCGGAATCCGCGTATTCGGCGTTACTCCCCAGTCCGTAGAGATCCCCACCTGTCCGTGAAGGGCAAATTTCCCGTATTTCGGCTGGAACGCTTCCACCTGGCTGTGAATCCGGTCAAGCACGTCCAACGCAAACGCCTCCGCTTCCTTCCCATGTCCGTACCGTTCGTTCGGATCGGTTAAATGCAGCACCTGGTTCACACACTCCGCAAGCCCTACCAGCCCAAACATGCCTACAAACCGATCTTTTTGAATCAGCCCTTCTTCCGCAAGGAACGTATATTCCAGAAAATGCGCGTCCTCCATAATAAACGTATCCCGCTGATCCATCTGTTCACACTGTGCCGCCACAGCTCTTGGAAGCAGGTCATCCAAAAACTGCTCCTTACTTTGTGCCAGATCAGCTAACTTCTTTAGATTCAGCCGCCCCAGGGTCAGCCCGCCGCCCCCAATCGGAAGCGCGTTATAACAGCTCACAATCGCATAATCGCTGCCCCAGTCCGCCGTATACATCGCATCATTGACAAAGCTCGGCTTCGCCGTTACCAGCCCGGTTTCTATCGCTTTTAAAGCAAACTCATCCGGCGTGTGCTCATTGTAAATCAGGGACATATTTGGCGTTGGCCGCTGCATCTTTGCCGACAGCTCCAAAATGATCCTTCCCGCCTTCGTATCATAAGGCCCGATATCCGCATGGCAGAAAGAATCGCTGACCGTGCGGTCGACATGCGTTAAAAACAGCTCGATCGCGTGCCTTGCCTCTGCTTCGTCCTTTACAAAAGGCTCCAGCAGGCGGTCAATGTGGCCGATATACACCGGGCCCGCAATTACCGAAGGTACAAATCGGTAAAGGATGGTAAGCGCAAACACTGCGTCCCAGATATCCTTCGGCGGCTCCAGCATCAGGAATTTGCTTCCCTGCTTCATGAATTTTTCATAATCCGGCAGCACATATCTTGGGCGGTAAGGTGCGTTTCCTTCTCCCATATCAAATACGACTTCTTTTTCCACAAACCACTGGGCGTCCTCGCTCAGCGGCAGGGGATCTGGCACGTTTTCTGCTGCCTTTGCCAGTTCGATGAGGCGCTGGGGATAGGTCAGTTTTGGGTCTGCGATGATGTTTCGGATCGCTGTTTCTATGTTTTGTGTCATATTGTTTCTGCCTCCATTTCGTAATGTTTTGGTTGGGTGGTTGTTTTTTTTGTGGATCGGACGCTGGAGGAAGGGGAGCGGGGGTTTTTCCTGTTCCGATTCCAAAATGTAAGGAGCCCTAAGCATCCTGCGGCAACGCTGCGGCACCGTCCGGGCGCGGCACCTAGTTCGCCCTGGCGTTCCGCCAGCAGCTAAA
>CAMUPC010000203.1 GCA_947090545.1 uncultured Eubacterium sp. | reverse complement strand
TCAGGCACTGTATTCACCGTTCATCCCGCAACGCTGTCCCAATTCGCCCTGGCTTCCGCCAGCAGCTAAAGGTGCCGCTTGGCTTCGCCCCTGCTTTTTTCGAACAGGAAGCCAAGGGCTCCTAACATTTTTCCAAAGGCACCGGAAGGAAGCCCCGCTCCCCTTCCTCCGGCTGGCTTTCGAGGGTGCTAAGTAAAATACTTCAGAACGCTGTGGGGCATCCAAGTTTGAAGCGCAGTAGGCTGTATCTGGCTTGTTGATTCGCAGGAAAAAAGAATGGCATTCAGATGATACTGTACCTGTTATCCGGTCAAAATGAAAAACCTGTAAAGCACTTGTACAGCGTCATTACCGCAAAGAAAGCAGAAATACACCTTTTACCAGCATCCGCTCCTAATTTTTCAGCATTCTCGGCTGTTTTTTACAAGATCCGCAAAAACGTATGTAGAGCCTGCGATAACCAGCCGGGAGAGGGGATTGGCACGCCTGTGCTGCGGCGTTGGAAGAAGGTTTAGAAGCACTTAGCATCCTGCCCGAAAAAAGCAGGGGCGAAGCCAAGCGGCACCTTTAGCTGCTGGCGGAAGCCAGGGCGAACTAGGTGCCGCGCCCGGACGGTGCCACAGTGTAAACGCAGGATGCTTAGTGCTTCTTAACCTTCTGGAATAGCCGCAGCACAGGCGTGCCAATCCCCTCTCCCAGCGTCCTTTTTGGTCAGCCTCCCTCCATCAAAAATCAACCTGATTCAAACGCCTACAAGCAGTCAGCACACCGAATATTCGCATTTTCCAGCTTCATTCGGATGATTGTGTAACATTTGAGGTATACAATACAAAAAACGGCAGCACATATTACAGATATATGTGCCAGCAGTTTACGTAAATCAGAAAACATAAAATCAGAAAACATGAAAGCAGGAAAATGAAAGCAGGAAACATGAAATCAGGAACATGGAAAGGAGCTGTAAAGCATGAGTATTTTGCAAACAACCGCATTGAAAAAATATTACGGCAGCGGAAAAACAACCGTCCGTGCGCTGGACGGTGTGGATTTTTCGGCAGAACAGGGCGAATTTGTAGCGGTAGTCGGTACTTCCGGCAGCGGGAAATCGACGCTGCTGAATATGATGGGCGGCTTAGATACGCCTACCTCGGGCAGCGTAACCGTACGCGGGGAGGAACTGGCGAAAAAGAGCGAGGAAGAGCTGACAATTTTTCGCCGCCGTAATATCGGGTTTGTGTTCCAGCGCTATAATCTAGTACCGATGTTGAATGTGTATGAAAATATTGTGCTACCTGTGGAGCTGGACGGCGATATGCCCGACCGGAAGTTTTTGAGCGACATTGTTCGTATTCTGGGGCTGAAGGAAAAGCTGTGGAATATGCCGGACAGTCTTTCCGGCGGACAGCAGCAGCGTGTGGCGATTGCCCGTGCCCTGATAACCAAGCCCGCGATCGTCCTAGCCGATGAACCGACCGGAAACTTGGACAGCAGGACGAGTGCGGATGTCCTGGGACTGTTAAAGCGCACGGGTATGGAATTTGACCAGACGATCGTTATGATTACCCACAACAGTGAGATTGCCCAGCTTGCTGACCGGATTGTACGGATTGAGGACGGCAGGATGGTATAAAACAGTTTTTCTTGCTATGTTCTTTCGTTTCGTGTATGATTTAAGAAAAGGTACAATGAAAAAAACAGAAAGAAGGGCATAAGGGTGAGCAGTTCAGAAATTCTTGAAAAACCGTTGCAGGATCAATCTGTACGCCAGGAGTCGTCCAGGAGAGAAATGGGTAACAAAAGAAGCCTGCTGCGATTGTATACTGTATGTTGTATGATCGCAGGAACGGCGCTGCTGTTGCTGCAATCGGCAACGAAGGTACAGGCGCAGACAAATGGTAGTATTTCTTTGTCGAAAGTACGGCAGGAAACTACATACACGGACAGCCAGGGCATCGAACAAGAACCCACATACACGGACAGCCAGGGCATCGAGTATGTATGCAGTGAGGACGCTGTCTGTTCTGTTAAAAGTTTTGCGGGACTCAGGCAGCAAACGGCGGTTCTTCCGCAGGAGATTTCTTTTGAAGGAAGCAGTTATGCGGTAACAGGAATCGAGCCGTCTGCCTTCCAGGGCTGTAGAAAGTTAAAAAAACTGGAAATCCCAAGTACGGTTTTTAATCTGCAAGAGGGGATTTTTTCGGGCTGTGAGAGCTTGACGGAGCTTGTGGTTATCCCGGCGCAGGAAGCTTGGAAGAGGACGGAAAACGCCATGCAGGGCACAGTTAAAATCAGCAGCGTGCTTTTTGATGGGGCAGAACATGTCAGCATCCGGTTTGATGAGGATTTTGTGGAAGAAGCCGTGGCTGCAAAACAGGCGGATACGGTGAAGGTTTCTGTAAAGGTGACGGGCAGCGGATCTGAGAAGGCTCAGGGATTTCGCACCGGAACGATCATCCTTGCCGAGCGTGCTGTCAAAGCACTTGCGGATTATGGGAAAGGTTTTCAGGCTGAAATCAGAGAGGACGGGGCGCAAAGCTGCCAGGTGAGGGTGGATGCGGAAAATCTGGGGCAGGCAGCCGGGGAGCTTCGGCTGATGCTTGCGCAGCACAGGGCAGACGAAGAGGATGGGACATTTGCTTCGGATTATCAAAAAGCGCTCCGCAAAAACGGGCTGGACGCTGGCAGTGTGAATGTGTTTGCCTTTTCCTTTGATGGCGGTGCGCGTACGAATGTGGAAGCTGTGTTTCCGGCAGATATCATAAACGGGGCAGGAGCGGGCAGCAGCGTGTATGTTTACCGGTATGAGAAAACGAAGCGTGTGTTTACCGCACTGTCGGTTCATCCGTATCAGGTTACAAAGCAGGGCAGGGTAAAGCTGCTGCTGTCCAAAGGCGGGGTTTTTGCGGTATCAGAAAAACCGTTTTCTTTCATGAGTGCGAAGCCGGAAAAGGGATGGCTTGTGGAACCAGGCGGCACGTATTATATTGGCGGCGATGGAGAGGTATGCCGCGGATGGAAAGAAATCGGCGGCAGCTATTACTATTTTGACCGGAAAAACGGAAAAATGGCTTCCAGCGGAAAAACAGACGGAATCAAGCTGGCAAAGGACGGCAGTGCCGTACCGACAAAAGCCAATATTGCCAAAATACAGACGATGATCAAGGCACGGAAAATTGTCAGCCGGATTACAAAAGAACAAGACAGCAAAAGCGAGAAGATCGAAACCTGTTTCCGGTGGATTTTTCAGTTTCCGTACAGGCTGTACCGGCGCTTAAAGCCGATTTACAAGCAGCCGGGATGGGAAGTGACGTTTGCAAATGATATTTTTGACCATCAGAAAGGATGCTGTGTATCAGAAGCGTCTGCACTTGCGTTTTTGTTCCATGAGTGCGGGTATGAGACGGTCTATGTGGCTTGTGATACGGGACATGCGTGGGTGGAGCTAAATGGACGGGTGTACGATCCGCTGTTTGCAGAGGCAAGAGGGTTTGAGCAGTTTTATAATGTAGCTTATAGCGATTATGGGCTGCGGGCAGTTTACAAGAGGAAAATATAAAGGGATTTCATAGCAAAAAATAGCCGCCACTACTCGCAATAGTGGCGGCAATCCGCTTTTAGCGGGATAAACGATCATTAAGGGGTAGCCCCTTTTGTATATCTAATGTAGCATATCCGCCAGCAGCTTTTAAGAGTTATGTTCAGCATTTTTTACCTGCCTGTCACAGCGATGCTGTAGCGTCTGCTGTCTCATAATACTTCGCTTGCAGGCGGTACAGCCCGGCATAAACTCCGCCGCGTGCGATCAGCTCGTCATGGCTTCCGGTTTCGCAGATTTCCCCGTCTTTTAATACGAGTATCCTGTCGCAAAACCGCGTGCTGGCAAGGCGGTGGGTAATGTAAAAGGCAGTACGCCCTCCTGCGATGGCGTCAAACTGGCGGTAGATTTCATCCTCTGCTTTTGGGTCAAGCGCAGCCGTCGGCTCGTCTAAAATAACGATATCCGCATCTTTAAACGCGGCGCGGCATAGCGCAATTTTCTGTGCTTCTCCGCCGGATGGCTGGAATCCTTCTTCGTCCAGGTTTTTAAATACATGGGTGTGGATTCCGTGCTTTAGCGTCTTTACTTTGGGAGCCAGCCCGAACTGTTCGATATAGCGTTCGACCGCTTCATCAGGGGTATGCCCGCTTTGTGCAAGTGCGATATTTTCCTTTAATGTAAACGAAAACAGTTGGAAGTCCTGGTATACGACAGCAAACAGGTCCATCAGGGAATGGTAGTTTGCATCGTTGATATTCGTTCCGTCGATCGTAATTGACCCGGTGTCTGCTTCGTACAGCCTGGTCAGCAGCTTGGTCAAGGTTGTTTTTCCGGCTCCGTTTTCGCCAACGATGGCAATTTTTTCTCCCTGGCGGACGGACAGGCTGATATTTTTCAGCGCGGCATGTGACTGCCCGGGATAAGTAAATGATACGTGTTCAAACCGTATTTCATGCGGCTTATGCCTGTCGAAAACGCGCCCGGCAGGGTTTTCGCTCATGCCGGACAGGTTCAGGTACTGCTCCAGGTAAGTGTAATAGGCGCCGTACTGCCTGACGTCGACCAGGCTGACGGTCAGTTCCTTAAGCGTCGCGGTAAAGGTGTTAAGAGCTGCCAGGTACATTGTAAAATCGCCGATGCCCATTGTGCCGTTTAAGATCTGGTAAATCAGATAGGCATACATGCTTCCCTGCTGGATGAACATGACAGAAGCGGACAGCAGGCTGATGCGGTCATTATTTTTGGCGATGGTGCCGTAAAAGCCCATCATCGTTTCGATTTGCTTTTGCAGCTTTTCGCCCAGCCAGCCGCCCATCGCGTTGATACGCAGCTCCTTGCCGTAGGCAAAATTAGCGACAACGTCGTTTAAGTAGCTCATCTGGTTTTCCAAAGGCACCTGGCGCAGCGATACCTCGTAGTTTTTCTTTTTGAAGATGCCTTGCAGCCACGATTCTGCCGCCGCAAGTACGAGAAACAGCGCGAGAAAGGCGGGATGCATCGTGGAAATAATGACAACGGCGGCAAGAAAGATAGCTCCCTGCCCAAAGGCGGTTACCATATTTTCAAATACAACGCCAAAGCCGCGGTAGTCGCCGTACAGATATTTTTCCGCTTTTTTGCGCAGCTCTATAAAGCTTTCCTGCTCGACAAATACATAATTTGCCTTTAGGATCTTTTCGGACATAAATTGGTTAAACTTGTTGTACACATGGATGCGGTGCAGAAAAATATGGTTTTCCAAAATCCCGCTGCAAACCGTTGTAAGAAACGGAATGCCGATCGATAACAGCAAAAGGATCAGAAGCTTTCTTGGATTTCTGTCCTCGTAAAAAATGGCGTTTAGCAAAAAGCGCGGCAAAATCACCGCAGCGACAGCGCCGCAGGCAAGTGTAAGCTGGTTTAACACCATGTCGGTAAAATACTTTTTGTCGTATTTCATCGAAGTGTGAAAAAAGAATGCAAAACCTTTGAACATCTTATAAATCCTCCTTATGATTGTTGCATGATTATAAGTGTCAAAGCGAATTTCACACGAAAGGGTAATTGCCTGTATTATATCACAGATTGTTGAGCCTGAACAGGGGGAATGCGTATGTTGCTGAAAATGCGTAGGCTTTCACTCGCAACATACGGTAAAATAAAAAATAACCAGCATCGGCAGGCTGGCTGCGGCAAAGAAGCGGATACCGGAAACAGGATATGGGCGTGGGGTGGGAGCAGGATTTCCTTGTGGGTGACTTCATTCTTGTAGGGATAGTATTTCTGCTCTTGGCCGTATTCAGAGAACAGATTCTCACCGCTCTGATAGGCGGCAGAAACAGCGGATTCTGGGCATAGAAAAAGCAGGATAACTTTTTCAGTTTCCTGCTTAGTTGTGCCGCTCATAGGCGGCGAGTTGTTTAGTTTTTTGGTGTGATAGGATGCAAAATTAACCTGTCTGTTTCAATAATGGGTTCCTTACTCATATCAAGCCCTCCGCGCACTTTCTCATTAGATGAATGCTGCTGCCTGAGACATTATCTGGGCAGTCTGGCACAGCTAGTGTCTAACAGTCTTCCATCTTTAGCGCTGATATCGATTCCATAAGAATAAAAAGCAATGTTATCCTGCGTCTCATAACTGACATGATAGACCATTATATGCTCAGGATTTTCATCTAAAAACAAATCAAATTCCAGGCCTTCAGCGGACAGTCCAAATTCTGATTTTAGATATACGGCAGCCGCATTTAGAGCATCCTGCTTAGAAATGCCGCCTTCATCCTGAATTGCTGCTTTGATGCGGTTTTCTTCTGCTGACTGCTCTTTTTTTGCATTCTGTGCAGATGATCCTTTTGCAATGGCATAGTCTGTTGTATAGTTAAAATCTATGATTTGCAGCAGTTCTTCATCAGTCAGAATCTGTTTTGGCAGACAGAAGGTTCCCGTATCGGTATTATAGCAAAGCAGATCTTTTGGAGCTATTTCCAAGCTGTCTGTCAGAGGAATTGTATGTTCTGGGAATTTACCGCCGAGGTAAGATTCTTCCAGCTGTTTCATGCGTTTTTTCTCTTCTTTGGAAAGCTCTCTGGAATATCGATCTGCCTGCACATCACTCTGATTTTGCAGCATTTGATTGATCGTCTTAAGTTCCTTAGCTGGAATGCTCTCCAGCCGGTCTTTCAGCAGATACCGGATGCCTGCCTGAATGGGGACAGCGGCTCCTAAAATCAGAGCAAGCGCGGCAGCTGATGCAGCTATTTTTTTCAGAAGAGCTGCTTTTTTCCGCCTTTTTGCCAGCTGATTTTTTACATTTACTATGATTTCCTCCTGCATTTCTTTTGGGATATGTATCTGGTTCATAGTTTCCTTTAATTTGATGATGTTCATCTGCACCATTCCTCCTTCCATAATACCCGCAGCTGTTCCCGGCCGCGCTGCATCCGTTTTTTTACTGCCCATATGGAAATGCCCAGCAGCTCGGCAATCTCTTTGACCTGATAGCCTTCCACATAATAAAGATAGATAACGGTTCTCTGCTTGAGGGGCAGTTCTAAAAGTTCTATGAATGTCTCATGCTGATCTGGATTTGTAATCAGACTGTCTGCCAGAGTATCGATCGAGACCTGCGGATGTCGCAGCCTGAAACGCAGCAGGTCTTTGCAGCGGTTTGCCGCTACTTTTACCAGCCATGCTTTTTCATGTTCTGTATCTGTAAAGCTTGGGTTTTTCTCCAAATATTTGCAGAATGTTTCCTGAATTACGTCCTGTGCATCCTGTTCGCTGCGCAGCATGACAATGCAGATTTTGTACAGCAGATCGCTGTAATCTGCTGCTGTTTTTTCTAGGCTCATGCTTTCACCTCCTTTTAATAGTAACACGCACAGAGAAGTAAAAAGGTGACTTGTTAAGTCTAAAACTGTATCAAAATCAGTAATTATACAATTGATACCTATAATAGAATGGATAAGACACAAAAAGCCTTGTTTTTTAAGGCTTTATTTAATTGCATAGATAAAAAATACACGGAAAATACACGGATTGAAAAAAGAATTTTAAAGGCA
>CAMUPC010000202.1 GCA_947090545.1 uncultured Eubacterium sp. | reverse complement strand
ATGTGCGGAAAGGTGTAGGTGATATGATGAGCGGGGCATTGATAGAAACAAGCGCGAGGGCGATATTGAACCAGGGGATTAGCCAAGGGATTGATCAAAACCAAAGAGAAACGGCACTCAAAATGTTGAAAAGAGGAAAAATGACAACGGAAGAAATCGCAGAAGATACAGGGCTTACTGTTGCGGAAGTAGGGCAGCTTTCAGATAGTTTGTACAGTGTGAAATAGTGGAATACCCAAATCCTGCAAAAAATAACGGCACTTTTGTACAGCTTGTGCCGTGCTTCAAACACAGAATGGATAAGAAAATTGAATTTAAAATGAAAAGATGGCATGTTCAAATAAAGGAAAAGAGGCGATTCAGATGGGAAATATTTATGACGGGGTATTCCGAACAATCATCAATGACTGCCGGAAGCTGGTCCTGCCCGTGATTAACGAAATATTCGGCGAAGCCTATACAGGGGAGGAAGAAATCCGCTTTTTTCCGAATGAGCATTTTTTGGGGCAGCAGGACGAAGCAGATAAAGAACGGATTACGGACACGAATTTTACGGTTTTTGGAAAAGTACCGAAGAAATACCATGTAGAGTGCGAGAGCAGCCTGCCGGATGGGAAAATAATGATAAGGCTTTTTGAGTATGACGCGCAGATCGCGCTTGACGAGGGCGAAGCCACAGAGGAAACACTGACTGTTACGTTTCCAAATACAGCGGTTTTGTACCTTCGGTCTTATAAAAAGACGCCAGACAAAATGAAATATGTGATTGTCACGCCGGGCGGGACGGTCCAGTACGATGTCCCGGTTATGAAAGTGCAGGCGTACTCGCTGGATGATATTTTTGAAAAACGCCTGCTGATGCTGGTCCCGTTTTACATCTTTTCCCATGAGAAAAGCTTCCCGGAGTATAACTGTAATGGACAGAAGCTGGCGGGATTAAAAGCGGAGTACCAGGAGATTTTAGAAAGGCTTGACGGGCTGGAGCAGCAGGGAGAGATCGGGGCGTTTGACAAGCGGACGATTATTGAGCTTTCCGGCGATGTGATGAAGGAGATTGCACGGAAGTATGAGAATGTGCGGAAAGGTGTAGGTGATATGATGAGCGGGGCATTGATAGAAACAAGCGCAAGAGCGATATTGAACCAGGGGATTGGTCAAAACCAGAGAGAAACAGCGCTCAGAATGCTGAAAAGAGGAAAAATGACGATGGAAGAAATCGCAGAAGATACAGGGCTTACTGTTGCGGAAGTAGAGCAGCTTTCAGATAGTTTGTACAGTGTGAAATAGCAGAGTAGCTGCCAGAAATATGGTCTTGTGCACTGTCATTCGCTTTTGGCAGAACTTTATTAATGGATGCATTCAAATGTAAAGAGGATACCAATTGGCATCCTCTTTTTAAGATTTACAATTCATTTTTCAAGCGTGATTTATCCTCTGTTTTATCAAGGCAAGACAGATATTGTCCCGCTTAGCGTGCCATTTGCCAGGATGCATCTTACGGAGTCTTTCACTTAATGGTGGCAAAGAACAAAAGAGCGTGGTATAATCAAGGAAAGTAACTGATCACGAAATCAGATAAACAAACAAAACTAAGACAGAGGAGTGAACAAAATACCATGACAATTCCATACAGCACACAATCCATTGATGCAGACGACATCCAAGCCGTTGCAGAAGCACTGCGCAGCGACTATCTGACTACAGGCCCTAAAATCGAAGAATTTGAACACACCGTTGCATCCTACGTCGGCACAGCTCACGCAGCCGCCGTATCCAACGGCACAGCCGCGCTCCACGCAGCCTGCTATGCCGCCGGCATCCAGCCAGGCGATGAGGTGATTACAACACCGCTGACCTTTGCCGCATCCGCAAACTGCGTCCTCTACTGCGGCGGAAAGCCCGTATTTGCAGATATCCGCCCGGACACCTACAATATCGACCCGGAGGATATCAAGCGAAAGATCACGGAAAAGACAAAGGCGGTGATTGCCGTTGACCTGACCGGGCAGCCATGCGACCTCGATGCAGTCCGCAAGGTCACAGACGAGTACCATCTTACGCTGATCGAGGACGCGGCACACGCGCTGGGAGCAGTGTACAAGGGAAAAAAAGTTGGCACGGTGGCAGACCTGACGACATTCAGCTTCCATCCAGTAAAGCCGGTAACGACAGGAGAAGGCGGGATGGTTGTGACCAATGATGAGAAATACTGGCAGAAAATCAGGCTGTTTCGCAGCCATGGGATTACAAGGGATGCAGATTTGATTGCCGAAAACCAAAGGGCTGAGCAGGGAGCCGCTCCAAACGGCGGGCTGGAAACGGGAGACTGGTATTATGAACAGATAAAGCTTGGGTATAATTACCGGATTACTGATATCCAGTGTGCCCTGGGGTGCAGCCAGATGAAGAAGCTGGACCGCTTTCTGGCACGCAGGAGAGAACTGGCACATCAGTATGATAAGGCGTTTGCGGACAATGCACATATCGTTACGCCGTACCAACTGCCAGAGACGGAGAGCGGCTGGCACCTTTATATGATCCAGGTGGATGGCTGTGACAGAAAACAGGTGTTTGATACGCTTCGCGCAAAGGGGATCGGAGTCAATGTGCATTATATTCCGGTGTATTTTCATCCGTATTACAGAAAACATGGCTATCAGGATGTCTGCTGTCCGAATGCAGAGCAGGTGTACAGCCGCCTGATCAGCCTGCCGCTGTATCCGGGGCTGACGGATGGGCAGCAGGAGGAAGTGGTGCGGGCAGTGTTGGATGCGGTGGAAGGATAGGTACTTGGCAATGATTCACGAAACATTTATTTCAATGATAAGTAGGAGCATCATATGAATAGGCATTTCCAAAAGAAAGTAATCCGTACAGCATGTGTGGCGGCATTGTTTATTGCCCTGCTGTACGGTGGTTTCCGGCAGAACGAAAACCAGCCCGCAAATCCCAATCAGTCTGCGCTTTTGTTCCGCTATTCAGAAAAGACAGACAGCACCAATGTGATACCGTTGAAAATTGATAACGGCGTTCTCTATGAATATCATACGGACACCCATACATGGTCGGACATGGGATTGGACGGGATGGCGGCGCAGGTATTTTCCGGTGAACAGCTTTGTGTGCTGATGGAGGACGGAAGCCTTTTTTATGATGGGCAGGATCTTCCGCCGGATAAAGACAATCTTCCGCTCATGGCAGGCTATTGCAGATATATGGCTGGAAAAGCGCTGGAATATAACAAAACGGAGCCGTTTCTTGGCGTTAACGGGAGCCTGGAGTTTCTGGATTTTATGGCGCTGCTCCAATCCGGGGAACTGCTGTGTGAAGATGAGGATGATTTCAAGCGTGTTTCCCTGCCCGGGGAAACACCGGCGGCGCTCTCGGGCAGTTACGTGCTGACGGAGGGCGGGAACGTTTACTACATGCATGAACACATGTATGACGGGATGGAAAACGTGTATGACGGCGGCGATATTGCTGCTATCAGCGCATCCGAAACCGCAGCACGGTGTGCAGGGCTGAAAGAAAACGGCGAAGCAGTGCTGTGGTGGAGGGATATCGAAGCGCCCGACGTGTCGGAGTGGAACAATCTGACGGCAGTGCGCCACGGGTTTAATTTTGTTGCAGGGTTAAGGAGTGACGGGAGGATAGACTACGCGGACAATGGCGGACAATCTACGGCTGCAATTCAGGAGGCTCTTGGCAGATGGCAGGATGTGGCAGGCCTGATCGTTGACGGTCAAACGATTGTGGGAGTGACCAAAGATGGGGATTGTCTGTTTCTGGATGTGAATGGCTATCAGTAAAGGCATTCAGTAAAATGATGTCGGTACAGGAATTGACAGTGCCATTCCTGTATCCTTATGTTTTTATAACTTATCAGTACCATGAAAGCAGGGAATCAGAAATGGTTTCCTGCTTTTAAAACAATGGGGCTGGCATGAAACCTTGTGCGTATATAAAAATAGATCATTTCGCAGATTTTGCACACGGGATGGACTCAAAATCAATCCGCCGCTCCATCCTCTGGAACCGTATAAAACTGCATCACAAAAGAAACAAACTGCTTCAGGCACGGATGCATCATATCATTTTTCGGATAAATGACAGACAGGCTGCGCCGCGACGTTTCGTTTGGAAGCTCAAAGACCAGGATACGTTTTTCATTCTCAAAGTTCCTGGCGGCGCACTCCGAGAGGATCGAAATCCCAAGCCCCTGCGCAACCAGGTTTTTAATTGCTTCCTGGTCGTTGATGCGCGCGGCAACCTGCAAATCTTCTTCCTGGATGTGCAGGCTTTCTAAAAAACGGTCAGCGCTCTTTCTGCTGCCGCTGCGTTTTTCACGCAGGATGATCGGAGAGCGCAGCAGTGTTTTGACAGGGACTGGCTCCTGCTGCTTTAAAGACAGGAAATATTCGCTGACCGGGGTAATGATGACCATGCGGTCCTGGTAAAATGGAATGCAGGCAAGGGCGCTGTCCTGTACTGGCATACCGATCAAACCAATGTCAAAATCCCCTTGTTGCAGCCGCGTAAGGATTTCCTGGCTGTTGCTTTGATAAATGGAAAAGTAAGTCCCGGGATGCGTCTTTCCGTAAGCCGGCAGCAATTGCGGCAAAATATAGGCGGATGGGATCGTGGAGGCGCCAATGCGGATCATCTGTTTTGTCTCATTGTTCCAGTGCTGCTGTAGGTTGTCCCATCGTTTCATCATTTCACAGGCACAGTCGTACAGCTCCCTGCCGCGCGGCGTGACTTCGATCTGCTTGGTGGTGCGTTTGATCAGCCTCGTATGCAGTTCTTCCTCCAGCTTTTGGATATGGGTGCTGACCGTAGGCTGGGACAGGAAGAGCTTTTTGGCGGCTTTTGTGAAGCTTTGGCATTCGACGACTGAAATATATGATTTTAGTTGTTTTAATTCCATAAAAAATCCTCATGTACAGTCTGCGGTTATTTGGCAATTGCCGAAAGCGCTTGCAGTGCAGCGTCAATTTCCTGGTGTGTATTCCACCATCCAAAGGAAAAGCGGATCGTCCCGACAGGGAATGTACCAAGTGTTTTATGGGCAAAAGGCGCGCAGTGCAGCCCGGTACGTGTCATAATCCCGTACTGCTCATCCAGCTCCCAGGCTGCTTGTGCCAGGTCTTTGCTGAGGGTCTGTATGGATACGACTCCGGTGCGTCCTGTTACAGTCTGCTTTCCGATGATACGGATTTGCGGGATTTTACGTATGCCGCCTAGAAAATGCTCGGTAAGGCCGAGCTCATGGGCGCGGATACGGTCGATTCCAGTTTCATTCAGCCAGCGCAGCGCCGCGGACAGCCCAAGGATGCCGGGCAGGTTTAACGTGCCTGGTTCAAAGCGGTCGGGCATAAAAGAGGGGATCTCTTCTGTATGGCTGATGCTGCCTGTACCGCCGGACAGCAAAGGCTCAATCTTGCTGATCATGCATTCACGCAGCAGAAAGCCCCCGATGCCCTGCGGCCCCAAAAGCCCTTTGTGCCCGGTGAACGCGAGGGCGTCAATGTGCATTTCTTCCATGGAAATCGGCACAACGCCAGCCGTCTGTGAGGTGTCTGCAAAAAAACACAGCCCGTGCCTGGTGCAAAATTCTCCCACCTCGGAAAGCGGCAGCAGCGTACCGCATACATTGCTGGCATGTGTTAGGATCACGGCGCGTGTCTGGGGCGTGAGCAGCCCGGGCAGGGCGTCCAGGCACAGCTCTCCTTCTGGTGTACATGGAATCCGCGAAAAAGTGATGCCGTTTTGCGCAAGCTGTACGAGAGGGCGCATCACCGCATTATGCTCCATGGAAGAGACGAGCACATGGTCGCCGTGCCTTAGGAAGCCTTTGAGCAGGACGTTCAGGCTTTCGGTCGCATTTTTGGTAAAAACGACATTTTTGCAGTTTTCACAGCCAAACAAACGGCTGAGCTGTTCTCTTGTTTCGTATACGGCTTCGGCGGTCTGATAGGCTTTTCCATAGCCGCCGCGGTTGATGTTGCAGCCTTCCTTTGTCAGATATTGGTAAACTGTGTCGGCTACTGCCTGCGGTTTGGGGAAGGTGGTGCTGGCGTTGTCGAAATAGATCGCATCCATAGGGAGCCCTCCTTTCAGAAATCGGTGTTTTTATTACATTTTATCATAGATTTATTATAAAATCAAATAAAAGGACGGTGATCATTTATAATTGCAATTGGCAGAATGCGACAGTATATGCTATAATTTTTATTATAAGAAAAAATTATCATAAGAAAAAATTATTGGAAAAATCAGCCAGGAATGTTGGCTTTTCCATGATTTTTTCATAACTACTGTTTCAGGATAACCGCAAGGCAAAACGGGCATGGAAACAGAAAGAGAAAAGGAGCGTTCTTATGGATTTGAAAAAAGAAAAAATCAGCATTATTTTTGCAGGGCTTGCAATCGGTATTATTTCGTCCCTGCTGGTATGGTTTGGCAATCCGGCAAATATGGGCTTTTGCATCGCCTGTTTTCTGCGGGATACGGCTGGCGCGCTTGGGCTTCATGCAGCGGCGGCGGTGCAGTATGTACGCCCGGAAATTATCGGGTTGGTAGCAGGCAGCTTTTTGATTGCGATGAGCCGCAGGGAGCTGGTGTCCAGAGGCGGCAGTTCCCCGCTCACCAGGTTTGTGCTTGGATTTTTTGTAATGGTTGGATGCCTGATGTTTTTAGGATGCCCGTTTCGGATGATTCTGCGGCTTGCAGGCGGCGACCTGAATGCGCTGTTTGGGCTGGGCGGGTTTGTCTGCGGCATTCTGGCAGGCGTATTTTTCCTGAACAACGGGTATTCCCTTGGGCGTACATACCGCCTGCCAGTACTGGAAGGCAGGCTGTTTCTGGCGGTACAGGCAGCGGTGCTGCTTCTTCTGGCAGCAGTCCCTTCCGTGCTGCATTTTACCGAAGCAGGCGGCGGGCCTGGCGCCAAACATGCCGCGATCTGGATCAGCCTTGCAGCAGGGCTTGCGGTAGGCGCATTTGCGCAGCGCACAAGGCTCTGTATGGTCGGCGGCATCCGCGACGCTGTACTATTCCGTGAAACCAAGCTGCTGGCTGGCTTTGCGGCGATTTTTGTAAGTGCGCTTGCCTGTAATGTTATACTGGGCGCAGTTACTGAGGGCAGTTATTTTATGCTCGGCATTGCCGGACAGCCGGTTGCACATACGGACGGGCTGTGGAATTTCCTTGGGATGCTGCTTGCCGGGTTTGGGTGCGTCCTGCTGGGCGGCTGCCCGCTGCGCCAGTTGGTGCTTGCAGGAGAAGGCAATTCGGACAGTGCGGTTACGATTGTGGGATTGATGGCAGGAGCGGCTTTTGCGCATAATTTTGGGCTGGCTTCCAGTGCGGAGGGGCCTACGGCGAATGGGAAGCTTGCGGTTGTGATTGGGATTGCAGTGGTGGTAGTGATTGGGTGCTTGAATACGTTTCGGAAGAACAATAGGTGATTTGTGGATGAGGGACGCTGGGAGAGGGGATTGGCACGCCCTGGCTGCGTCCGTTCCAGAAGGTTAAGAAGCGCTAAGCATCCTGCGGTTACTCTGTGGCACCGTCCGGGCGCGGCACCTAGTTCGCCCTGGCTTGCAGCCAGCA
>CAMUPC010000201.1 GCA_947090545.1 uncultured Eubacterium sp. | reverse complement strand
CATTTTGGAACCGGAACAGGAAGCAAGCCCCGCTCCCCTTCCTCCAGCGTCCCTCTGCCAAAAAACGCACCTAATCTTCCGCCTTATTTTCCCGTTTCTTTCACTATAATCTCCCCTCCGCTGTGATTGTTTGCCTCAACTTCAACAAACGCAGATACCGTGCTGTTTGCAGCGCCAGGCTCAAAGTTTACAATACAGCGCGGAGCTGTTTCATAAACTGTTACATCCAGAGGAATCTGAGCCGTTACCATGCATTCCTGCCTGAAAATAAAAAGCGGCGTGTTTGCTGCTGATGTCCCAGAAACAGCTACATGAATCTTCTTTGTATCTTCTGCTTCCCTGTCATTCCACAAATTGATTTGATTAACAACTCCATTTACCGTCAGGCTTCCGTCGCCTCCCCAATTAAAGACAGCCTGTTTCACTTCCGCTCCTTCCGCCACTGTCACACTTGACGTATGATACAGTACATGAAGCTTGCTGCCCTTTGCATACTCTGTCCATGCACAGTTTTCTGCCTGGATAAATGCTTCGCCCAAAACGGCATGATTTTCGATCACAGCATTTGGTGTATTAAAATATATCCGGGCATCAGACCGATCCATACTGTCAATCTTAAGATGAAGAGCACCCTGTGTATTAACGGAAATGACTCTATAGCTTCTGTCAAGCAGCGCGGCGTTTAACTCTTCCTGGCTGGATACACCAATTTCCTCTCCGGCATAGTTACTCCAGACACATCCTGCCAAATTGATTTGGATACCGTTTTCCGCTCCTTCCGGCATTGGAATCTCTGTCCGAAACCGTCTGTCATTTACCAGCGCCTGAATCACGATCTCTAACTTCCCATCCTTTGCATTTACTTCTACTGTGCCTTCGGCTGCTGTGACTGCTGTATCGTTGAATTTTATAAAATCCGCCATTGACTCGCCATCCAGAATCTTAACTATCGCATTGGAACGCGACAAATCCACGGTAATCGCCGACCCGGATGTGACAAAAACGGTTCCTAAAACATCTAACACCCGATCTTCTTCTGTCATGCCCCATCTTGCCATAAGTTCAATATTGCGGTTAATCGCTGAACTTAAGTCAAATTTTGTAAGCTTGGTATTTCCGTTTTCGTCCTTTCCGTCGGCATAATACCAGCCGCTGAATTTATAGCCGTCTCCATTTCTCGGGTTTCTTGTCGGGACATCGCTTTCCCTTAAGGTATCGCCTGCGCGCACGCGCACTTCCTTGCCGTCAAAGCTGACCGTATAATACGTCACCGACGGTGTGGCCGAAGAAGAACCTCCCCCGTCTGAACCGGCAGAGACTGACGGTGTATATGACGTTATTGTTTCATTAACTACGCCGTGCCCTCCAGCCTGAATCTGGTGTACTTTATTCTTTGCATCTGTTACGGCAACGCTTGCTTTGCTGGCATTATTCACTGTTGCTTTGACTTCTGCCTTTACCTTGCTTCCTTCGGAGCCGTTTTTAAAGTTCAGCACTGCGTCGGCTGCTTTTACCGTTACATCCAGCGGCGTCTGCGCTGTTATGTCTGTTCCCTGCGCCCCGGCACCAATCGTTACCGGAACCGTTGGCTTCTTGTCCAGGTCGCTGGAAATGTCCAGGGACATCTTGGCACTGACCGTTACGTTTTCCACAGTACCGTTTACTACAAGCTTTGCATTTGCCTGTGCGCCAGTAAACGTAATATCGCGGATCTGCCCGCCTGCGCCTACGATAATGCGTGCGGAGGTTGCCGAAATCCGCAGGGTGTTGCCGCTGGCGTTTTCCTGCCAGGTATCCGCTGCAATCTGCTCGACGTCGATCGATTTGAATTTGGCGTTGTTTTCAATATGAGCCTGCGGTGCTTTTACAATCAGCGCTGTAGCTGAATGGTCGCCCTGCGGAATCACAAGGCTTGTCTTTTCCTTTGTATCGATCGTAATTTCCGTCAGGCGGCTGTCCGCCAACGCCGCCTGAAGCTGCTCCTGTGTCGCAACGCTTTTCTTTGTCTCCAAAACCGAAACCTGCGGCTCGTCCGGCACAGACGGCGCCGTCGGCGCGCCTGGAAGCACGTTTACTGTACATTTTACAAGCTTGCTGTTATGCTTCTTTCTTGACGTTGTGCGAAGCCTTGCCTTTACCGTTGTCCTGCCGGCAGACTTGCCCTTTACCATAAAGCTGGAAGCGGTTTTTTTATAAACCATCGCAACCGTCCTGTCCTCGGTCGCCACCTTTGTAATCTTCCAGCCAGCCGTATTGTTTTTCAGCGTCATTTTGTTTGTTTCATTCACCTTTAAGGTCTTGTATGCCGTCCTTAGGCTGACATACGGTTTCTTCGCCGCGGCATATGCAGGCATTCCATTGGTCACAGCGCCTGCTGTAACTGCCATCACTGCCGACAATGCAGCCGCAGCCAGCCTTTGCTTTAAGCCTTTTTTCATTTTTTTCTCCCCTTTGCTATTTTTTGCCGGATGCACCAGCTTTTTCCATTATACCCCCCCCCGCGAAAAAATTGTCAAGACTGTATTTGGAAAGGAAGCGGAAAACTAAAAAACCTCTGTCTCCGTGAATGCAATCCTTTCAGCGTCGCTCCCTCACAAACGGATAAGCAACCTCATCCCCGCACAATCTTCCATATATTTCCGGCCGCCGATAGGCATTTCCATGTACCTCTGTTTCCCGATAGCTGCGAAGCTTGTCCAAATCCAGCCTGGCAACAAAAATCCCTTCGCCTGCGCCTGCCTGCAAAATACAGGTATCCCTCGCGCCTTCCGATTCCGGCACATAAGCAACCCCGTCAAAAACACTGGAACCGCCGTTACAGTCAGGAACCCCTTCCGGGTAATTGCAGGTTGCTACCGCAAGCATATTTTCAAACGCCCTGGCGCGAAGCTGCGAAAGGCGGTTTATTTCCATCGGACATGCATTGGGAACCAAAATCAGCTCGGCACCCTTGAGCATCAGAATCCTGGCGCTTTCCGGGAACTCCCTGTCGTAGCAGATCATCGCGCCGACCTGCACCTCGCCGCATGGCGTATCCAGGCAGCAGACCGTAAACTCCTGTCCGGGCGTCAGATTCCGCTCAACATCAAAATCGCAGGTGTGCACCTTTGCATAAGTAAGCTTTTGTTCCCCAAACCGGTCAAACAAAACCAGCGTATTGCGCGGATGGCTCCCGTATTGTTCCAGCAGCGTAATCCCGACTGCCATGTTTTGTTCTTTTGCAAGGCTGCCAAAGGCTGCTACAAAATCGCTTTGCAAGGAAATTGCTTCGGCAGTCCATTCTTCTACCGGACGCCCGTAAATATGATACCCATTGCTCCACATTTCAGGAAACAATGCAAGATCTGCCCCAAGCAGTTTTGCCTTTTTACATGCCTGAACGCCTTTGTGCAGGTTTTCTTCTAAGGTGCTGCATGGTTTGATCTGCAACAGAGCGATGTTTAATTGTTTTTTCATGTTTTTATCCTCCGAACCTACATAAAACTGGATTGTAGTTATTTTTATCAAATGTCTACGCCTTCGTCATTTTCCGCTTCATCCCCCTCCCCTTCCAAACCAGCATCAAAATCCCAATCACAAGATAAAGCACCCTCACCGCAGCCCACTCCGCCTGCATCCGGTACTCCGGCTCACCGCCTGCACCCGGCGCAAGCGTCATCGGATACGCCGCAAAATACCCCGCGCCAAACAAGTCCCACACCCCGTCCGGCGCGGACAGTCCCACAACAAAACAAATCCCCATCAGCACATAGCATAACCCCGGATGCACCCCCGCCAGCAGATGCCCCGCTCCAAGCACCGCAAAAAAGCACGGCAGCAGTAAAAGCAGCCCCGGCAGCACATACCCCGCATAATCATAAAACTGAAAAAAACTGCTGTAAAAAAACACCGCCACCGCCATAATCACCGCGGATACAAGTATAAAGCATACCGTAAGCACCGCGCTTCGCACAAACAGATGCTGCGCGCCTGTCACGGGCGCCGCGGACGTCAGTATTTCGACCTGCTTTTGCTTTTTGCTGTAATAGCCGGAAAGGACCAGCAGCACCGTAACGGACGCAACAGGCATCGTTTTTCCGAGATAAGCGCAGCAGCTCCAGACCGAAAACGGCGCCGTATACGCAACCCCGCGAATCAGGTCCGTCGTCAGCACATACCAGGCATACAGCCCGTTTACAACAAGCATCGACGGAAACATCCAGCAAAACAACACTCTGCGCAATTCATAATAAAACAGCTTTTTCATGCTCCGGCATCCTCCTCTTTCGTCATGTAATCCGCAGGCGTAAGCTCCAGATCGCTTTCCGACAGCCCGCAGTAATCCAGGAAATCCCCATACGTAAACCCAATCTGGCGGTAATCCTCTCTGTCCGCATACATTTTCTGCATAATCTGGTCCATGCGTTCTTCCCCGCCGACCAGCTTTTCCGCCTTTAGGATCATCAGCGGCATACGGTCGTACCAGTTTATGCCTTCGTTTTCCATTGATAGCTGTGTCCGGTATTTTTCCGGGAGATGCTCCAGATATTCGGGATGCCTGTTGTAAAAATTCCGCTCCTGCATCTCTACCGTTTTGCGCCAGTCGTCGACGTAATACTGCTTTGCATACAGTTCGCCGTATTTTTCCTTTACAAGACGGTAGGTCGCATAGACCGTGATCCCCTCTTCTGACCAAACCTCGGAATCCTCCTGGCTGCATTCCAGCCCGTAGCCGCCCCACCACTGATGGATCATTTCATGGATAAAGACTTCCGTGGCGCTGGCGCCCTTGTCCGCATCCGCAAGCGTCATCGGCGAGAGCACCGTCTCAAACCACTCCAAATATCCCTCGCGCGCCTGTCCGCCCATCAGCATTGCCGTCACCTGCTGGAGCCGCATCGTCTGATCCTGCGTAAACCCAAGCGCCCCATAGTGCTTTGAGCAATAGGCAAACACATCTTTCACCGCCTGCCTGACATCATACTGCTCCACCGCTTCCTCATACGCCTTCCCATATACAAAATGAATGTTCGTATCGGCTGCGGTAAACGTATCTGTCTCGTACACTCCGGCTACAAAATTGTAAATGGCGTCCTCTGTGATCCTTCCCTTCCACGTTTTCATGCCGTTTTCGCACTCGGTATATTCGTCCATCGGCAGATCGTTTAAATACGGCGTCAGCGCGCCTGGAATCGTGACCTCCACCTCAGCCCCGTCCCTGCACGCGTAATTGAGCAAAGGCACCGCAGAACGCATCCCAAGCTGAATGCTTTCCCAGTCAATAAACGCCGATATAATATAAGCCGCATGAGTCTTTCTTAGCTGCGGCAGCCCGCTAAATTCAACGGCCAGCGTCCCCTCCTTTTTCTCAGGGATCGTAAAATACGTCGAACGCACGCCCGCATTGTCGTCGTCCACAGTACGAAACGAAATCTCCCTGCCGCCGTAAGTCATCCGGCTGACCCGGTAGCCGGGATTTAAGTACAGCTTATCCTCCCCCGTATAAGGCTCCTTTACATCATACTCCGCCCTGCCAGAAAGCCGCCCGGTTACCGGTTCCGCCGTCAGAAAATACCGGATCGCACTCGCTTTTGTCGTCGGCGAGTCAATCATCCTGTTCGCCTCTGCATCTGTCTCATGGTCGATAAACGGCTGATACTTCCAAAGCCCGGCTCCCGCAGCCGCAAAACACACGGCAAGCACAGGCAGATATACCCTGCGCATCCCCCGCACAAACGACACCGCAATATTTTTTTCATATTTACGGACACAAAGCAGCGAAAAGATCCACAGCCCGAACGCCAGGCACAGCCACAAAAGCCTCGTATAAAACCCGACCCGCAAAAACCACCAGCTTTGAAATCCATCCGAATAGGTGAGCACATACGGGTCCAGCCAGCGCATAAAATAGTCGTCCTGCGCATATCCGCTGAAATTAAAATACGCAAGCGCCGCATACAGTATGACAGACATCTCCACCCGTCTTGTGATCTGGTAAAACGCATCCGCAAACAGCACGGAAATCCACACGGTCGGCAGCATAAAAATCAGATAATTCGCTACATAAAACACCGGATCAAACAAATATTCCATGTTTACAGCCGTATACGGCAGGTAAACAACGGCACACAAAACCGTAACCGCAGCCGTCACCGTCATAACCGCAGCCATCCTCGCCACAGCGAGCACACGCGGCGATGCTGCCGCATCGGTCAGCAGATACACACCGCTGCGGTGCAGCCGGCTTGCTTCCAAAATCATAAGCACCGCCCAGAGCATCGCGCTGACTGTCGCAGCCGTCAGCACGGGCGCCGCAATCCATTCATCCGACATGCCAAAGCTGGATTCATTTCCAATCATTCCAAGAAACGGCGTCAATCCGCTTAACACCACGCCGGCACAGACAAGCCTTGAAAAAAACAGCCTGCCAAGCTCCACCCGGTACAGAGAAACCAAGCTCATTGTCTGCCTCCTTCCCGATGGATGCAGTACAAATAAGCATCCTCCAGCGTCGGCTCCGTTTGCCGTGCACACTCCGGCAGCTCCTGAGCTACAACCCGGCACTGGATACCATCTGCCACATTGACCTTGGATACAACCTGACAGCCGTCAAAAACCGTCTGCCCGTCCCTGGACAAATACACCCCGACATGCCCTTCGGTCTCCTGGATCAGCGCCGACGGGCTGCCGTCATACAGCACCATCCCGTCATAAATCACAAGCACCCTGCCGCAAACCGCCTGCACATCCTCTACAATATGCGTCGACAGCAAAATAATCTTATTCTGCGCCATCTCCGAAAAAATATTCCGAAACTTCACACGCTCCTCCGGGTCTAGCCCAACCGTAGGCTCATCCAAAATAATCAGCTTCGGATCGCCCAAAAGCGCCTGCGCAATACCAACCCTCTGGCGCTGCCCACCCGAAAGGCTGCGGATACGCGCCCGCTTACGCTCCGTCAGGTTCGTCCGCATCAGCACTTCTTCAATCGCCGCTTTTCCCTTTACACCCTTTAACGCCGCCATATAATCCAAAAACTGCCAGACCGTCAGCTCCTCATACAGCCCAAAGCTCTGCGGCAGATAGCCAAGCTGCTCCTTTAACCTTTTCTCCTGGGACAGCAGCGGCTTTCCATCCAGCAAAATCTCACCCTTCGTCGGCAGCAGCCCCGCGATCAGCAGCTTCATAAGCGTCGTCTTTCCCGCACCGTTCGGCCCCAGCACCCCAATAAAGCCAGGGCTTTGGGCGTAGACAGACACATCCTGCAACGCCTTTTTGCCGGACGGGTAGATCATCGTAATGTGGTTCATTGAAAGATTCATGTAGTCACTCCTTTCTGTTTCCTTGGTGACTATCATAGCATAATTGCTGCGGTGGCTGTCTGGAGTTTTTGTGGAGTTTTTGCATATTTTTTGCATCCTTTAGAGTGGGGCTGTTTTAATCAACTGTTATACTTTTTTCAGGAAAGGACGCCGAAGGGAGGGGAGAGGGGATTCCTTCCGGCTCCTTTTCCAGAATGTAAGGAGCCCTAAGCATCCTGCGGTTACACTGTGGCTCCGTCCGGGCGCGGCACCTAGTTCGCCCTGGCTTGCAGCCAGCAGCTAAAGGTGCCGCTTGGCTTCGCCCCTGCGTTATCGAGCAGGATA